>JAISHT010000071.1 GCA_031262415.1 Elusimicrobiota bacterium | reverse complement strand
ACACCCGCCGCTAAAGAGTTTTTAAATCATCTAAAAGAGCTTGCAAAAAGCACTTACCCATACCCCGAGCTTAAACTTGTTTCTAACGGCGCAGAGCTTGAGGAAATGGTTATTTTGTAATTTAAAATTAAGGCAAATAATGCTTTAATAAAAATTAACAAATTATAGCGCAAAGCTTTTACAGCAAAACCCCCTAAGTTTCATCTTAGGGGGTTTATTTTCAAAGCTATGAATTAAACGACAATCTGGCAACTATTGAATCAAGATATTATTAGCCTCGCAATAATTTTTATAAAGCTCTGCCGCTGCGCCAGCATAAGTAGTGTTGCGACAACGAAATATCCCATTGGCTAACATTTTGTCATAACGCCCTTCTGTAGCTCCTGTAAATTGCGTGATAGCAGTTACTCTATCATTTGCAGGTATAGCTAAGCGGAAATTATCACATTGCCACATAAGGTAGCTTCCTCCGCTCACTTCTGTGCATCCTTCTGGTAGGCCCCAAGTAATCTCATTAAAACTTGAAGGATAGCTCCCTTTGCCGTGGATTAGATAATATTCGTTTAACGCAGAAAGCAAACCTTGCTGAGCAATATCTACTCTTTTCATTCTGCTATTAAACACTGCTTGATTATATTGCGGCAATGCAATAGCGGCAAGTATGCCGATTATTAATACAACTACTAATAGTTCTATTAATGTAAAACCATTCTTTTTATTTACTAATTTATTTCTTTTCTCTTCTTCCATTTTGTTCCCTCCTAGTTTTTATATGCCCTTTATTTGAGCATAAACAGCCTATACTTAATTTTACCATAATACCCCCCCCCCCAAGTCAAGCATTATTTAAAATACCGTCTAAGAATATCCTTGCGCAATTCGTCTTCGCTTCGCTACGACGCAATAAAAACCCCCAAACCAAACAAGGCTTGAGGGTTTTTTTAAATTCGCTAAAGTTATTTTTTAGCTTCGGCTTGTGGGGCTTTTTGGGCTTGGGCTGGGCGGCTATTAAACTCGTCAATTTTAGCAGATATTGAAACAACATGGTCCGGATCAAAACCGCTCCATACGGCAACTTCATTAGATTTATTGTCAAAAAGATACATTTGCGGGAATCCTTCCAAATCCATCATTGTGGCAAACTCGCCGCCGTTATAGGCAACTTCAACATTTTTAAGCCCAAGTTTTTTAACAACTTCTTTTGGGGCAACAGGCTCCTCGTCAATAAAAACTATTATTGTATCAGCTTTGCCCTTATATTTTGCGGCAAGCTCGTCAATATAGGGCGCCATTCTTTTGCAATATCCGCAAAATGTAGCCATAAACGCAACAAGCACAGGCTGACTGGCGTTATGCGCTTGAAAGTTCCAAGTTCCGCCGTTTAATCTTTGCAAATTAAGGCCGGGCTGGCCAGTTTGCACGCCGTCCTGCTCGCTAGAAACAGGCGTTTGCTCAGCTTGATCAGGTTGCAAAGGGGCATTGTTTTTGCCACAAGCAACTAGGGTAAAACAAACTACAGTTAAAATAAGTAATTTTTTCATATTTTAATTATAATTTTATTTGGCCGCTAAAACAACTGTTTTTTGCCCCCCTAATTTGATAAAATCTTATAGTGATGAAGAACCGCCCGTCTTTTTATAGAATATTTTTTGAACGGATAGAAATTGCTTTTATGCCCCGTTATGGTAGAGGTATGCGCTTTTCTTTCTACCCGTGGCTTGCGTTTTTATTAATAGTCTTATGGCTTGCCTTAACAGTTTATGCGGTTTTTATAGTATCTCAAAATATTGATTATAAAATTACCAAAGCCGATAGCAAATTAATGAAAACAAAACTTGCCCTTATTGCAGAAGAGCTTACAAGAAACCGCAAATATATGAAGTTGGTTAGAGATACGGATAAGCAAATGCGGCAAATGCTTGGTATGCAGGCAAATATGCCCGGCGGCATAAATAATGGCAAAGAATCAAGGGAAATTACCTTCCGTGATATTTTCTCAAAAAATACGGAAGAGATTAACGAAAAAGAATTTGCAGATAATTTAGCTAACCTTACACAGCAAGCCGAGCGCAGTTTAGCCAGCTTTCAGGAAATTGCTTGGTTTTACGCTAACCGCAAAAATATTTCTGACGCAACGCCGTCAATAAAGCCTGTTTCTAAGGGTAGAATGACATCTGGCTTTGGCTATAGACTTTCGCCTTTTGGCACATATCTTGCTTCGTATCATTATGGTTTAGATTTTGCAGGCAGCCCAAACTCAAAAATCTCCGTTACGGCTGATGGCGTTGTTCGCCAAACAGGCTGGGCGGCGGGTTATGGGCAAGCAGTTTTGGTGGACCACGGTTTTGGCTATTCAACCCTTTACGGGCATTTGGCTGATATCAGGGTAAAAAAAGGCGACAAAGTAAAACGAGGGCAGGTTATTGCAAATATGGGCACCACGGGCCGCTCTACAGGCGTACATTTGCACTATGAGGTTTGGAAAGACGGCGTGCCCGTCAATCCAAAAGCATATTTTAAGTAGTATTTTTAAGGAGGAGTTATGGGTTTTTTAAATAAAGACGCAAAAACGGGCGAACATGTTTCCGTAATAAGCGAAGAATGCCAGTTCCAAGGCACTTTGGACTTGCAGGGCTCGCTAAGAATTGACGGCAACCTTGACGGCAATGTAGATAATGCCAAATATGTAACCATCAGCAAAAGCGGCAGTGTAAAAGGCGATATTACGGCACAAGGCGTTGTGGTAATAGGCAAATTAGTCGGCGATATTTGCGCAGATAATGTTGAAATACTTGCAGATGCAAAAATATCTGGCAATATTCGCTCAAAAAGCATTTTGGTTGAAGGCGGCGCAAAAGTAAGCGCAACTATACAAGTAGTAGGCGAAGAAGACGATAGCCTTGCCGAACAAGAAGAACCTATCAGCGACGATGACAAGCCGCTTAAAAACAAAAAAGGAGAAAGCGAGGAATGATTTCTTTTCTAATTAAATACAAAAATGTATTTTTAATTTTAACTATTGTTTTCTTTCTAGGCAGCTTGGGCTTTGTGGGCGCAGGCGTCTTTATGGAAGAATACGGCCCAAATGCCGCAGTGGCAAAAATTGGCAAAGGGAAAATAAAATATAAAGATTATACTACCGCCGTCAATTTAATGGATAGGCAAATGCGCGGCGAGGATAATTACAACGAAAATACCTTAAAACAAATTAAGCAACAAGTCTTGCAAACTATGATTAATGAAGAAAGCCTAGCCCAAAGCGCGGCAAAATTTGGCATGGGCGTTTCTGACCTTGAAATTGCTTATACTATACGCAACTCGCCTTTGTTTAATAAAAACGGGCTTTTTAACAAAACTGCTTATGTTTGGCTGGTGCGAAATAATTTTGGTATGAACCCTGCCGAATACGAAAATACTCTAAGCAAACAAAAGCTGGCGGCAAAATTCCAAAATGTTTTAATTTTATCTGCCAAAACTACTCCGCAAGAAGTTAAAATGCTTTACAAATCTCAAGGCAAAAAAGATGCCGAAATTGATAAAAACCTTGACGCTATGGCGCTTGCCGCTATGGAAATAAAGGCGCAGGCTTTAGCAAATCAGTTTACAAGGCAGTTTAACGAAACTGAAACTGTAGAAATTTTTGACAAAGGCTTGCAATAAATAAAAGGTACCCGTGTGTTAATAGTGGGCTCAATTGCGTTTGACGATATAAAAACGCATAAAAAATCAGTTAAAACGGTTGTTGGCGGCTCGGCCTCGTATGCGGCGGTGGCGGCTAGTTATTTTGCAAGGCCGAAACTTGTCGGGGTAGTTGGCACGGATTTTACTAAAAAACATCTGGCCCCATTTAAAAACCGCAAAGTAAACTTAGATTCTTTGCAAATTAAAAAGGGCAAAACTTTTGCTTGGGCCGCTAGCTACGATGCCGATTTTAAAAATGCCACTACTTTATCTACAAAGTTAAATGTTTTTGAAAATTTTACACCAAAACTTTCCCCGCAAGCGGCAAAATGCCCAGCGGCTTTTTTAGCTAATATTGAGCCCAAATTGCAACTGGCCGTGCTTGAGCAAATGCAAAACCCCCGCTTGGTAGTTTGCGATACTATGAACTTTTGGATTACGCACGCCAAAAAGGACTTGCTTAAACTTCTAAAACGGGTAAATATTTTGCTTGTCAACGAAGAAGAGGCCCGTCAGCTTACTTCTATACATAATCTTATAAAAGCTGGCAAAGCCATTTTAAAACTGGGGCCGCAAATGGTTGTTGTAAAATTAGGGCCAAATGGCGCATTGCTGATAAATAAAGATACTATGCGCCAAATACCTCCCTATTTAATAGAAGAACCCGTTGACACCACCGGCGCAGGCGATAGTTTTGGCGGCGGATTTACCGGCTTTTTGGCTTCAACAAAAAATTGGGCCGATATAAAAAATATAAAAAAAGCTTTGGCTGTTGGCACTGTTATGGCCAGCTTTGCAATTGAAAATTTTAGCATAACCAAACTTGCCCAGCTTGATAAAAAAACTATTGATAGCAGGCTTAAAACATACAAAAAAATGACAAGTTTTTAAGTTTCTCAAATCTGGACAAGTAGCAAGTTGTTTTAAAAATTGGTATAATTTCTTGTCAGTAAAAATAATTTATAAAATAAGTTTTTTATAGTTTTACGCCGAGGTAGCTCAATGGTTGAGCAACGGTTTTGTAAACCGTAGGTTGTGGGTTCAAATCCCATCCTCGGCTTTTCTTTTTTAAAGAAAGGTAGGTTTTTTTTGTTATGG
>JAISHT010000069.1 GCA_031262415.1 Elusimicrobiota bacterium | reverse complement strand
CATTTAAGAAGCGAACGGTTTCCATATCAATATTTATAGCCCGTTTTATTCTGCGGCCGCCGGCCTCGGTCATACCACGCCAGTTAGTGAAGGCTTGCGAAACCAAATCATAAGCGGGTATATTTACTATAGTATTATCCCAATTGCGAACACGCACTGTAGTAAGCAAAATATCAATAACTTCGCCATCGGCTCTTTGGCTGGGTATTTCTATCCAATCGCCAACACGTACTAAATCGTTTAGCAAAAGTTGAAAGCCGGAGGTAAGTCCTAAAATAGAATCTTTAAAAATAAGCAATATAATGGCTGATAATGCCGTTAGTCCGCCAAGGAAGTAAAGCGGGTCTTTGTTAATCATAATGGACATTATCAAGATTATGGTTATAATCCAGAAAATAACTTTTATAGCTTGCGCTATGCCTTTTATGGGCAAGTTTATTGATTTTGAAAATTTGTCTGAAATCACGCTTAAAGCAGAGCCTATGCTTAGCGTTATGGCTATAACTACAATACTGTTTAAACCCCGCACAATAACCGTGCTTATTTTGGGGTATAAATCTTGCAAAACAACTCCGCTAATTGACGCTAAAAACGCCATACCAAAAGCAAAAAAGATATTGCTAAATAATTTGTTTTTGGTAAATATTGTAAGCCAGCTTTTGCCAATAAAATTCTTTTTTAATAATACTTGCTCGGTAAGCCATTGCAAAGCTTTTGCAAAATGTTTTATTAAAATAAGCGCAAGGAAAATAGCCGCTAAAATAATTATGTATCTGTAGAAAGGGTGATCTGGCAAGAAAAATTCTAATAATTTGGATTGTTGCATATATCCTCCATGGTAAAGATATGGTATGATTAAGTATATAAATTTTTAAGGAGAAAAGAATGAAAAAACTTGTGCTTTCAGCATTGGCCTCTGCTATGCTTTGCGCTGCTGCTAATGCCGCTGCCCTGACCGATCCTTTTTTTATGACCAAACAAGGCGAAGTCTTATCAGATACTTATTTGGCTTTTACTAATAATGCCATTAGAGAAGGCGACTCTTGGGCTTTAACGGAAAACATTAACATGGGCGCTATGGATAATTTAATGGTTGGCTTATCTGTCGGCTGGGTTGATATGAAGCATCAAAACGGCAGCTTGCAGGATTTTGCCGTCAACGCTACCTATAGATTTTTTGATGGATTAGCCGATGGATACTTCCTTGATTTAGAGGCTTATTTTAGCCCTAAAATGTTTAAATCGCCATATAATGGCGACAATGGCTCAGCCAAAGGCTCCAATGATATAGGCGTTTTTGGTCATATTGGCTCAGCTGAAATTTTGCAAAATTTTACGCTTGCCGCCCGTGTGGGGCTTGAATATGTAAGCCATACTGATTATGTTAGTTCTGGCACAATTTTATCATTGCAAGGCTTAGCTAAATATTACATTAATAACATACACTCGCTAGAAGCTTATATTACTTTAAAAAGCTATATGGGTTTTGAAAAAAGCGTTGCGGCCTATGGCCTTGGTATAGACTATGCCTTTGAGGCTATCCCCGAGCATTTGGCCTTGGTGCCGTATTTGTATTTTGAATGCCACAACAGAGATATTGCCACCTCAAGCCATTGGGGCTTAAAGGCCAGATATTTATTTTAATTAGCTAGCTGCTAAAGTTTTATTTTAATAAAAAAACACCCAACTTTTAGCTGGGTGTTTTTTATGTTTAGTAAGACAAAATAAACTAATTGCTTTGGCCTTGCAAGATTGTGTTCCAGGAATCAATCTCATTTTTAGCGTCTTTTTTTGCGGCTTTGACTTTATCCTTAGTAGCTTTTTCTTGCTCTTTTGCGGTTTTCTTGGCATCTTTTAAGCTTTTTTTAGCATTGGTTTGTTTAGCCTTTAAATCCGCTTTTATTTTTGCTTGGTTTGCTTTAGCATCGGCAGTAGCCTTATCTTGTTTGGCTTTTATTTCAGCTTGTTTTGCTTTTATGGCAGCCTTGACCTCTTCTTGTTTGACTTTTGCAGCGGCTTTAGCATCTGCATCAGAAGTGGAGGAAGATGCAGCTGCATTGTTTAATTTAGCCTTAGCGTCTGTTTTAGCTGCTGTGGCGGATTTCTTTAAGTTATTAATTTGCTCTTTTGCACAAGTATTTTGGCAAAGCAAGTCGCCTTTTGCGCATTTCACGCTGCAAGTATCAGCGGCGTAGCCAAAAGTAACGAATATAGCTAAGGTTAATACTGTGATGACTAGGTTTCTCATAATATTTTCTCCATTAATATAATTGTTTCTCTTTAAATTCTAGCAAAATAAAATGTTTTTTATTAATATAATATTATTAGCTTTAAATATTAGCCCTAAAAAGCAAAGAGGTATTATGAAGAATAAGCATTTGTTTTCGTCCACAAGTATTTTTTATGTAGTTTTAATCGGCATATTATTTATCATCGGCGGATCTATATTTTATTGGAATAGTTTGCGCAGTTTGCTGCGCACTGATGTGCGTGCATTCGTCTATGATATCGCCACGCAAGAAGCTGATAACCTTAACCATCAAATAAGAGAAGAAACCCAAATTTTAAATGCAATGGCGCAAACTTTGGGCGTTTTTTACAAGTTCCGCCCCAATGACCAAAACCGCTTGCTCTCTTTACTTGATATGGCAAATCAACGCAATGAATTTAAGCAAATGGGCGTTATTTTAGAGGGCAATCTTGCCATAATGAACGATGGAACGTTAAGGCAGGATTTTTTAAACATTAATATTACCCGTGATGTTATGGCTGGCAATGTTAGAATTAGCGAGACTATTTTTGACCCTTTTGATAATCAGCCAATTATAGTTATTGCCGTGCCAATTTTTGCCGCAGATAAAGTTATGGGCGTTTTGTTCGGCACGCAAAGCACAGAGTATTATGAAAATATTTTAAAGCCATATAAACTTGCCGGGCAAGGGTTTTCTTATGTAATTAGAAGCAATGGCGATATTGTAATAGATTCCAAAAACCCCGCCAAAATACAAAATATTTCAAACATTACGGAAGCTGGACGCGAGGCGGAGTTTGATAAAGGTAGCAGCTTCGCGAATATGCTTGCAAACACCTCAAAAGGAGAAAGAGGTACATTAAGCTATACTATTTTTGATGAGCATCGTTTTTTAAATTATCTTCCTCTGAATATTAACGATTGGTATTTAGTTTTTGTCGTCCCTACGCAAGTTGTAAGGGAAAGATCTACAAAAATTCTATTCTTCTCGCTGGCTTTATTCTTGGCGATGATAGTTTTGTTTGGTGGCATCTTCACCTATTTAATGATACGCCGCCGCAATGATAAGGATTCTCTCTTTTACCTCGCCTATAAAGACGGAGTAACAGGCATATGGAATTTAAATAAATTTCGCCAAGATTTGCCGCATATTTTACAACATAATCCGCATAAGCAATATGTTGTGGTTGTTATGGATATCAACAAATTTAAAGTTATTAATGATTTGTTTGGACACAAGCAAGGCGACATTGTGCTTATGCATTTGGCCGATTGTATTAAACGCAATTTGCACCACGACGAGCCTTATGCCCGTCTTGCGCTAGATGTTTTTGCCTTTATGATGGAATACAAAAACGATGAAATTATTTTGCAAAGGCTAAAAGCTATGAAAGAGGAAATTAGCAATTGCTATGCTCTCTCTGGCGCAAATTATAAGATAGTGCCTTCTTTTGGCATATACAGAATTAAGGAAAAAATACCTTTCTATTTGATGATTGACCGCGCAAATATTGCTAGAAAAGTAGCAAAAGCAAGCGGCGGCAAAACGTATACTTTTTATGAAGAAAGCTCCCGTAAACTCATTTTGCAAGAAAAGGCTATAGAAAATAATATGGAAGCCGCTTTGCAAGACCATCAATTTGCGGTATATTTCCAGCCGCAGTATTATTTTAAAGACGCAAAACTATCTAGTTGCGAGGCGCTTATACGCTGGGCCCACCCGCGCAGAGGCCTTGTAATGCCAGATGAGTTTATACCAGTATTTGAAAAAAATGGTTTCATTATGCGTCTTGATATGTTTATTTTGGAAGAAGTCGCCAAAAAAATAAGACTTTGGTTAGACGAAGGCTTAACCGTTTTGCCAATAGCGGTAAACTTTTCAAAAACACATCTTAATAATTCTAATTATGTAAAAGATTTTAAGATCATTATTGACAAATATCAAATACCGCCAAAACTTATTGAAGTTGAAATTACGGAAAGCGCGGCGTTTAGCGATATTGAGAAAATCAAAAAATTTATTGACGATATGCACGCCTTAGGCTTTGCCGTTGCGATGGACGATTTTGGCTCGGGCTTCTCATCCTTAAATATGCTTAAAGAATTGCCTTTTGATACTATTAAGCTGGATAAGGAATTCCTTAAAGATTCCGATGGCAACCTGCGAGCCCATAATGTTATAACCGGGGCGGTGAAGATGCTTAAATCTTTAAATATAAAAGTTATAGCAGAAGGCGTTGAAACGCCCGAGCAAGCGGAATTTTTGAAACAAGCCGGCGTCGATATTGCGCAAGGCTATTTGTATTCAAAACCGCTAAGCGCAGATATTTTTGAGGCTATGATAAAGAACGCTGGCAAGAAACAAGACAAATAGCCGTTTTTGTATGTTTTTTATAAAAACCCCCTAAGAAGAAACTTAGGGGGTTTTGCTGTAAAAGCTTTGCGCTATAATTTGTTAGTTTTTATTAAAGCATTATTTGCCTTAATTTTAAACTACAAAATAACCATTTCCTCAAGCTCTGCGCCGTTAGAAACAAGTTTAAGCTCGGGGTATGGGTAAGTGCTTTTTGCAAGCTCTTTTAGATGATTTAAAAACTCTTTAGCGGCGGGTGT
>JAISHT010000054.1 GCA_031262415.1 Elusimicrobiota bacterium | reverse complement strand
GCCAAATGTCTTGAGCAAAATCTATCAAAATTGTATTTGCGCGGCGCAAATTATCAAAAAGCTCAGCCATAGTATCGTGCGGATCTATTTGGGTTGAAACTTCAAATAGAAAGATTTTTGTTTTATGGCCTATGTTTAAAGAATTAATAAATTTTTGCGCAAATTTATGCCAATCAATATTGCTAAAAGCCGCCAATAAACAATTGCCTTGTCTTTCTTAATTTAATATTATATCTATATATGAGTAAATCATTAAACCTGCAAGCAGTATTAGCAGCGCTTACCTTTCATAATCCCAAAAATTTTGAGGAGTAAATTTATATGGCAAAAAATCTTGAACCCATAGCAGTTATCGGTATTGGCGCAGTAATGCCCGGCGCCCTTAATAAAGATGAGTTTTGGAAGAATATCACAGAGGGTAAAAATTGTATTATTGAAGTCCCCAAAGAAAGATGGGACCCTGCACTTTTTTATAGCGCAGACCGTAGCGCAAAAGATAAAACATACTCTAAAATAGGCGGCTTTATAACCGGCTTTCAGTTTAATTCTTTAAAATATAGAATACCGCCAAACATAGCCAAGCAAATGGATAGCACCCAGCACCTTGCTATAGAAACCGCCGCTATGGCTCTTGAAGATTCCGGCTATGACAAAAAAGATTTTGACCGCGCCCGCACCGCCGTTATTGTAGCTAATGCTATGGGCGGCATTAAAAACGAGTATAGCAATACCCGCATTTACAAACATCTTTATTACGATATGCTCAGGCATTCTTCCAGCTTTGCCGCCTTGCCTCCCGCTACAACGGAAGCAATAATTGGCGATGTTGAAAAAGCGGTAGACGCCAAATTTCTCCCTATAACCGAAGACACTATGCCCGGCGAACTCCCCAATGTTATAGCGGGCAGGGTGGCAAATGTTTTTAATTTAAACGGTACAAGTTTTGCAATTGACGCAGCTTGCGCAAGCTCTATTGCCGCTATAGACCAGGCGGTAAACGGCCTTCGTTTAGGCAATTACGATATGGTTCTTTGCGGCGGCGTTGACCAAATGATGTCGGCAGCCGCTTATATTAAATTTTCTAAAATTGGCGCGTTGTCGCCAGACGGTTCTTATGCTTTTGACGCAAGAGCAAACGGATTCGTTATGGCCGAAGGCGCAGGTATGTTAATTTTAAAACGTCTTAGCGACGCTCAAAAAGCTGGCGATAAAATTTACGGCGTAATTCGCGCTGTTGGCGCTTCAAGCGACGGTAAAGGCAAGGGCATTACCGCCCCAAATCCAAAAGGCCAAAAAATGGCGGTTGAGCGGGCTTTTGAGCAGCTTGATTATACCCCGGGCGAAGTCAGCCTTATGGAAGCGCACGGCACCGCAACTAAAGTTGGCGACGCTACCGAGCTAGCCGCTTTAAACGAAGTTTTTGCCCCTTACGCAAAACCCGGCACTATTGGGCTAGGCTCTATTAAAAGCCAAATAGGCCACGCAAAAGCCGCCGCCGGTATGGCTTCAGTAATAAAGGTAATGCTTGCTTTATATAATAAAGTATTGCCGCCTTCAATCAATTTTGAAACCCCAAACCCAACGGTTGATTGGGCAAATTGTCCATTTAAAGTAATTACGCAAGCCACAGAGTGGAAGACAGATAAATTAAGAAGAGCCAATATTTCCTCTTTTGGATTTGGCGGCACCAACTTCCATATGGCGACAGAAGAATATGACCCAAATATGACGCAAAAATCACCAGAACCAATTTTAGTAAACCAGGAGACAAATAAAATGACACAAAATTTAACGCCCACAGCAGGGTATGAACTTATGGTTCCTTTGGAAAAATTGCAGGGCGATATGCTTGTTTTTTCGGGAGAAACAAAGCAAGATCTTTTTAACGAGCTTAACAATGCCGTTAGACAAATAGAAAATAATCCCGCCTATATTACTAAAATAGCTTTTAAAAATCATACCGCAAAATATAAGAATTTTGCAGTTTCAATTAATGTTGAGTCCCCGGAAAAACTAAAAGAAAAAATTGAGTTTTTTATTAAAACCGCCAGCGGCGCAGATGTTTGGGCGGAGCAATCTCTATACTTAAAAATGAAAGGTATTTATACCTTCCACCCCAAAGTGGAAAAGCCGAAAATTTGTTTTATGTTCCCCGGACAAGGCGCGCAGTATGTTGATATGATGAAAGATTTGGCCAGCAAGTATAAAATAGTTCAAGATACTTTTACCGAAGCCAACGGCATCTTAAAAGATATGATGGGCCTTGATTTAACGGCGGAGCTTTGGTCAAGAGAAGGCGAAAGCAAAGAAATAACCAAACAGCGTGAGGAAACTATAAAACAAACCCAGTTTACTCAGCCCGCCATTTTAACGGCAAATGTCGCTATGATGAGGCTTTTGTATCAATTTGGCATTAAGCCAGATGTCGCCATGGGCCACAGCCTTGGCGAATACGGCGCAGCCGTAGCCGCCGGCGTTTTAGATTTCCCAGACGCTATAAGGGCGGTTTCTATGCGCGGCACTACTATGGCAAGAATACAGGTTAAAGATAATGGCAAAATGGCCGCCGTATCTTCAACAGTGGATATAATAGAGCCAGAGCTTAAAAAGATTTCAGGCTATGTCGCCATAGCTAATAAAAATTGCCCTACGCAAACAGTTATCGCCGGCGAAACAAAATCCGTTGAAGACGCTGTAGCTAGGTTTAATGATATGGGCATACAATCTGTGCTTGTGCCAGTATCTCACGCTTTCCACTCAGCCATTATTCAACCGGCTATGCCAGCCTATAGGGAATTTTTAAACACGCTTAAAATTAACGCCCCTAAAATACCGATAACTTCAAATGTTTCCGCTGATTTCTACCCTAGCGATCCAGAGAAAATTAAAGATATTTTAATGACTCAAATTATGAGCTCTGTAGAATGGATTAAGCAGGTTAAACTTGCTTATGAGCGTGGGGTAAGGCTGTTTATTGAGGTCGGCCCCAAACGTGTTTTAAGCGCATTTGTTACAAGCACTTTATCAGACAAAAAAGATATCCGTGTTTTGGCGTCTAACCACCCCAAAAAAGGCGGTATATCGGAGTTTAATGATCTTATGGCTCAGCTTGCGGCAGCAGGCGTCGCCGTTGATTGGAGCAAAACAGATATTATGGCAAATGATTCTATTTATAACCCAGCCTTCTTACAAGAAGTCGGCGGTAAAGTTGAGGGCAATACAGCTGCCACGGTTGCAGTTGCCCCGTCCTCTCTAGCAAGCGCTACCCCTTGCGCTCCTTGCGCCCAGCCCGAAGTTGTTATCAGCGGTATAGCCGCAGGTACGCCCGGCAGTTGGAAAAAGCTCTTCCAAGAAGGTAATTTGGACGAAATTTTGCAAGGCAAAAATTTTATTGAAAACTTGCCTTTAGACGCTCAGCAAAAACAAATTGATAAAAATATTGAATATGTAGTCAAATCCCGCGTGGGCAATCACAGAGTTGAAAAATTAACCGATATTTCAGCCTCCGTCAAACTTGCCGCTCGCAAAGGCTCTTTTGATTTTGAAAAAGAATTTGGTATGCCGGCAAAATGGGTAAAATCTATGGACCCAAGCTTCACTTTAGCCATAGCCGCAGGCATACTTGCCCTTAAAGACGCCGGCATTCCGCTGGTGCTTTACTATAAACCCACAACTGCCGGCGGTTATTTGCCCGATAGATGGGGTTTGCCCGAAGAAATGATTGACGATACCGGCGTTATCTTTACCTCTGCTTTCCCAACAGCTTCAACTTGGATTAGCGAAGTATCCGCAAATATAGCCGATATTTTAAATAAAAAAACCAAAGAAGAAGTGGGGGAATTTTATAAATTCCTCATCAATACTATTGCCGATGAGGACTTAAAGGTTCATATAACCGCTTGGTTTAACGAGCATTTTGCAAAATACGAACAGCATCAAGCGCATGTCTTCTCCCAAGATTTCTTGTTAAAAGCTATACCAATAGCGCACAGCCAATTTTGCCAATGGATACGCGCCCGTGGCCCGGCGACGCATTTAAGCGGGGCCTGCTCTTCAACTGCGCAGTCTATCAGCGTGGCGGAAGATTGGATTAAACTTGGCCGCGCAAAAAGGGTTGTAATTATTGCCGCTGACGATGTTACTAATGATATTTTACAAGAGTGGATACTTGCCGGCTTCTTAGCTTCAGGCGCAGTCAGCAAAGAGGCTGATGTCGCCAAAGCCGCTTTGCCTTTTGATAAAAGACGCAATGGTATGATAGTTGGTATGGGAGCGGCTGGTTTAGTAGTTGAAGACGCCGCAGAAGTTAAAAAACGCGGTATGATACCTCTAACAAAACTTCTTGCTACAGAGCTTACAAATAGCGCATTTCACCCAACAAGATTAGATGTAAACCATGTCGCTCAAGTTATGGGCAAACTTATGAAGACTGTTGAGCAAAAATATAGCCTAAACCGCTTGGATATGGCAAAAGAAATGGTCTTTATCTCTCACGAAACGTATACCCCTGCTCGTGGCGGTAGCGCCAGCGCAGAAGTTTTTGCCTTGCGCAGCACATTTGGCGCAAGTGTAAAAGATATTATAGTAAGCAATGTAAAGGGCTTTACTGGACACGCTATGGGCGCCGGGCTAGAAGATGTTATAGCTGTTCATTCTCTAAACACGGGCAATGTTCCGCCTATAGCTAATTATCAAGAGCCTGACCCAGAACTTACGGGCATTACTTTAAGCCAAGGCGGGCATTATAATTTTAAATATGCTTTGCGTTTAGCGGCTGGTTTTGGCTCGCAGCTTTCTATGACTTTGCAAGAGAAAATATGGAGCGCAGGCAACCCAAGGATTATTGACGAAGCAAAGCATAATCAATGGCTTAAAACAATTTCTAAACAGGAAACCCCTGTAGTAGAAGTTGTAAATAATACTTTAAGAATTAAAGATAATTATCAAGCTGGCAAAGCGCCGTCTTTGATAATGGAAGCCCCGCAAGCTTTTGTTGATAAGGCCGACGCAGGCCACAGCCACCACGCAACACAGGCCGCCCCAGCGACGGCTCAGGTTGCCGCTCCAGCTGTGTCAGTTGCCGCTCCAATAGCCCCAGTGGCGCAAGTTGCTCCAGTTGCTCCTAGGATTTTAGACGAAGCTACGGTAACCGCAGAGGTTTTGGATTTAATTTCAGAAAAAACTGGCTACCCCAAAGATATGTTAGATCTTGATTTGGATATGGAAGCCGATTTGGGCATTGACACCGTAAAACAAGCCGAGTTATTTGCCGCTTTAAGGGAAAAATACAATTTACCCAAAACAGAAGGCATACAGCTTAAAGATTACCCGACAATAAGATCTTGCATAAAATATGCAATTGAAATGGCGGCAAAAGGCGGCAATGATACGCCAGTATCTTCAACGCCTACAACCCCAGCAACGCCCGCAACTCCAGCCGTTCCAACAACGCCGATTGTTTCTACAGCGGCCCCAGTGGCTCCAGCGGCCCCAGTTGCTCCAGTAGCACAACCTGCTCCAGTGGCAACTCAGCCAACAGCAACAGTTGCTCCTAGGATTTTGGACGAAGCGACGGTAACCGCCGAAGTTTTGGATTTAATTTCAGAAAAAACCGGCTACCCCAAAGATATGTTAGATCTTGATTTGGATATGGAAGCCGATCTTGGCATTGACACCGTAAAACAGGCCGAATTATTTGCCGCTTTAAGGGAAAAGTATAATTTACCCAAAACAGAAGGCATACAGCTTAAGGATTATCCGACAATAAGATCTTGCATAAAATATGCAATTGAAATGGCGGCAAAAGGCGGCCACGATACGCCCACAACAGAAGCTTTCACCCCAGCGGTAGAGCCAATTAACGCAGAGCATCAAGCGATTGAGCCCAAAACGGCAGAGCCAGCCCCGCAACCTATGCCAGTGTGGACGGCCTCAACAGAGCCAGCCGCTAGGCCAGATGTCAGCGCAACTCCAACGCCGGTAGTTGCCCCCGTTGCCCAGCCCGAACCAGCGGCCCAGCCAGCCCAGCAGGTTGCAATAAGAAAAGTAGACGAAGCAACCGCTACGGACGAAATTGTTAATTTAATAGCCGAGAAAACAGGCTACCCCAAAGATATGTTAGACCTTGATTTGGATATGGAGGCCGATCTTGGCATTGACACCGTCAAACAGGCCGAACTTTTTGCCTCTATGAGGGAAATGTATAATTTGCCCAAAGCAGAAGGCATACAGCTTAAAGATTATCCTACAATAAGATCTTGCATTAACTATGCGCTAGCGGCCTCTTCTAATGCTCCTGTAGCCGCTCAACCAGCAGCAGCGCCCGCCACTACGCCGGCCTCAGTTGCTCAGCCTGCGTCAGTTGCGCCAGTCGCCCAACCCGTTGCGCCAGTCGCCCAACCAGAAGTTGCAAAAGAAATTCAACGCAAAGATTTAAATGAGTCTGCGGTTACGGAAGAAGTCGTCAATTTAATAGCCGAAAAAACAGGCTACCCCAAAGATATGTTAGACCTTGATTTGGATATGGAGGCCGACCTTGGCATTGACACCGTCAAACAAGCAGAATTATTTGCCGCTATGCGAGAAGGCTATAATTTGCCTAAGCAAGAAGGCATACAGCTTAAAGATTATCCTACGATAAGGCATTGCATTAATTTTGTTTTATCAGGCTCTAAAGAGCCTGTGGCTACGGCTGCTCCTGTTGCCGAGGTAGTCGCTCCCGTCGCTAACGCTACTCCAGTTGCGCAGCGCGTAGAGCCTACCCAGCAACCAGCCCAGCAGCCAGTAGCTCAACCAGCCGCCCAACCAGCGCCAGTTGCCAGCGAGCCTAAACCTTATGAAGGGGAAGATTCTCATAACAAAAAACTCCGCTTTATTCCAACTTTAGTTGACGCTCCATTAGCCGAAGAAGGCAACCGCAAATTATCTGCTAATAGGCCTGTGCTTATTATGTCAGATAGCGCTCCTTTAACTAAAGCCTATGTTGCGGCGTTTAAAAACCAAGGCGTCAAAACGCATATCTTTACCACGCTTAAAACCCGCGCTAAAGATACCACTATTGTAAATTGGGATAGCCTTGAAGAAACAACCGCAGCTTTTGCCCAATATGCTAAAGAAAACCCGGGCGTGCAAGGTATAGTTTATTTATTGCCGTGCTCTATTAAAAAGTACGATAAAAAAATCAACCCGCATGCCGATTTAACCAAATTCTTAATGCCGCTCTTTATGGCGTGCAAGACTTTTGTTAAAGATTTGTCCCAGCGTCAAGACGCTGATACCTTTGTCGCTACAGTATTTAAGGTTGATGGGGCTTTTGCCTATAAGACTAAAGAGGCCATTAGCCCGACTATTGGCTCTGTCTGCGGGGCGGCAAATTGCTTTAGAAAAGATATGTACGAAATTGGCGGCGTCCTCTCCAAAGTTATGGATTTTGAGCCCACTGCCGAGCCCGATTATATGGCCCAGCGCACTATGCACGAAATCTTAAAAGGCGACGACCGCGCCATGATAAGCTACTACGAAGGCCGCCGCAGCACCATGTTCTCTTTGCCTCGCAAACTTAATATGACCAAAAAGCATATGGACTTAAAAGGCAAAACCATTGCTTTTACAGGCGCAGGTCGTGGACTTGGCGCAATGTTATCTCAAAAAATAGCGGCGCAATACGGCAGCAGAATACTTATCCTAGATATTATTGATAATAATGAAAAGGCCGCTTACTGGGCAACTTTAAACGAGGCCGAGTTAAAAGAACTTAAAAACCAAATTTGGGCAGGGTTAAAAGCCGATACTACGGTAAGGGCTACCCCGGTTCTTTTGGAAAGGGCTTACGGCAAAATTATTGATTCTATCACGCTTTACAAAAATATGCAGAAAATCAAAGCCCTTGGCGGAGATGTTGAATACTATCAATGCGATGTTACAAACGGTAGTATGATGAAAGAAGTCGTTACCAAAATCAAAGCTAAATACGGCAAAGTAGACGGTTTAATACATTTTGCCGGTATAGAAAAATCTAGGCTTTTAACAGATAAAACGCCCGAGGAATATTACAGAACCTTTGATATTAAAGCGACCAGCGCAGCGGCATTTGTCGCCCTAAACTTTGTTAAAGAAACTGGTTTTTACGCCTTCTCTTCTTCAATAGCGGGCAAATACGGCAACTTAGGTCAAAGCGATTATGCAAGCGCAAATGACTTTTTGGCTAAGCTTTGTATTTCGCTTAACAATCAAGGCCAGCGGGCCATTAGCGTTGATATGAGCGCATACGCAAGCGTTGGTATGGGCGTACGCTCTGGAGTGTTTGAGTTCTTAACATCTCAAGGTCTAAAATTTGTTGATCCGCACGACGGTATGCAAATTTTCCTTAACGAAATTGTCTTTGGCCATGTGCCGGAAATTGTCTTAACCGATGATTTGGGCAAATTGGATTGGGACTATCAAATCCGCATTCAAGATGATTTTGTTTTAGAAGAAGATATTGCCCCATTTAGCGATGGTGGCAATAATACCCCGCCAAGCGGAGGCTCTGCGCCCTCGGCGAGTACGCCAAGCCAGCAGCCTGCCACTGAGCCAGTAAAAGAGCCTGCTAGAGAGGAAGTTAAACCAGAACCCGCTGCGCAAGCTCAGGTAAGCCCCGCTCCGCAAGGTGAGCAGGAAAACTTCTTTCTCGGCGATATTAAAACTTTAAATGTCGGCAAAGATATTTTTGCTGAAAATACTTTTAAGGTGGAATATCCCTTTCTCTTTGACCACGCTATTGAAGGCACGCCTTATGTGCCGGGCGTTATGGGCATTGAAACTTTTATGGAAACCGCTACTATGCTTGAGGGCAAGCAGCCCCAAGGCTTAGAAGATATCCACTTCTATTTACCCATAAAACTTTTAAGACGCAATCCCCAAACGGTGCGCATTAAAGGCGAAGATACAAACGGCGCTGTTAATATGGTTATAGAGTCAGATTTTATTAACAGCAAAGGTATTAAGATGGGCAATACCCGCAAACATTTTACCGCGCGCGTTTTGACTAATTTTGAAAGTAAATGGAATAATTATAAAACCAAAGTGGACATTAGCGGCAATTACGCCGTAACTCACGATGAAATTTATGCAAAATATTTCCACGGCCCAAGCTTTCAAGTTTTAGACGGAATCTTAAAAATTAGCGAAGAGGCCGTTTTGGGCGTTTATAAAAAACCGTCCGAAGTTTTGTTCCACGACGGCCCCAAACATTTGCTTGCTTACCCTATGTTAATTGAGGCCGCTTTCCAAACTTGCGGATATAGAGATTTAGCCGTTGAAGGTCGTATGACTTTGCCTGATTCTATTGGCAAACTTTCAATACACAATCACGGCATTGCCCCGCAAAAACTTTATATGCTGGGCGTTTATACAGGCAAAAATATTGAGGGCAAAAGTGTTTACAATGCTTTTGTCTTTGACGAAAAGGGCAAGCTCTGGGTGGAAATGAGCGACTATCAAATGATAGGGCAGTAAGCCAATTAAATAGCCGCTAAACAAGGTTTTTATGGCCTATAGATATAAAGTTGTAGAGCTTGCAAAACTGCCCGCCGCAGATACAATACTTACGGCGGGGGAACTGGCTGTTTATCAAGATTTTAAAATAGAAAAACGCCGCAAAGAATGGCTTGGCGGGCGTTATGCGCTAAAAAGTTTAGCAATGGATTTTTTTACTTTTAATATGAAACAAATGGAAGTAAAAAATTCTTCCTCAGGCCAACCTCGTTTACTAGTGCCGGGCGGAACGCATTTGCCGGTTTCTATAACGCATAGCGGCATTTGGGCAAGCGCAGCCATTGCCCTAACGGGCGAGGCTATTGGTATTGATATTGAAGTTGTTGAAAAGCGTAGCAAAGCCTGGGCGGAGGAATGTTTCCACAAAGACGAAATATCCTCAAAAGCGGCGGTTTTTTTAACGGAACTTTGGGTTAAAAAAGAAGCAGTTTTAAAATTTTTAGGCGTAGGTTTATCTATTAATATGCAAAATATCCGCTTTGTTAACGGCAATTTGGAATTGCACGGCAAAGCGCTTGATTTGTGGGCTAAAATCGGCAGCCCAAAAATTCAAATTGATGTTGAAGATTTAGACGGTGGTTATAAACTGGCTGTTGCCAGCCAAGCCCCGCTTTTATAGAGGATATTATGGAAGAAATAATCAGCAGCGATAAAAAAGAAATATCTAAAAAGAATGGTAAAGAAATTTTAAAAGATACGGCTAAAGAAACCCAAAAAGAAGCCGCCAAAGAGGCCGTAAAAGAAGTTGCAAAAGAAAGCGGGCAAGAAGAGCCAAAAGAGGTTGTTAAAGAAGTCGCCCCGTCAATTAAAAGATTTAGAGAGGTTTACGCCAAAGCGCAAACAACCCCAGCTGATAAAGCGGCGGCGCAAAATGCAAAAGGCAAATTTACCGCCCGTGAACGCTTGCAATATTTGCTTGACGAAAATAGTTTTTATGAAATCCGCACATTAGTTGAAACCCGATCCACAGATTTTGGCCTTAAAGATAAGCATTTGATGGGCGACGGCGTAATAACCGGCTTTGGCCGCATTAATGGCCGTGAAGTCGCCATTTTTGCGCAAGATTTTACTCAGCTTGGCGGCTCGCTTGGGCTAGCTCACGCTCAAAAAATTGCCTATATTATGGACCTTGCTTTAGAAGGCAAAATGCCTGTTATCGGCCTTTTGGATTCTGGCGGCGCAAGGATACAAGAAGGCGTTGACAGCCTTGACGGTTATGGCGAGATTTTTTATAGAAATGTAAAAGCCTCCGGCGTTATTCCGCAAATTTCGGTTATTTTAGGCCCTTGCGCTGGCGGGGCGGTTTATTCCCCGGCATTAACTGATTTTATTTTTATGGTTGAAGGTATTAGCCATATGTTTGTTACCGGCCCGGGTGTAGTTAAAGCCGCAACAGGCGAAGATGTTGATTTTGATACCCTCGGCGGCAGCAAGGCGCATTCGCAACTTAGCGGCGTGTGCCATTTTGTCGCTAAAAGCGAGCAGGATTGTTTCCGCCAAGTAAGGGAACTTTTAACCTTCCTCCCCCAAAGCTGCTATGATAATGCGGGCATTTCTTCTACCATGGATTCTGTTGATAGGAAAACCCCCGCTCTAGAAAAAGTTTGCGAAATCAGCCCCCGCAAGCCTTTCCGCGTGCAGCATGTAATTTGGGAAATTGCCGACGAAAATAAATTTTTTGAAATACACCGTGATTTTGCCAAAAATGTAGTTGTGGGCTTTATTCGTATGGGCGGCGAGGTTGTGGGCGTAGTGGCCAATAACTCTTATCATCTTGGCGGCGCGCTTGATTTGCACGCCAGCGATAAAGCGGCAAGGTTCGTTAGGTTCTTAAACGCATTTAATATACCCATACTTACTTTGGTTGATATCGGCGGTTATTTGCCGGGCGTTGAGCAGGAGCACGGCGGAATTATCCGCCACGGCGCAAAATTGCTTTATGCTTATTCCGAAGCCAGCGTGCCAAAAATAACTTTGGTTTTACGCAAGGCTTATGGCGGCGCTTATATTGCAATGAGCTCCAAATATTTAGGGGGGGATTTTAATTTTGCCCTGCCCTCTGCCGAAATTGCGGTTATGGGCCCGCGCGGCGCAATTGAAATTTTGTATTCTAGGGAAATTAAGGCCGCTGCGCCAGATAAAGTTGAGGAAATTAAGGCCAAATTAACCCAAGAATATGCCGATAAATTCGCCTCCCCGTATCAAACGGCTTCAACAGGTTCTATTGACGAAATTATTGAGCCTTCTGCCGCAAGATCTCGCATTATACGAGCTTTAAGGATTTTGCACGGCAAGCGCGACCCGCGTCAAAACCCCAAAAAGGGCAATATTCCGCTTTAAACAAAAGCAAAAGACCCAAACAAAAAGCCCCTATTTAAAAATAGGGGCTTTTTAAACCTTATAATTTGTGATACCATTTAACTATGGAAGAAAAGAGCATAGATTCTGTAAACGAATATTTTAAAGATATTAGCGACCTTGTCAAAAAAATTGACCGCAAGGAAGAGGCCGGCCTTTGGCAAAAAGCCAAAAAAGGCGATAAGGCCGCGCGCGAACGCCTTGTGCAAATGCACTTGCGCCTAGTTGTGCCGACGGCAAAAAGGTTTCACCGAAGCGGCATTGACCTTATGGATTTAATTGAAGAAGGCAACCTTGGCCTTTTGCAGGCTATTGATAAATTTGATCCTACTCGTGGATACCGCTTTTCCACCTATGCTATACACTGGATAGAGCAATATATCCGCCGCGCGGTAGAAGAGCAAAGCGGCGCAATCAAAATACCCTCCCACGCTTGGGATAATTTGCGCGCTTGGACAAAAAATTGGGAAGAGTTTAAACTAAAATTTGGACGTGAGCCTTCGCTACAAGAAATGGCCGCAAGAATGAACCTATCAGCTAGGCAAGTGCGCTCAATTTTGGATACTTTAAGCGCAGCTTATAGCGTGGACTCTCTATCCTCCGCCGTTAATGAAGAGGACGGCGCTTTAACGCTAGAAGATACTCTTACAGATTACGGCAAAGGCAATCCAGATGATTTGGTTACAAATTCTTCTTCTAACACCGCTTTGTTAAATATTTTGGGCGAAATTAGCCCCCGTGATAAAGAAGTTTTGATTATGCGCTTTGGCCTTAACTCAGCCGAGCCTTACACTCTAGCTGATGTCGCCAAAAAAATGAATATATCGCGCGAGCGTGTTCGCCAAATAGAGGAGCGCGCGGTTAGAAATGTGCGCAAAAAAGCCCAAGAACTTGGCCTTTTTGAGGAGAAAGAAAAGGACCATAGCACAAAAAATATCCACACGGGTATGAAGTTAAAAACAAATAAAAATATTTTAGGGCAGGAAGTTTTAAAAAATAATTTGCTTAAACTGCTTAAGACTAATGCGGGGGCCAATGCGAGGGCCGCAAAATTAGGGGCCAAAAAACCCGTGGCAAAATCCCCTATTAAATCAAACAAAAAAGGCAAGAGGAAATAAAGATGGATAAAGCTATTTTAGATAAAATTAGAGATATACCGAACTTCCCAAAAGAGGGGATTTTGTTCCGTGATATTACGCCGCTACTAGCTGATGGGGCCGCTTTTGCCGCAGTCATAAACGAGTTTAAGGCGCAGTGCGAGGGCAAGGGCATAACTAAAGTTGTGGCTATAGAGGCGCGCGGGTTTATGTTTGGCTCGGCTTTGGCGTTTGCGCTGGGCGTTGGGTTTGTGCCTGTTCGCAAAAAGGGCAAATTGCCTTATAAAACAATTTCCGCTGATTTTGCGCTGGAATATGGCACCGATACTTTACAGATGCACGAGGACGCTTTGAGCGCGGCCGATAATGTGGTTGTAATAGACGATTTGCTTGCCACTGGTGGCACGGCGCAGGCGGCTGGGGAAATGGTTGGCAGACTTGGCGCAAAAATAAGTTTATACGCCTTTTTGTGCGAGCTTACCGCCCTAAACGGCAAAGAAAAACTTAACGCCCCCTATGTAAGTTTGATTAAGTTTTAAGCGGTTTTTGTAAGGTTTTTTTGCGAGAGTTTTTTTGCAAGTTTTTGCAAGTCAATGGACTAAACTTTAAGAAAATAGTAAAATTATAAGAGATTTAGATGTTGTTTTGAAGTTTTTTCATCTCTCAGGCTGTGTTTTTAGTTGTATGAATTGCAATTTGAAGTTTGTAGTTTTTTATGCTTATTTTGCGTTGTGTTTTAATGTGGTAAGTTGTGTGTTGTGTTTGTGTTGTATGCCGCATTTGTTTTATACGGCGCGTTATATAGTTGGTATGTAATTTTTTAGTTTTATTTAAGATAAGCCCCGGTAGCTCAACTGGAAGAGCAGATCCGTCCTAAGGATAAGGTTGCAGGTTCGATTCCTGTCTGGGGCGTTTTTTTGCGTCGTCTTTGCCGTAAATTTTAATCTTTTTGCCACTTCGGATAACTTCCCTTGCCCTAACAACGGGCAAAGCTTGCCTAGCGTATACCTCGCAACGGATAAAATTGAAAATATGGTCTAATATGTAAATTTAGGCCTGATATTTTGTATACTAAAAATAATTAAAAACATTTATTTTAGGAGAATAAAAAAATGAAAATATTTTCTTTTGATTTGGGTAGCGGTAGTATTGGCGAGTGTGTTAGAGAAAACGATAAAATTTTACACTTAGAAAGTTTGTTAATTGATAGCACTTTTGCATCAACAAAAGAGCAAGCAGGCATAAGGCGCGCATATCGCACCCGTCTAGCGCATAAAGCAAGGGAAGAGTGGTGGGCAAAGTGCGCAAAGGAAGCTGGCATAGAAGTTTTAAAATCTGCCCCACAAGAAGAGGCCGATATAAGATTATTGCGTGAGTTTCCTGCAAAAGGTGATGATACAATTTACACATCGTGTTTATTGCGTATAGCCTTATTGCAAGGGAAAGATTTAGAAGGTTGGCAAATTTATAAGGCTATACGCTCTGCTATTCAACACAGGGGATATGATGACAAGTTGCCATGGGAAAGTGGGGTGTTGTCAGAACTCCGCAAAAAACCAAAAGAAGATCTTGCCCCTGAGGAAAAGAAAAGACTGGAAGAGGCAGAACTAGATAATAAAAACACAAATGCGTATACCGAAGAATTAAAAAAATTAATTACTGATGAAAACTTGCACTATCCGTGTTATTACGAGGCTTTAAAACTAGGGCTTTGGAATCCCCAAAAACCAAAAGAATTAAAAAATACTCTTTCCTGCAATCCTTTGTCTGCCCGCAATAAAGAGGGTTCTAAAACATTAATTGCACCTAGAGAGCTTGTTATTAAAGAAGTAAAAGAGTTGCTTATCCAAGCCGTAAAGCAATGTCCCAAACTAGGTAATGTTGATGATATTATGTTCCCTGGTGGTAAAGCGTACTCCGCTTTCAAAGACAAAGAAAACAAAAAATATCGTGGTAGAGCTTGGGAATGGCAGGGTATTTTGGGCCAAAAAACGCCTAGATTTGATAATAGAATTATATCCAAATGCCGCCTAATACCTAGGCTTAATGTGTGTAAAGCAGAAGATGAT
>JAISHT010000015.1 GCA_031262415.1 Elusimicrobiota bacterium | reverse complement strand
CTTGTTTTTGTAAGATAGATTTATTTGTTGCATATGAGATATTTTAGATAATTGAGCCACACAAAAAACCCCGCGGCTCAATTATCCTAAAGTCTCATATGTCTTTGATGTTTTACAATGCCGCTAAATTTATAATAAAGTTTATAAAATTTCAAGCGGGGCGTATTGGAGCATAAAAACCCTTTTTGTGCCGCCAGCAAAAACTACTGAGATTTTTGTAGCCTCGCCAGAGCCTGAAACAAGTATTACCTTGCCAACTCCAAAAACGCCGTGGCGCACTTGACTGCCAACTTTGACACCCGTCGCTCTTTTTGCTGGAATATCTTGACTAGCTTGCCCCTCTTGCCCGTTTTGGCTTTGGATATTTGGGGTATTTACGCTAGCCTGCTCGTAGCGCATTTGCGACATTGGTATAGTATCCTTATAGTTAGCCGCATTATTATAGGATACGCTGTTTTTTGGAGTCCAGTGGTTTTTTCTGTTAAAAGAATCAATTTCCCTACGCATACCGCCTTCGGGGAATTCCTCTGTATGCATAAGGCCGCTGTCAAATAAAAAGCGGGAGGCTAAGTTAGAATATGTTTTGCCAAAAATACGCCTTGTTGCGCAGTAAGACATATTTAACTTCTTTTTTGCCCTTGTCATAGCGACATAACATAAACGGCGTTCTTCCTCTAAATCCTCATCGTCCCGTCCGCCGAGTAATGGAAACAAACCCTCTTCTAAGCCGCTTACAAAAACTACCGGGAATTCAAGGCCTTTTGCTAGGTGCACAGTCATTAAAGTAACCGCCCCGCTATCGCTGCTTTGCCCCTTTTTCTCCTCATCTGCGCCGCCAATTAAAGAAACTTCCTGCAAATATCCCGATAGAGTAGGCTCCACTTCGTCTTCTAGAGAGCGGGTTTCGTATTCTTTTACGGCGTTTATAAGCTCGTTTAAGTTGCCAATTCGGCTAGCGGCCTCGGGGTCTTTTTCGCTTTCAAGCTCAAGGCTTTGCTTGTAGCCGGAAAGTTCCATAATCTTTAGCAAAGTATCGCTTGGCGGGGACATTTTTAAATCAAGCGTTAAGCCTTCTATTAAATTAATAAATTCCCTTGCGCCACGACGGGCCGTTGGCTTTAAGCCATCAACAAAAACATTTGATTTTAAAGCTTTATAAAGGCTAATATTTTCCTGATTACTATGGGCAATTAAACTTTGCTGGGCGCTTTCGCCTAGTCCACGGCGCGGCGTATTAATAACACGCAGCAGGCTTACGGTATCATTGGGGTTAACAAGCAGTTTTGCATAGGATAAAATATCTTTAATTTCCTTTCTCTCATAAAAACGCACCGCCCCAATTAGCCTATAGGGTATTTGATAGCGGCGGAAAGTATCTTCAAAATTTCTTGATTGCGCATTAGTGCGGTAAAATACGGCGACATCGTTTAAATTTATACCGTCTTCTTCCACTAAAGTTTGTATTTGGTTAGCCGTCCACCTAGCCTCTTCGCCTTCTGTAGCTAGTTCCATTAGGTTTACAGGCTCGCCAGATTTTTGCTCTGTAAACAAACTTTTTTCCCGTCTGTTTTTATTCTTTTTTATAAGTTTATTGGAAGCGTCCAAAATAACTTGGGTTGAGCGGTAATTTTGCTCTAACGTAATAACTTTAGCGTTTTTAAAATCTCTTTCAAATTCAAGGATATTGCGTATATTTGCGCCACGCCAGGAATAAATGGACTGATCAGGATCGCCCACTACGCAAAGCTTGCGGTGTTTTTCAGCCAGCATACGCACAAGGCTATATTGCGTATGGTTTGTATCCTGATACTCGTCAACTAAAACATACTGGAAATATTCCTGATAATAATTACGCACAGCCTCGTTATTTTTTAGAAGGTCAACAACTTTCATAAGCAAATCGCCAAAATCTAGGGCGGCGGCGGCAATAAGTTTGCGTTGATAGCGGCGGTAAATTTCGGCCACTTGCTGACGCTTGGGGTTATTAGATGTTTGGGCGTGTATATAGAAAGATTCTGGGTCAAGCATATCGTCTTTAGCTCGGGAAATTGTGGAAATATAATAATTTATTTCCCGCTTGGCGTCTTTTAGGCCCATTTCTTCCAACACTAAAGTTATTATCTTTTTTTGCTCGCTCTCGTCGTAAATAACAAAATCTCTATCAAGACTCGCCGCTTCGTAATTTTGGCGCAAAACACGCACTGCAAAAGAGTGGAAAGTATTAACCCAAACTCTTGCCGCCTGCCCGGGTACAAGGGCGTCAACACGTTCCCGCATTTCTTTGGCGGCTTTGTTGGTAAAAGTAACCGCTAAAATACGGTTTGGCATCATTCCATCAGCTATAAGCTTGGCTATTTTACAGGTTAAAGTTTTGGTTTTGCCCGTGCCTGCGCCAGCTATAATAAGGCAAGGGCCGCTATTATACAAAACGGCTTCAAGCTGCTTTGGGTTTAAGGTTGATAAAATTTTATCTATTGAGTTCATTTTAATTCCAACGACGCTAAGGTTTCAATATGGTCCGTATGTGGAAAAAAGTCAAAACACTCAACATCTACTACATTATAATTTTTTGTAAGAACTTTTAAATTTTCAGCTAAAGTAATTGGATTGCAAGAGATATAAAAAATATTTTTTACTCCGCTTTGACGGGTGGCATCAGTCGCTTTTGGGTGCAGGCCGCTGCGGGGCGGGTCAAGGATAATAACGCTATTATTTGCGTTAATTTCATTTTTAGTTAAAAAATCTTCCGTTTTATCAAAGAAAAATTCAACATTTTCTATTTTGTTTAATTTGGCGTTTTTGCGCCCATTTTCTACAGCGGCCTCTACGCTTTCAACGCATAAACTCTTGCCCACTAAATCTGCGCAAGTTAAACTAAAGCTGCCTGCTCCGCCGTATAAATCGTAGAGAACAGCAGGCCTTATTTTGCCAATCAAAGCCCTAACTCGGCCATACATTAAATTTGCCGCCAAAGTATTTGTTTGGAAAAATGCCTGCGGAGAGAGTTCAAAAAATATTTGACGGCCTTCAATATTTAAAGCCTCTTGTATAGCGGCATTGCCGCTTAAAACTTTTATATCCGTTAAGCCTGAGCCATCTGAAAGCCCGCTATTTAAAGCAATTAGCGCGCTATAGTTTGGGTATACGCTTTGCACGGCTTTTTTAAACCCATCTTCGCACGCTAGCGGAGCGGCCACAATCAAAACAATCATACCTTGGCCCGTGTTTTTGCCTTCTCTTACAAGGAGATTGCGCAAAATGCCGCTGTGTTTACGTTGGTCATAAAAAGCAATTTTGTTAGCCGCCGCCCAAGCCCGCACGGCCCCAACCAGCAAGCTAAGTTTATCATTAAAAAGGATACATTCTTGAAGGTCTATACATCTATCCCAACGGCCTTTAACACGAAATCCCAAAGCCTCTTCAAACTCCAGCGGTTGAGTTTTATCACGGATAACTTTTTTTTGGCCGGGCGGGATTTTCCAAACAACTTGGCGGCTGAAACCTAACTCAACCTTATTTCTAAAATATTGGATATTTGGCGAGGGCGTTATTTTTATTTCCCCGCTAAAATACGGGGCAAGCAGGGCGTCAACCTTATCTTGCTTGGTTTTGAGTTGCGTTTTATAATCTATATTTTGGCTGGAGCAGCCGCCGCAAACGCCGAAGTGTTTACAAACTTGCATTAGACATTAAACCTAAATTCGCAGACATCGCCGTCTTGCATAAGGTAATCTCGCCCTTCTTGGCGGATTAGGCCTTTTTCTTTCAGCGTTTTCTCGTTTTTATGCTCAACGATATCGTTGACTTTATAAACCTCGGCGCAGATAAAACCGCGCTCTATATCGCTGTGGATTTTGCCGGCCGCTTTTGGGGCGGGGCAACTTTTGGGGATAAGCCAGCTGCGGGCTTCTATTGGGCCGGCGGTGAAAAATGTAGTCATATTAAGCAAATCAAGCCCGGCTCTGACAATTTTTTCTAGCCCAGTATATTCGCTGCCGATTTCTGCTAAAAATATCTTTTTTTCTTCTTCTGGTAGTTCCGCTATTTCGGCTTCAAATTTTACAGATAATTCCACAAAACCTGCGCCGACTTTTTGGGCGTGCTCTTTAAGTTTTTGGGCGTTTTCCTTATTTGGCACTTCGGAATTATTGCCGACATAAAGCATAGGCTTTAAGGTAAGGAGCTGCAAATCAACCTTTTCCTCAGGGCTAAGGTCAAGAGAGGAGGCTGGTTTACCCTCGGCCAATGTTTTTTGCAATTTGCGCAAAACTTCCAAGCGGGCTTTGGCTTCTTTATTGCCGCTTTTGGCCATACTTTCTTGTTTAGGCAGCATTTTTTCAACGCTTTCTAAATCTGCAAGCATTAGCTCGGTTTCAATAATTTCAATATCTCTAAGCGGATCAACCGTGCCTGAAACATGGGTAATATTTTCATCTTCAAATAAACGCACCACGTGGATAATTGCGTCAACTTCTCTGATATTAGCTAAAAATTTATTGCCCAGCCCCTCGCCCTTGCTTGCGCCTTGCACAATGCCTGCAATATCAACAAAGCGTATATATGCGGCTACTTTTTTGGTATCAAAAAGCTCGGCCAAAATATCCAGCCTTTTATCCGGTATAGCCACAACGCCAACATTTGGCTCAATAGTAGTAAAAGGGTAATTAGAAGCCTGCGCCCCTGCATTTGTTAGCGCATTAAAAAGGGTTGATTTGCCGACATTTGGCAGGCCTACTATTCCGATATCCATAATAAACTCCGTAAATTTGTAAGGGTAAATTTCCCCCGCGCTAAGGCGGGGGAAGATTAAAAAAAACGTCTCGTACGGGATTTGAACCCGTGATCTCCGCCTTGAGAGGGCGGCGTCCTAAACCGCTAGACGAACGAGACAGTAAATCTTTTTAAAACAGCTCGCAAGCAATTACATATATTATATAAAATCCAGTCGCATAATGCTTAACTTTATAAGCAAGTTGCGTTTAATATTTATCTCAAACTATATTTTAATTTTATATACTTAATGATATACTAAAATCCATTTTGGAGGAAAGAATGAAAATCCACTCCTTTAAAGTAACGCCAAATTTACCTGAAAATATGAAGTTCCTTGAAGAGCTTTCAAATAATATGTGGTTTGCCTGGAATTGGCCCGCCATCAACTTGTTTTTAAAAATTGATAAAGAGTTGTGGAGGCAAAGCCGCCGTATGCCAAAGTGGCTTATGGCCTCTGTTTCGCAAAAAAGGCTTGAGGAATTAAGCAAAGATAAAGATTTTATTGAGCATTTAAAATATGTTGAGACTTTGTATCGTGATTATCAAAACAACAAAAACACTTGGTTTGAACAAAATAAAGGCCAAGGTAAAGAAAATTTCCTTACGGCTTACTTCTCTATGGAATACGGCATCGGCGAGGGTTTGCCAATTTATTCTGGCGGCCTTGGTATGCTTTCTGGCGATCATATTAAAAGCGCAAGCGATCTTGATATACCAATAATAGGCCTAGGTCTTTTTTATCAAAAAGGCTATGTAAAACAAGTTTTAAATAAAGACGGCTGGCAAGGCGAAGATTACCCGGAAAACGACTGGGCGCATCTCTCTGTAGAGCCTTTAAAAGATAAAGACGGCAATAGTTTAACCGTTGACATACCGCTTGGCAGGGAAATTATAAAAGCTATGCTTTGGCGCGTGCCTGTTGGGCGCACTTCGCTTTATCTTTTGGATACCAATTTGCCCGAAAACGCCCCCCAACACCGCACTATAACCGAGCAGCTCTACGGCGGCGACAGAGAAAACAGAATTAAACAAGAAATTGTTTTAGGTATCGGCGGCGTAAAGGCCTTAAAAGCCTTAGGTTTAAAGCCAACCGTTTTTCATATTAACGAAGGCCACTCCGCATTTTTGTTATGCCAACGCATAATTGATATTATGCAGGAAAAGGGCATAACTTTTAAAGAAGCAAGGGAAATTGTCTGGGCTACCTCTGTTTTCACCACGCATACGCCTGTTATTGCTGGCAATGAGTATTTTGATTTTAGTTTAATCAAAAAATATATGGAGCCTTATGTCCTTCAACTTGGTATTAGCTGGGACGAATTTATGGATCTAGGCAAAGAAACCCCGCAAGCGGCGCAATTTTGCATGACTGTTTTTGCCCTTAAACTTTGCGCATATCTAAACGGCGTAGCTAAATTACACGGCAAAGTTTCCCGTGAAATGTGGAAGAGTATTTGGGAAGGCCTACCTGTTTCAGAAGTTCCCATAACCAGCATAACAAACGGCGTGCACGGCGCAAGCTGGACAAGCCACGAGCAAACTGAACTCTACAAAAAATATTTAAGCGACGACGCTATGAATAACTTTAGCCACAGTGTTTGGGATAAAGTGCAAACAATCCCAAACGAAGAGCTTTGGCAAACGCATATAGAGCGCAAAACAAAACTTATTAAGCATGTTAGAGATAAAATGACCTCGCTAGCCAGCCGCCTTAATGTAAGTTTTTTTAGGACGAGCAATATCTCAAAAGTATTAAACGAAAATGTGCTTACAATAGGTTTTGCAAGACGCTTTGCCACCTATAAAAGGGCGACTTTGCTTTTTAGAGACCCTGCCCGCCTAGCGGAAATTGTAAATAATCCCCAACGCCCCGTGCAATTTATTTTTGCCGGCAAGGCTCACCCCGCAGATACGCAAGGGAAAGAGTTTATAAAACAAATCTTTAATATGATGCTTGATCCGCGTTTCAAAGGCAAAATAGTTTTTGTTGAAGATTATAATATGAACCTAGCCCGTTATATGATACAAGGCGTAGATGTTTGGCTTAATAATCCGCTTCGCCCTATGGAAGCCTCTGGCACAAGCGGTATGAAAGCGGCCTTTAACGGCGGTTTGCAACTATCTATTTTAGACGGCTGGTGGGACGAAGTCGGCCCGGTTGATTATGGCTGGTCTATTATAGGCTCAAAAACTTATAAAGACGATAATGAGAGAGATGATGTAGAATCCCAAGCTCTTTATAATTTAATTGAAACCGAAATTGCCCCCGCTTATTATGATAGAGATAAAGATAATTTGCCGCTGAGCTGGCTTAAAAAAATGAAAGACTCCGTGCAAGCCCTTGCGCCTTTCTTTAATACTAATAGAATGGTGGAAGAGTATTATCAACGCTTTTATACCAAAGCTCATTACTACGGCGGCATATTAAAAACCGAGGGCAGAACCGCCCAAATTGCCAAATGGCGCGCCGATATAGACGCAAACTGGCCCCGTGTTTCTATAACCGATCAAACCCCCCCTATGGATAAGGCTATCCCCGTAGGCGCAAATCTTAAATTTAGCGCAAATGTAACTTTGGGCGATTTGAAGCCGGAAGATGTAGTCGTGCAACTGCAAATGGGGCTACGCTCCCTTGCAGGCGGCTTTGAAAGCGTTAAAGATATTTCTATGAAGAATGTTTCCAAAAACGGCGATACTTATCTCTACGAGGTAGAAGTCCAGCCCGAAACCAGCGGCAGGCAGGATTATGCCTTGCGTATTTTGCCGTTTAACAAGGATATCCCAAATCCTTTCACGCCAATTCATATTAGGTGGGAAATTTAAAAAATAGGCGGGGTTTAATTTAGCCCCGCCATTATTTTAGCCGCTTACTTTAACCGTCTATTTTAAATACCTATGAACATAGTCCTTATAAACCCCGAGATACCGTTTAACACAGGCAATATAGGCAGAACTTGCGTTGCTACAAATACGCATTTACATCTTGTGGGCAAGTTGGGTTTTAAAATAGAAGATAAAGAAATCAAGCGAAGCGGCCTTGATTATTGGCCCAAACTAAAATATACAGTCCACAAAACTTTTGACGATTTTTTGCTTAGCATAGAGCAGAACTCAAGGCTATTTTTCTTTTCCACTAAGGGCGATAAAACTTTGTGGGATATAGAATTTAAAAAGGGCGATTATTTGCTTTTTGGCAGCGAGTCCTGCGGGCTACCCAAAGAGCTTTATACAAAATACAAAAAGGCTTTATATCGCATTCCTATGGCCGACGGCATACGCTCGCTAAACCTTTCCACTTCCGCCGCAGTTTGTTTATATGAAGCCTTAAGGCAAACAAGATGAGCCTAAGGGCTATTTTTATAATTTTATTTTCTATTAACCTATTAAATTATATTGATAGGCAAATTTTATTTGCCGTCTTCCCATTAATTCAACTTGATTTAAATTTAACCGATACACAGCTTGGCCTTTTGGCCTCCGTCTTTATGCTGGTTTATATGCTAATTGCGCCTTTTATTGGATACGCCGCCGATAGAACGCCTAGGCAAATTTGGATATCTTTAAGCGCATTTCTTTGGAGTATTGCCACTATGCTTACCGCTCTAGCTAGCGATTTTAAACATCTGCTTACAGCCCGTAGTTTTATTGGCGTTGGCGAGGCCGGCTTTACAAGCGTATCGCCCTCTTTTTTGGCGGAAAAATTCCAAAAAAAATCACGGGCAAAAGTGTTAGCTTTTTTTGCTCTTGCTCTGCCTATTGGCAGCGCGCTTGGATATTTGCTTGGCGCATGGCTTGGACATCTCTTTGGTTGGCGGCAAGCCTTTATTATAGTAGGTTTACCGGGCGTGATACTAGCCGCTTTAGTCTTTTTTAAAATAAAAGATACTCGCAAAACTCCGCCGCGGGAAGAAAAACCAAAAGCAAAAGAATATTTAAAATTACTTAAAAATAAGCCTTTTCTTTTTGTCTGCTTAGCGCAGGCTATGGGCACTTTTACTTTGGGCGGGCTTGCGGCGTGGATGCCGACTTATTTCCACCGTTATTTTGATATGAGCGTATCTTATGCAGGCACGGCTTTTGGGCTTATTACAATTATAGCCGGCGCAATTGGCACATTGATTGGCGGGATAGTTGCAGATAAATTATTTATAAAAACAAATAAGGCTTATTTTTTAGTTTCGGCTATTAGTTTTTGCCTTGCTTTTCCTTTTGGCATTTTGGCTTTGCTTGCGCATAATACCGCCCTAGCTTTGGTATTGTTTGCAATAGCTATAATGTTTGTGTTTTTACAAACCGGCCCCATGCAAGCCGCTATAGTTGATACAACAAGCCTTAAAATACGCTCTATGGCTTTTGCTTTAAATATTTTTATAATACACGCCTTGGGGGACGCTATTTCCCCAGCGATAATTGGTTTGTTATCTGATTTTATTAATTTAAAAACCGCTGTTTTTGCGGCGATGTTATTTATTTTTCCAGCGGCAATTTTTGCTTTTATAGCCGCAAAATTTTACAAACCGCTGAGCGAAATTTAAAGATCAATTTTATTGCGTCGCAATGAAAGATAGTTAAGATAAAATTTATTGCGTCGTAATGAAAGATAGTTAAGACGAATTTTATTGCGTCGTAGCAAAGCGAAGACGAATTACGCAATAATTTCCGTAGCAAATTTCAATCTTTTCTGAAAGTTTTTTTATTATTTGTTATAATATTTAAGTTAGCCGGGGTAGCTCAGTGGTAGAGCACTGGTCTGAAAAACCAGGTGTCGACAGTTCGATCCTGTCCCCCGGCAAATTCAATTTAAACATAGTAAAAAAGCCTCTAGTTTTATCTAGAGGCTTTTTTATTCACAAATTAGTCAGGCATTTTAGGCTTAATATAATACCATTGATCTTAGTGCAAACTGTGGCCCGCTCTTTGACAGTAATCTTTATACATTGGATACATGTTAGCATAACTAGCACGGCAGTAAATCTGACCTTTTTCTATATCCATCAACATTAGTTCATTCGGATTCCACAAAGTATACGCCATGATTAAACGGCGAGTTTCGCCACCCGTAGGCGCACCAATAACATAATTTTTACACCGATATCTAAATGGATAGCCACTTTCATTAATTCTGACATCACAATCAGACGGCAATGTTACTGAAAGGCTATCTGGCGTAGCAGGAATGCTATTTGTCCCATGAATAAGTTGATATTCTATATAAGCAGTATCCAATGCTTTCATGGCAATTTCCATTTCTTTCATTCTAGACGAAAACACCGCTTTTCTATATTGCGGCAGCGCAATAGCGGCAAGTATGCCGATTATTAATACAACTACTAATAGTTCTATTAATGTAAAACCTTTCTTTTTACTTATTAACTTATTTCTTTTTGTTCGTCTTCGCGTTGCTACGACGCAATAAACTTCTTGATTCATTTTGTAGCCTCCAAGTTTTTATATGCCCTTTATTTGGGCATAAACAGCCTATACTTAATTTTACCATAATACCCCCCCCCCCCCCCCAAGTCAAGCATTATTTAAAACACCGTCTGAGATTATCCTTGCGCAATTAAACACAATTCTTGTGTTTTTTGTGTTTTTTCTGTCTTGTCTTTGTCGTTTAATCTCCCTGCAGGGGATTTATTTGGTGATTTAAAAGAGCGGGTTTTTAAATAATAAAAATTACCCATTATAGGCTTGGTATTGTCCGAGCTTGGTTTAAGCGAGTTGCCGCCGCATAATCAAAAAATCAAATTTTATGTGCATAATGAGCCAAAAACTAATCCAGTAAAATTTCTTTATGCGACTATGAACCAGATAAATCCCCTGCGAAAAATATATATATGCTAAAATATATATAAGTTTACGGGCAGTTGGCGCAGCGGTAGCGCGTCCGCCTCACACGCGGAAGGCCACAGGTTCGATCCCTGTACTGCCCATATTTTAAAATACCCCGCTTATACAAAACACCTATTAAGGATTTCATAATGTCTATAAATTTTTCTTTAGTTTTAAGTTTTTTTATTGCTCTTTTGGCTATTTTAAATCCTATCGGCAATGTGCCAATATTTTTAGAAAATGTAAATAATGAATCAAACGCCATACAAAAAAATCTAGCGAAATTACTTGCTTTAACTATTTTTGTAATTTCAATCTTCTTCTACTATGCCGGCCAGCCGTTTTTAAATCTTTTTGGTATAACAATACCTGCCTTCAAAATAGCCGGCGGTATTTTGATTATGGGCGTTGGTATGCGTATGCTCCACGGTAAGCCAAAGTTTGAAAACGAGGGTCTGCACACGCAAAAAGATTCTAATAACGCATTTCGCGAGGCAACAAAAAAACTAAGCAATATCATTGTTCCCGTAGCTATCCCCATCTTCCTAGGCCCGGGCGCAATGACGACGGTTATTTTATATTCCAACCAAGCAAAAGGCTTTTTAACAAATTTCTTTATGATATTGGCTCTAGCCGCAGTTTGCACAATAATAGGCGCAATTTTATATCTCTCCCGCTGGTTTATAAAAATACTGGGCATAAACGGTATGCAAATAGTAACCCGCACTATGGGTTTGATACTTTGCGCTATTGCGGTGCAATTTGTTATCAACGGCGTGGACCAGCTTATCCCCAATTTAATAAACCCGGAATTTGTGCATAATATCAAAAGCTAAGCCGCCCAAAAGCCTAAAACACATAAAGCCTAAACCGCTTTTCGCTTTTCTTTATATAATCTAAG
>JAISHT010000104.1 GCA_031262415.1 Elusimicrobiota bacterium | reverse complement strand
AGCCCTCTTTTGATTGTAAGGCAATAGGTTGCCAGCCTTTTTCTTTTAACACTTCGCTTGCGGGCATAGTTTTGCCTTTATATTCAACTTCGCCAAGGCCAAGCAGCGGCAAACTTAAATGCGCAAGCGGCGCTAAATCGCCAGATGCGCCTAGAGAGCCTTGTTGATAAACTACGGGCAAAACATCTTCGTTAAAAAATTCAATAAGCCGCCTTACCGTAATTTCTTGCACGCCCGAATGCCCGTAAGAAAGCGATTGTATTTTAAGCAACAAAATAAGTTTAACAATTTCGCTAGGCACTTTTGGACCAGTGCCGCAAGCGTGCGACATAACAAGATTTTTTTGCAGTTGCGCCAATTGCTCTTTATCAATAGAAATATTACAAAGCGAGCCAAAACCCGTTGTGATGCCGTAAATGGGCTCTTCTTGCGAAGTTATTTTATTGTCAAGATATTTGCGGCAATCTCGTATTATTTTGGCAGACTCTTCCGAGAGGTTAAGTTTATAGCCCTCGCTAACAAGTTGCCACGCCTTAGCGGGCGTTAATTTTTCTTTTGATATAGAATGGGTTTTCATTGTTATTTCCTTATTTTTTAAGCGCTTCTTTTATAGTTTCGTCGTCTGCAATATTTGGCAAAGTTATTTTTAGGTTTGGCGTTCTTTGCATTTCACGCTTGATAGCAAAAAGCGCGCCCTCGTTCCTTGCCCAGCTGCGGCGGGCTATGCCGTTATTGACGTCCCAAAGCAACATTTCTTCAATTTTTTTACGGGCCTCGTCGCTGCCGTCAATTACCATACCAAAACCGCCGTTGATAACCTCGCCCCAGCCAACGCCGCCGCCGTTATGAATAGACACCCAAGTCGCTCCTCTAAAGCTATCGCCAATAACATTTTGAACAGCCATATCTGCGGTGAAAGAAGAGCCGTCGTAAATATTTGAGGTTTCTCTGTAAGGGGAATCCGTGCCAGAAACATCGTGGTGATCTCTGCCCAAAACAACGGGGCCTTTTAGCTCGCCTTTGGCAATAGCTTCGTTCATAGCTAGAGCTATTTTTATGCGGCCTTCGCTATCGGCGTATAAAATACGGGCTTGGCTGCCAACTACAAGTTTATTTGCGCCGGCTTTTTCTATCCAAAGGATATTATCATCAAGCTGGCCGGTAATTTCTTTTGGCGCAGCCTCGCGCATTTTACGCATAACTTCAAGGGCAATTTCATCTGTTTTTGCCAAATCTTCAGCTAAGCCTGAGGCGCAAACCCAGCGAAATGGGCCAAAGCCATAATCAAAAAACATCGGGCCCATAATATCTTGCACATAAGACGGATAACGAAATTTGCCCTCTTTATTTAAAACATCTGCCTGGGCTCTACTTGCTTCCAGCAAAAAGGCATTGCCATAATCAAAGAAATACATACCTTGCTCGGCAAGTTTATTTATTGCGGCAACCTGACGGCGCAAAGATATTTGCACAAGCATTTTAAATTTTTGCGGATTATCCGCCATTAAGCGGTTAGCCTCTTCAAAAGAAACGCCAGCGGGATAATAGCCGCCTGCCCAAGGGTTATGTAGAGAAGTCTGGTCAGAGCCTAAATCAACCTTAATATTATCTGCGGCTAGCCTTTCCCACAAATCAACAATATTGCCTTGATAGGCTAGCGAAACCGCCTCTTTATTTTGACGGGCTTTTTTAATGCGTGGCAAAAGTTCATCTAGCGAGGTATAAATTTCGTCAACCCAGCCTTGCTCGTAGCGTTTTTTAGCGGCGGCGGGATTAACTTCTGCAATTACGCTTACCACGCCTGAAATTACGCCCGCTTTTGGCTGCGCGCCCGACATTCCGCCAAGCCCAGAGGAAACAAATAACATACCCGGTATTTGCCCGCCGTGTTTTTTAATTTGCTTTCTTGCGGCGTTTAAAACTGTTATTGTTGTGCCGTGCACTATACCTTGCGGGCCAATATACATAAAAGAGCCGGCCGTCATCTGCCCGTATTGCGACACGCCTATAGCGTTAAACCGCTCCCAATCGTCAGGCTTGGAATAATTTGGTATTACCATACCATTTGTTATAACCAATCTTGGAGCGTTTTTGTGCGACGGAAACAGCCCCATAGGGTGGCCGGAATACAAAACTAGAGTTTGCTCGTCCGTCATTTGGGAAAGATACTGCATAGTCAGGCGATATTGCGCCCAGTTTTGAAAAGCGGCCCCGTTGCCGCCGTAAGTTATAAGTTCCTCGGGGTGTTGCGCTACGGCCTTATCAAGGTTATTATTTATCATCAACATAATAGCCGCAGCTTGTTTTGATTTGGCGGGGTAATCTTGCACGGGACGGGCGTACAAATCATAAGGCGGCATTAGGCGATACATATAAATGCGGCCGTAGAGTTCCAACTCTTTAGCAAATTCCGCAGCCAGTTCTTTATGCTGTTCTTTTGGGAAGTAGCGTAAAGCATTTTTTAGCGCAAGTTCTTTTTCCTTTGGGGTTAAAATATCTTTGCGTTTTGGCGCATGGTTTGCGTCTTTATTATACTCTCTTGCCGGTGGCAAGACGGCTGGTATGCCGCTTGTTATATCTTTTTGGAACTCTTCTAGTGTCATAAGTTTAACCCATTATTTTTTTATTTACGATTTCAAGCACCTCTCTTTCCAATGCTTGCGCTTCTTTGACGATTTTTGCCGCTTCGTCTATTAATTTTTTTGCGGCGGCTTTATCTTTAAGGCCGGCGGCGTTAATCCTTACATTCATATCCGCCCCCAAAACGGCAGAGCGGGCCATTAATGCGCCAACGCCAGCGTCGGAAACAGAATTAGGATTACCGTTTAAAGCCATTTCTTTAACGATATTAAAAACTTTTAAGGAAGCCTGCATTGTACGTAGCGGCACTTTCGTTGCATAAAGCGTAGCCGCTTCTAAGGCGGCGGCGCGGGCTGTTTTATCCCCATCAGTTTCTTTTGGCATAGCAAAAACCGCCATAATTTTATTGAATGCGGCGGTATCTTCGTCCACTAGTCCTAAAAGCTCGGCCATAATTTTTTGGCCCTCTTCAGCTGTATTAGAGAAAGTTTCCCATTTATCGTCCCAACCGCTTTTGTGCGAAGATAAATTAGCAACCATAGCGCCTAAAGCCGCGCCTAAAGCGCCGGCGTAAGCCGCTATAGAGCCGCCGCCGGGAGCGGGGGATTCGCTTGCGGTTTCCTCGGCAAAAGCTTTGCAAGTCATATCAACAAGTTTCTTTGCCGTATCATCTTTTGCCATTAAATATTCAATAATTTTTTCTTCCGGCTTAAACGGCGTTAAGTCAGATAGGCCTAAACTTTTAATAGCAATCTTCAAAAGTTCGCTTTGCGATACGCCAACAGAGCGCTGCTGTTTACGCAAAAAGTATTTGCCCGCCTCAAGCAAAGAATTAAGCGGAATAAGGCCAACAATTTCCGTGCCTGTAACACGCACCCCACGGGCGGCGGCCGCGCGGGAGACTTCTTCAAAAGCTATATGCAGGGGGGCGGTTTTAATATCCGTTATATTCATAGAAACCTGCGCAATGCCGTACTCGTCAATATACCAGCCTATGGCTTTTGTGCCTTTTAGCGTGCCGGGTATCATAATAATATTGCCGTTTGCGTCTTTCATAGGCTTGCCGTTAGGGCGGCCGCCTTCTCTTTGCGGACGGCCCTTTTCACGCACATCAAAAGCAATAGCATTTGCCCGTCTTGTAGAAGTTGTGTTAAGGTTATAATTTGCGGCAATTAAAAAATCCCTTGCGCCAATTATAGTTGCGCCGCTTTTTGCGGCCTGCTCGGTGAAAGTGGCGGGGCCAAAGTCTGGGGCGTCTTTAGGGTCGCTCATTCTTTTGTGTAAAAATTCATATTCGCCGCGGCGCACTACCGCTAAGTTGCGGCGCTCGGGCCTATTTGCGGCGGCCTCGTAATTATATGTTGGTATGCCAAGTTCCTCGTAAACTCTTTTTGCTAAAGAGCGGGCAAGCTGGGCGCATTCTTCAAGCGTAATGTTGGCTATTGGGATAAAAGGGAGAACATCGGTTGCGCCAAGCCGTGGGTGCGCGCCTTTGTGGCGGCGCATATCAATAAGCTCGCTGGCTTTCCTTACGGCTCTAAAGGCCGCTTCTACCACATTCTCAGGCGCGCCGACAAAGGTAACTACTGTGCGGTTTGTGGCAAAGCCGGGGTCAACATTAAGCAATTTGATGCCGTCAACGGTTTCAATTGCGTCGGTTATCTGTTTGATAACGGACATATCCCGCCCTTCGCTGAAGTTAGGGACGCATTCTACAAGTTTAAAGTTTTCCATAGCTATATATTAATATATTTTTATTGCTTTTTGTTAGGCTAGCATTGTCGTTAGGATATGGGGGGCAGACTTCGTATTTAAGTTATTTTATTGGGAATTTAAAATGAAACTATACTGTATTATGTAGACAAAATTCATAGCAAATAAAATTACCTCTTTTAGCTTTTTACTAAAGGGGGCTAACAAAATACTTAGTTTAATAGTTAAGATATATTATAAATATCAGAAACTCCGCTTGGTATCCATCCCGCTGTGTTGGCAACCGCAGCAAGAGTTTCTTTTCTGCCAGCAGGAGTAGTGTTAAGAATTTCAAAAGTTCGGCTTTTTTCAATAAGGTTATCCCCTGAATATCCGTAATAAACTACCATCTTCCACTCTGGGGTTCGTGTTTGCGACGGATTATTTAAATTGCAAGCCATCTCTGTACGGGGCTGGGCCTCTTCCTTGTAAACAGTTAAAGAACAGGAAAAATCATTTTTTACCGCAGATAAATCTGTTGTCCTATACTCGCCTTTAGGCACGGTGGTTGTAAGCTCCCCCAACCTTTTGGGGAATTCCCCATAAGTTGAATAATATTGCAAAACGGAATCAGAGATGCCTTTTAAAAGCACTATATTAGGTATAATTTTTGCTTTTTCCACGGCCACATTGTATTTTGGCAAAGCAATTGCCGCCAATATGGCAATAATCAAAACAACAACTGTTATTTCAACCAGCGTAAACCCCTTTTTGTTTCTGGTTTTATTAAACTTATTAAAAAATTTGAACATAAAAACTCCTTTTTAACTTGTTTTTTCAGCCTAAACTACGCCGCATTTTTTACGGCTGTTTCTACGCCGCTATAAAGTTTAGCAATATTTGGATATGCTTTTTTGAAGGCTTCAATTATTTGCGGGTCAAATTCCGTACCTGCTTGCTCAAGCATATAATCATAAGCGGTTTCAACAGCCCAAGCTTTTTTATAGACACGGCTCATACATAATGCGTCAAAAACATCAGCCACGGATACTATGCGGGCCTCTAACGGAATATCCTCCCCCTTTAAGCCAAAAGGATAGCCGCTGCCGTCAAATCTTTCGTGGTGATAAAGGCTCATACGATACGCAGTTTCAAGTATTTTTGACTTTGCGCCCTTTAATATTCTGCCGCCATAGGTTGTGTGCGTCTTCATGGTGGAATATTCATCTGGCGTAAGTTTGCCGGGCTTAAGCAAAATATGATCTGGTATAGCTACTTTGCCTATATCGTGGAGCAAGCTTGCGTCCCGTATATTTTCAACATCTTTTGCGCTAAGCCCAAGGCTTTTTGAAACCTCCTCGCAAATATGGCTTATGTTTAATAAATGGACTTTGGTATCCTGCTGATCTCTATATTCCGCCGTGATAGCAAGACGATATATTGTTTCAAGGTTAGATAATTTTACTTCCTCATAAAGCTGGGCAATTTCAATATTACCGCTTGCAAGGTTTGACATTAGTTTTAAAAGGCCTTCGTCGCGCTTATCAAAGGGCGTATTGTCCGTTTTATTGTTTAGCTGAAAAACGCCCACCGCCTTGCCCTCTTTATTTGTAAGCGGCACCGCTAGTAGCGAGTTGGTTTTAAAACCTGTTATTAAATCAAGCTCTTTAGAAAATCTGCCATCAGCGTAAACATCTGGCAAGTTAATTGTTTCGCCCGTTCTGGCGCAATAGGCGGCAATGCTATTGCCTTTTATTGGCAAATGTATTTCTGTATAACGCAGCCCCTTGCCACGGGCTATTTTTGACCATAATTCCCCACGTTGTTCATCTCGTATAAAAATCATACAACGTTTTGCGCCAATTATTTTTGTTATTTGCTTGGCTGTTAGAAGCAAGAGATTATCAAGATTAGTTTCGCTTGCAACTTGCTTGCCAAATTCAACCAGCAAATTTAACTTTTCTTGATCGGTTATTATATGGACATCATTTTTTATCATAAGTATCAGCAAAAAAACTATTTAGCAACTCGCTTATATGCAAAGCTTTTGCTTGGGGATAAAAATGTTTAAAGATTTTATTTAACAAAACCTTTTCCCCACCTGAGAGAACTACCATTAATTCAACTTTATTTTCCGCCGCTTTGCTAGCAAGCCTTTGTTTAATTTCTTTTTTATCTTTTTGGCTTAGCCCTTTTGCGCCGTTTAACGCTGCTAGAGCGTGCGTCTTATGTTGATTAAACTCTACAAAAATAATGCCCTTTATGCAATTAAGCAATTTGTGCGATTTGGCGGACATATCGTCGCCATAAAACAAAACATTATTTTCCTGCAAGGCAAGAACTTTGTTTTTTAAAGCGGCAACGGTTATTTTTTTGGGCTCTATAAAATCCGTTATAAAATGGGTTTGCTTGCTTAAAATTTCAAATTCTTTACCAAATTCCGTTGCTTGTTTTAATAGGCGGTAGTCTTCAATATTGTCTGTTATCAGTGGGATATTTGCTTGATTTTTAGTAGCTGCTAGATAATCCTTTTTAACGGCGTTTAATATTTTTTTAAATAAAATTGTATCGCCGCTAAAATAGGCTTGCGTTAAAAACAGCCCGCTCTTTATTGTTTTTGCCTCGCCCACGGTTTTGTTCATAATTTCAAAAGAATTTGCCGCAAAACTTAAACCTTGCTGGCTTGGCATATAAACCGCTTTAACTTGGCCAGTTTGCAAATGTTTTGGCAGTTTTGCCCTTTTTGCAAATAGCACTAAGCTGGGTATTTTAGAAAGCGCACGCAATGCATTGCTTTTTTGCGGAGATAAGGCTTCTTTTAGCTCGTAAGTAAATTTATAAATTGGATTTTTTACGGGGCAAACAGAACTACATTGCCCGCAACTAGAGCAACTTTCTGCCGTTCTTAAGATTTCAGCTTTATTTTTACGGGTATTAATTTTACGCTCTAATATTAACCGCATAAGCTGGTTTTGCCCACGGGGGGCAAAAATTTCCCCGCCCAAAGCTCTGTATACGGGGCAAACGCTGGAGCAGGCGCCGCAGCGATTACATAGACAAGCGGCCTCGTAAAGCGTAATATCGCCAGCTTGCGGGCTGTGTATAAATTGCCGACGGAGGTTTTTATTATCAAGTTGATACGGGTGAAAATCAAAATTAATCATTTTCGCCCCTAAAAATGAATGGATTTAAAATATTGTTTTCATCAAAAACTTTTTTTAATTTTATTTCTAAAGCATTGGGCTTAAAAAATTCAAAAGTATTTTGTTTCTGCGGTTTTTGTTTTTTTGCAAAAGTCCTTATAGTTAAAGCGGTTATCACGGCATATCCCCCTTGACTGCCGGCGAGGAAACGAATTAAATCATACCCGGCTGAATTTTTAATATATTTGCCGCCAAGGCTAATAAAAGCGCCGTCTGCTAAAATAAAATCAAGCCCCGTTATATAATCTGCAAGATTATTAAAAGTTTTGGCGGCAAACACTCCGCCTACGGTGCCCTTTGCGCCGCTAATTGGCAAGTACATATTATTAGCAGCAAGCTCTTTTTCAAGATGCCTTAGCGGCGTGGCCGCCTGTACGGTAGCGGTATAATTTTTTTTATCAATATCCAAAATTTGGTTTAGACTACTTAGGTCAAGCGTTTTTTCTTTGGTTTTAAATTTTGTTTTAAGACCGCTAATTATTAACGGCTTTTGGGCGACGGCGGCCTCTTTAATTTGGGTTATTATAGGGGCTAGGTAAGCGGGGGCGTTTTGGGCAAATTTATTTTCATTTGTTGAGGCTATTGGCAAAACTTTATCTGGGTTAGCAACATTATAGGGGTCTACTGCTTTCTTGATTTTTTTAAAGAGTGCGATGGTATTATTGTCAAACATTTGGGCCATAGCCGCCCTCTTTTCTACGCCGATGCCGTGCTCCCCGCTTAAAGTGCCGCCTAGTTTTATTGTTTCCAAATGTATTTCCTTTACCGCTTTTTTTACTTGGGCGACTTCAAATAAATTCCGCTCGTCAAAAGCTATGTTTGGGTGCAAGTTGCCGTCCCCAGCGTGGAAGACTATGCCGCCTCGCAAAGCGTATTTTTTAAAAATTTCCTTTATTTTTGTGATAATTTGCGGCAAGTTTGAACGGGCAACTGCGCTATCTAGCGAAATTAAACTTGGCGCAATTTTAGCTAGCGCGCTTGCCGCCCGGCGGCGTTGCTGCCAAAGGGCTTGACGGACTTCTTCATTCTTTGCAATAGCCATATTAAAAGCATTGTTTTTTTGGCAAATTTCCATTACTTTTTGAGCGTCTGCGCCAATGCCTTGTTTATTGTCGTCTAATTCAACTATCAACATTGCCTCAATGCCTGCTGGGTATGGGGTTTGAGTGGCGTCCATGGTGCTTTTGTCCATAGCTTCTAGCGCGCTTGGCAGGAAGCCAGCGGCAATAATATCCACGACCGTGGACATAGTTTCCTCTAGCGTTTTAAAGTAAGCTAAA
>JAISHT010000053.1 GCA_031262415.1 Elusimicrobiota bacterium | reverse complement strand
ACATTTTTTGAATTCCATTTCCTGTTTTCAATAATTTTTTTAATTGGGTCTATCCAATAGGCGGGGTTGGCGAAAAAAGCCTCGTTTAACTCAGCGGGTTTAAGAATGCCGGGAGCAATTTCCCCAACAGCTAATTTTATTAGGGAATCAATTTCAATACCGCCAGATTTTTCAACAATTTGCGCAACATAAACATCTGTAGGAGAAATATAGATGCCTATGCAATCCTTGTACTCAAAGCGTTTGATACCTAGCAATTTGTCCATATTTTTTATAGCCATAAAAATCTACCTTTAGTAGTTATAGTCAGCTGCTGAATCTGGTATTGCTGAGGACTGATCTGCTTGAGTTTGAGCATCAAGCGGAGCAGACGGGATATTAACACTGTTATACCCGTTTGCAGGCGGTTGATTGCCCATATAGGCATTGCTATCATATTCTTGGCCTGATAAAAGCGGATCGTCGCCACCGTATGATTGATTGCCATAGCTTTCTTGAGGCATAGAAGCTGGCTCTTCCACGGCATTATCAGCCGCTAAAGCTGCGCCTTCCTTAGCTATGCTTTTTGGTTTTATCCACAAGCGGGGCGTATTATAGTCAAGCGTTTTTTTCTTTTGCGTAATGGCCGGTTTTGGGGCTAAGGCCGCTTCAGGTTCTGTACCAAGTAAAACTGCTTTTCGTCTAACGCTTTTTACCTTACCATTAATATCTTTTGCGCTTAAAACTATCGTATAGCGACCAAGCGGTAAAACAGGCCCAAAATACTGCTTCTTGCCATTCCATAAAATTTGTTTATAAACGGGATTTGCACCTGAGACTTGCCTTACCATATAATATTTACCGTCTTTGGCGTGTTGTATGATTTTCAATGCCCAGCTTTGAACAGCTGCGCTGGATTCTATAACGGAGAAATCTATAACCATACCTTCGTTCTTTTCCGGGGTAAAGGATTCAAAAGGATAAATACCCAAGCTTAACATAGGAGCAGTGTCCGAAGATGGTTGGACATCAAGCTTAAGTTTGGGCTTATTATCATAATCAAAGACAATTGCATTGCCTTCCAGGTTACTAAATTTGGCTGGTGGTTGCTCGCTAGTTAGCCCCATATTAAAACTTATTTTTGCAGAAGAAATACCCATATTTATAAAGTAAGAGTTAAGGGCTATAGTTTGGCGCACGCCCTGTATGCTTACATCTTCCGTATAAGAGCCGGGTGGCAGTAAGACAAAATTAGGCTTACCGCTTAAAATCATCAAAGAGTAAACATCGTCAAGCACAGCCTTGGCCTCTTGCGTAAATATTGCTTGATTACCTTGAAATAAGACATTTGGATCTATGTCAATAGCGTCAACAAGGCCTTCTCTCATATAAACATTAACGCCGTTTCTGTTATTTAATTTTGACAAAACAGCTTTTGTCATAGCGTCAATATCCTTATCTACATTTGCTTGCCTAATTTCGAACAAGGTTTGCGGATCAGTGACGGGAGAGGTGTATTCAACAATAATATCCTCTGACAACGGGGCTTCTTCAACTAGGACAGTCTCTGGTTTAGCTACGGGTGTGGCTTCAGGAGTTGAAGCCGCAGCTGGAGCGGGCGTTGCGGCTACTGCCGGGGCCGCTGGAGCCGCCGCTACTACTGGCGCTGGTGTGGCAACTGGCGCTGGAGCGACAGGCGCAGGCGTTGCTGCTGCTGGAGCTGGTGTAGGCTCGGGCTTTGCTACTGGAGCTGGTGTTGCGGCTAAGGCAGGAGCGGGGCTTGCAGTCTCTTCATCATTTCCAAATAAAACTTTGCCTTGCTCTGAGGATTGCTTTCTAGCATTTTCTATTTCTGGGTCATAAGGAACTTGTTTGGGCACAACCACGCCACCGCGAGCAAACTGAATAAGATTTACATAAGAATTAGCTTTTGCCTGTTGCTCCATATTACCGTTAACAAAGACATAAACGAAATTATCCATAGCATCATCGTATTTGCCCTCGTTATAAAGCTGCTGGCCCCTAGCGAGCCTATCGTCCACAACATCGGCGTAGGCGCAAAGTGTAAAAGCAAAAAATGTAAAAGCAAGAACAGATAAAAACTTAAGTTGACGGCTTTTAATCTTCAACATATTCATAAACCCCTCTCAAGGTATAATATTATACGCATTACATTATGATTATATCAATTTGGATAGTTTTGTAAAGTGTTTTCTTTAAAAAATTATTTTAGTTTTCCAAGTCTTTGAGCCGCAAGCTTATTAAAACTATCGTAATTAAGTATTTTTTCCAGGTAATTTGCCGCTAATTTTTTATCCCCCATTGCTTGCGCTGCCGACGACAAAGCAAAACCAAGCGAAGTGTTGTATGGATATATTTTATAAAACGGCTCAAGCGTTTTGTAAGCTAGCAAAGCCTGCTCGGTTTTATAATAATACTCCGCCAACAACATTGCCGAACTTAAATCATTTGGATAGCGATTATTGATTTCTTTTATTTTTTTCTCAATATTTTTTGGCAAGCGCTCAGTATCAAGTTGTGTTTTAATTGCTTTAAGTTCATCAGCTTTTTTTATAAGCAAAGCATAGTTTTGTTCTGTTTGATTTTTCTCAGCGTAAAATAAAAGCCCATAGTATGCATCGGGATTAAAATTATCTTCCGCTAAAACTTCGGCGTTAAGTTTGGCGGCGGCGGTAAAATCACCTCGCTGGCCAAGCGCTGTAGCAAGCGAAATTTTAATATTTGGATTAAATGGCATTATCTGGGTAATTTTGTAAAGCAGTTTAATATTATCGCTACTTTGGCTTGAGGGCGTTTGAGCAAGAAGCATTGAAAAAAACTCCCCCGCCGGCGGATAGGTTGGGAACATTTTAAGCGTTTTTGCGAGATTTAAAACTGCTTTATCATTTTGCTCCCAAGCGGCGTAAATAGCGGCTTGACGGAAATAAAACTCATAATAAAAAGGGAAATATTTTTCTGCCTCTTTTGCGACGGACAAGGCCTCTTTGAGATTACCCTCTTTCATAAGAAGATTTATTAAAGCATAGTAAGTATCGGCCTTATTGTTAGCTAAATTTATTGATATTTCAAAACCCTGTTTAGCGGCGGGCAAATTATTTTGCATTTGAAGTTTAAGAGCTTTAAACTCGTAATTATCCGACTTAAAAACCCGCAAAGAATACTTAGCAAGCCCAAAGCTAAGTATTAAACATAAAACAAAAATTACCCCCCCAAGCCAAGGTTTTATTTTCAGTTTTATAGTTTTTGAAATCGGCAGCAATGCCGCCGAAAGTATAAACCAAAATGCAAATGCCAAAACAGTAGTTTGCAAGGTAATATTAAGCATATTATCAACTAGCATTGCCGCTATGCCGGCAATTAAAGCGGCGTAAAATAATTTTTGCTCAAGGCTAAAAGCGTTAAATTTTTTAAATAGTAAATATGTAGCCGCTATAAAAAACGCCAAATAAGCCGCCAGCCCCAAAAGGCCGCTTTGAGAGGCCGTTTCAACTAGTTCATTATGGGCGGCATTAGCTTGCGTTTTAAGGATTTTAAGGGCGGGATATTTTAAAATTAAATTACCTTGACATGGGGCATATTCTAACTGAAAGCTGCCCCAGCCTTTACCTAGTAATGGGGATTTTTTAAGCATATCAAACCCGCAAGTCCAAAACATAAGGCGTTGATGATAAGCCTGATTGAGTTTAGACTCCGGCGCACTTAGCGTCAGCGCGCTACCTTTGGCAAGCGGCGCCGCCTCCAAAACCCTTGCTTTGGCGGCAGAAGAGTAGCCTGCGGGGCTCCTTTGCGGCCAAAAACCAAAAGCCAAAGCGGCCGCTATAAAAATAAATAAAAAGCTTTTTTTGGAGCGCCAAATAAGCTCGCGGAAATCTTTAAATAAACACAAAACACAAATTGCCGCCAAAGCACCAAGCCAAGAAGAGCGGGTCATACTAATAGCCAAAAACACGCTAAACAAAATTATAATTGCAAAGTAATAAAAACGCGCGCTTAAACTTTCTGCCTTAATAAAAAAGATAAAAGCCAAAGGTAAAAAGAGAACAATATAAGAAGATAAAAAGTTAGGATTGCCAAATGTTGACACCGCCCTTGCGCCAAATTCTTTTGAGATATTTACCTTCCAAAAAATATCAAAGCCAAGGTTTTGCATAATGCCGTAAAGCGCAGCCAACGCAGCCACAGCAATAAAAATATCTACAAATTTTTGGAGATTAAAAGGCTTCAAAATTTTATAGCAAAGCCAAATGCCAAAACACCAAATAAGAATGGCGTAAACATCAAACAAACCAGCCATTTTAAAAACCGGGAAAAACGCCCAAGCAAAAGCCCATAAAAAAAGCCACGCAGAGGCGGGTGTTTTGTATTTTATTTTTTCCTCATACGGTAAAAGCATTTTTGCAAGCAAATAGCCCGCCAAAACATTAGTTAAAAGTATTTGGCCACGGCGGGCGGACTCGGCCGCTAAGGCAGCGGGCGCGGGCGAAATAAACATATTATAAACAAAGGATAAAATGTAAATAAAAATGAAAGTAAAAAAGAAATAATCGGCCTTATTTATTTTAAAAACTGTGCCGCCGCTAAGCAGTGTTTTTGCCCCCCATAAAAAAAGCAAAGCGGCAAGCGAAATGTTTAAAACAAAACCTTGCACATTAAAAGGATTGCGGGCAAAATCCGTTAGAAAAATTAGCGGGCAAACAAAAATGCAAATTATCAAAAGTATTTTGATTGCTATGTCTGTAAAGTTTAAAATTTTTGTTTTCATAATTTTCACAAATTGCCGCCTTTTTGTGTATTTTTGGGGTTGCTATTTATACCTAGCTGCCTCTCTAACATAGCCAAATGAGTATTTGCCCTTTGGTTATTTTTATGACGGGCCAAGTATTCTTGGTTAGTAATGCCGTTAGGTCCGCGGGTATATTTTAATACCCAATTATATGAGGCCTGATAATCCCCCAAATCCATAGCAATATTTGCAAGCTGAAAATAAATATTATCATAGACAGGGTCAAGCTGCAAAGCCTTTTCAAACTGCTTTATGGCCTCCTCGTATACGGCTACAATTGCGGGCGTAAGACGCAAATTATTTGCCCGCAGAGCTATGGCGGCGGCATTTTTATAAAGCACGCCTATATTGTAATCCAAAAGAGCGCTGTTTGGAAGATGTTTTTTTGCTTTCATAAAATTAGCTAGACCCCGTTCAAAATCATTTTGCAAAGTATTTTTTTTATCTCCTTCCAACGGGCGATATGTTCTTAGCATATCAAGGCGGGTAGCGTATAAAACGCCTTTAAATTGATAGGGCAACGGACGCAATGGATTTGCTTTTAAAGCTCGTTCATATAAAGCAATAGCTCTAAAATCATTTCTTTGGGCAAGGCTTGTTGCTAGAGCGAGGTAAAAATCCGCCTTAAAAAATCCCCAAGCAAAATAATTAAGCAGCGCAGTAAAAGCTAAAATTAAAGCTATCAAAATCTTTTTAGTTTTAAAAATAACTTGCAAAAAAACATAGCAAAAATAAATAAGCGCGCTTATAAAAATCAACCAATAAATAATAAAAAGAAGCGGCCTTACTTTAGCAGAGGGCAGAGTGATTAAGTAAAAATCTTTTATCATCAAAACGCAAATTATTAGGGTAAAAAGCGACGATAAGGCGGCAACTGTGTAAAATAAAATGGAAGGATTTTTTGTATTATTTTGCGTCGTATTTTGTTTTAATTTTTTGTCAAGCGGGCCAAAGGCGAGGGCAAAAATTGCGCCGTTAAACAAGGCTAAATAAAAACCCGTTGATACAAAAAATATACTTATATCCACAAAATTATGTATATAAATTGACGAACTTGCCGCAAAATAGGCAAGCAGTAAATACATCTTTTGTTTTTCCTCGCCGCTGCCCTTACTATAAGCCTTAAATTTGGCAAAA
>JAISHT010000048.1 GCA_031262415.1 Elusimicrobiota bacterium | reverse complement strand
CCCAATCACAAGCAACCATCTCGCGCTATAACGCAGCCTGTTTATGACGGCCCTTTTATAGTTTGCGAAGCCGCAAGCTTCCCGGGTTCTAAGTATATATTAGATTCAAAAGATCCGCTGGAAATGACAAAAAAATATTTCTATACGGAAGAAAAGTGTCTGCAAAACCCTAAAACCGCCAAAGAAGTAAAATACCTTAAGCAACTTATCTCAGATATCAGCAAATTAAACCTCGGCACAACTAATACGGAAACTCTTGGCCCAGTTAATATTGCAGAAGAAATGAAAAAGCAAACTTTCAGCGTTAACCATTATTGGGAAGGTATTACCAAAAAGTATATGGGTTTTGGCCCAGAGGACGACCCTTTATTTCTGCACCAGCATTCGGATTATTTCCCCAAAGGCAGCATAAAGATAAACTTTACGGAGAGGTCTTTTGAGTTTATTTCCCTTTACTTTGAAATGCTGAAGCCTGATGAAAAAAACCAAAAAGCTGCTAAAGGCGCATTGGCTTTTTTGACAAGAGTCTTTGCCCATGAATCTTTACATGGTTGGCAGTTGAAGACAAATCCTATAGAAGATTTTAAAAGATATCCACCAGAAACATTTTTAAAAGAACTTGAGGATAGAAATATAAACCCCAAAGTTGTAGAGGGCACAAACTTTAGCATAAAGTATGAAAAAGACGCATCCACAATGGATAGAGTGCTATTAATTAAATTCTATGACGACTTGTTGGCTTTGGAAAAGTTTTTCAAAGAAAACTTGGAAGAAATATCTAAAAAATATCCGTTGTTAGATGAATCTTTCTTGCAGTACTATATCTCAAGCTATCTAGAAGGCGGTGTTTCTAAAGATGGTGAAGACGGCTATGTGGAGGGGTTCCCGAAGTTGTTAAGGTATACTTACCTAGGACAAAGCGCAACTCTTCAGATGCTAGTTGAAATGATAGAGATAAACAATGATATCGCCGCTGGACGCAAAACCGCGCAAGAATGTCTTGGAGAAATCCTTCCTAAATACGAATATGTTATGGAGCTCATTTACCCAGACTTCCGTGGCAGAAGCGACGAGAGCATTAAGCAAAGTATAGTAAGTGTAGAAAACGGTTTATGGGGCATAAAAGAAATAAAAGCAGCCCTTTATAAAGAGTTTGATACATTTGAAAGCTACTTTGAAAGCCCCGTGTTTGAAAAGTAATATTAAGTAATATTTGCTAAGTAGTTTTTATAATAGCTGCGGACAATATGCATATAATAGTGCAAATTGCCCGCAGCTGTATTATAATGAAGAAAAAATATGACCTGTTACTGAAAATATTAGGCCAAATATTAAGATTTTTTAGTTATTGTTTTTTGCGAAGTTTGATTAGTTTACACAGTCTTTAAAAAATATGCATTTTTGGCGTCCAAGATAACCGAGGCAATCCTAAATGGCACCCAGCCTAGAGATTTAACCTTTGAAAAGTTAACTTCCATAAAAACTACCGACTGGAAAGAACAAGAAAAAATGCTAATATTTTAGCTAGGTATATCCGTAAAATTATCCCTTAAATTAAGATGGCTCGGAGATTTTTATGCATCTAACAGAAGATATGGTTTTGAAAATAACTGAAGAGCACATAAAAACTTTTCGTGATAAAATACAAATACAACTTAACAAAGAGATAAAGAAAAGGAAAACCTCTAAACAGTATTTTACCCATAAAATAATAGAGTTTGTATTGGCGGCGTCCGACATATCAATAAATGACAGTTTGGATATATTACTTATAAAAACGCGCAAAGTTATGGAGGCGTTAATTTATTTAAAGTGGAGTCGGAAAGAGAATCAATATAATTATTTTATGTATAGAAGTATTTCGGATAATATAAACTTTTGGAATAATGCTTCTTTTTTCCCCTTTTTAGACCAAAAATCCAAAGAGATTGGACAAAAAAGAATCGAGCAATTAGAAGCAAAACTGAACTCATATAATAGATATAAAGCCCCCAAAAAACCAAATTGGCAACAAATGGCAGAGCAAGTAAAAATGGGAACCAGATACAAAACTTTATATAAAACAACCTCAACCCTACTACATTGTAGCGACTTTATACTTGTAAGAAAGGCACCTATACATGAGTCCAAAGTAATGCTTGCGGAAATGGGTATGCTTTTGGAGGCGTTTAAATATGAAGTGGATGAAACTCAAAGCATACCAAATAGCGACTATGTTAAGCTTGCTAAATAAAAAGCCCCTTACTTTTTTCAAAAATTTTAACATAAAATGGCACAGGGGTGACTGCTAAAAAGGCAAAGAGAGAATATTCCACTGTTTGCTTTGGGTTTTTACTCCCAAAGTCCACTGAGAGCGAAACAGAGAAAAAGTTATCTCAAACCCTCGTCGTACAAATAAAAAAGCCCCCGTTTTAGAGGGGACTTCCTCTAAACTGGGGGACTAAAATACGGGGTCAACGGGATTAAGCCTCCGGTAAAATTCCTGACGGAATTTTCCTGCGGGCCCGGGCTCGCGGTTTTTGCCTTTCGCCGACTGAATTGGTTGGGTTAACTTTACTATGCTCTTTAAAATTGCGGCTCAAACAAAAACATCGCTGCGCCTTTCAAATCCCGCCGCAGGCCAAGCAGTTGGCCTGCTTTGACTAAACCCCATTTAACAAAAATGCCGCCCAAAAAAATACCGCCCCAAAAGGGCGGCACTTTAGTTAAATGGCGGGGTCAACGGGATTTGAACCCGCGATCTCTGCCTTGACAGGGCAGCGTGTTAAACCAGGCTACACCATGACCCCAAACTTCTAAAATCAATATTCTTGCAACAAATTAAAATCAGTATTTCTGCAACAAATATATTGTATCTTATTGCTTTTAAGCGTAGGTTTAATTATAATAGGATCGTTGATATTATTGCGTTTTTCAGCAAATTTAGGCACGCGTTGGGATACATTAACGCC
>JAISHT010000025.1 GCA_031262415.1 Elusimicrobiota bacterium | reverse complement strand
CGGGCAAAATCTTACCGCTGAAGAAGTCAGATTAATAGCGGAAGCAGAAAAGGCAAGAGCGGAATTTGCCGCTTTTGAAAAGCGTCACGCTGAATTGACGCAGCAGCTTGAAGAGCTAGAAGCGCTAGATTACAAATACAAGTAAACTTGTTTAAATTAACCCATTGCTCTTTAACCTGCTTTTGCCAAGAGATATTTTTTGCCAAAAATGGGTATGCCAAATAATTTTATTCTATAAACGTCATTTTTTATTTTTATTCTGTAAAAAAACTTTCTTATTTTAAAGGCAAAATAAATAAAATGACTTGCGGTTTTGCTTCTGCCAATAATTTTATAAGAAGTACAAGTTGTTAAATATATATTTTTGGCTTTAGAGTATTTTTGTTGCAAATAAAAAAATTGTTGCAAAAACCTTTCGCCCACATTGCCGCTGGACCAATGCTGACATTTTATTTGCAATACATTAGTTTTTATATTGTGAGCTTCCCGTGCTGATATACAAAAATCTTCCGCATATAAATCAAAAGATAAATTTTTATCAAACCTAAGGTTATATTTTTTAACTAAACTGGAATGCACTATAATACACTGGCAATCCAAAGTACCCACGGCAAGGGGGGGTGTTTTATAAAAAACGCCATTTAAAAATTTATTTTTACCAGTTTTATCGGATTCTTCTATCTGCCCTATCGCCGCCCTTTGATACTTTAAAATATAGCTTAAATTGCTTGTAAAAAACTCCCGCCCAATGGAGCCATAAATTTTATTTTTATCTATATTTTGCAGTTTGGGGGGCAAAAATTCTTTAACTTCAAAATCCTCGTGGCAAAACACTAGCCAGTCGGGATTTGCATAGTTGTAATTATCTAAAAAATTATTGTAGTGTTGCGGTATATGATTGTTGTGGATAGTATTATCAAAGCAATTAAAAACCGCCCCATTATTATATGGATTGTTTTTAACCAGTTTGTTATACATTTCAAAATTGCGAACTACTGATATTATTTGCATTGCAAAACTCCACTTAACACCGTATAAGCAACCTCTTGGGTTTATTTTTTTCTTGTGAATAGACTTTTTATTTTAAATTGGATATATTTACGCAAAATATATTTTTGTTGTTTTTCGTTCAACAATACTTCCAAAGTCTTTCGGTTTATAAAATACCATTTAAGTCCATCGTTAAAAGTTTTCTCCTTGCGAAACGCGTCTCTTATCCATATGGCAAATGTATCAGGCGGAGGCAAATGCGCATAATATCTTTCTAAAACCTGTGCCACCAATTGTATCTGTCTAAATGAGTTTTTATGGATATTATTATCGTGTTCTCGGTAGTAAAACCCGTAATCGTCAGTAACTTTAAAAGAAAGCTCCGTGTGTTTTTGCATATACAAAAATATTTTGGTACGCAACACGATATCATCACCAAGCAAGTCATCGTCAAACCCACCGACACTATCTACAATCTCTTTTCTAAAAAGTGCCCCTTGTATAAAGAATAAACCAAGAGTTTCATATTCCAGGCGTAACAAATCCTTTGTACAGACAGCACCCGTAAGATGTTTTGGTTCCTTCTCGTCAACTACATTATTGTTATTATCTATTTCATAAAACTTACTACTTGACACAAAAGCCAGAGAAGAATCTTCTTCCATAAGTTTTATCTTTGAGGATATGCTACCTAGCACAAGTTTATCATCGCAAGAAATAAAAATAACATACTTCCCTTTAGCTTTTGAAGTTAGGATATTAAAATTTTTTGCTATGTTGCCGCTATTGGGCTGCACTAGAACTTTCATATGAAGGGGGCTTTGCTTTTGCAATGAAAACAAAACTTCCCTGCTATTATCAGGTGAACCATCATCAAGTACGATAATTTCTACATTCTTATACTCTTGCTGCCATATACTTTGCATAAGGTCTGCAGCAAATGCACCGTGCTTGTAGCAAAGACATAAAACCGAGCATAAGGGCTGATTGTTCTTAACGGTATGCATTAATCATCTCCACTACATATTGAACTTCTTTATCAGTCAGCACAGGGCTTATAGGCAAAGAAACAACCTCTTTATGTATAAGTTCTGTTACGGGCAGAGACATTTTTTTCCATTCTTTATAAGCACCTTGTTTATGTGGCGGCAGCGGATAATGCACTAAAGTCTGTACCCCATTATCTGCCAAATACTTTATAAATTTATCTCTCTGTCCCACTCGGACTACAAATAAGTGCCAAACGTGGAACTCTTCGTTTTTTACAGAGGGCAAAGTTATTAGTTGATTTTTGATATTGTGGCGGTAAAATACGGCAATTTCTCTGCGACGGGCATTATCTTTATCAAGATTTGCAAGTTTAACATTTAGTATTGCAGCCTGTATTTCGTCAAGACGCGAGTTAACGCCTTTATACAAATGCTCGTATTTTTTGTGCGAGCCATAATTGGAAAGAGCTTTGATTTTTTGATATAGCTCGTTATCATTAGTGGTAATGGCGCCGCCGTCGCCAAGCGCGCCTAAGTTTTTGCCCGGATAAAAAGACCAGCCACACGCATCTGCCAAACTTCCCGTCCGCTTGCCCTTATAATAAGCCCCGTGTGCCTGAGCGGCGTCTTCAATAACTTTTAAATTATACTTTTTTGCTAATGCGTTAATTTTATCCATCTGTGCCGTTTGTCCGTAGAGGTGCACCGCCATTATTGCCTTTGTGCGGGGGGTGATTTTTGTTTCAATCAAATCAGGATTAATATTATAAGTTTTTATATCAGGCTCTACTAAAACTGGCGTGCAGCCGTTTTGGGAAATTGCCAAAATACTTGCAATATAAGTGTTGGCTGGCACAATAATTTCATCGCCCACACCAAAGCCGTATGCACGGATGATAAGATTAAGAGCGTCCAACCCGTTTGCAACTCCAACGCAATATTTTGCACCGCAGTAAGTGGCGAAGTTTTGGCAAAAAGCCTCATTCTCTTTACCTTGCAGATACCAGCCGCTATCAAGCACGCGTTTAATAGCTCCGTTAATCTCATTACGGAAGCGTTCGTTGATTTTATGAAGGTCCAAAAATTTGATCATATAACATAGACTCCTTTATAAGGCATAAAAAGAATTTGTTTTTTATA
>JAISHT010000117.1 GCA_031262415.1 Elusimicrobiota bacterium | reverse complement strand
TTTAGTTGACGGCATTTATCTTGGCGATAAACTTTTAAGCGACGAAGTCGGCCAAGCGGCAAGCAAGGTATCAGCGGTGCCAACGGCTAGGGCGGTTATTACGGAAAAGCAAAAAGAATTAGGCCGCCAAGGCGGGCTTGTTATGGAAGGGCGGGATATCGGCACGGTTATTTGCCCCGAGGCTCCCGTAAAAATTTATCTTATTGCTACGGCGGAGACCCGCGCGCTTCGCCGCAAAAAACAACTTGAAGAAAAGGGCCAGCAGGCTGATTACGAGGCCTTGCTCTCGTCTATCAAAGCCCGTGACGAGCGCGATTCTAGCCGCGCCGTTGCCCCGCTTAAACCAGCAAAGGACGCTGTAATAATTGACACTTCTTCGCTTAATTTAGAAGAAGTAATTAATCAAGTTTTGGAGATTGTCGCTAAATATGTTTCATAATGCTATTTATAATTTGCTAAAATTTATATTCAGGGCATACTTTAGGCTTTTTTATAAAACAGAAATAAAAGGGCTTGAAAATATCCCAACCGAAGGCGGCGTAATTTTAGCTTGCAACCATCTTTCCAATTTTGACCCGCCGCTAGCCGGCGGCTTTGAGGAATTAAAACGCAATTCGGTGTTCTTTATTAAAAAGGAAATTTTAAACTGGCCGATACTAGGCTGGATTTTTAAAAGCTGGAAGTTTATTCCGGTGGATAGAAAACGCCCCGGCGGAGATACGGCGGCTTTAAAATCAGCTTTAAGGGTAGTAAAAAAAAGGGGGAGTTTGTTTATCTTTCCAGAAGGCACCCGCTCCAAAACAGGCGAGCCGGGCAGAGCTAAGCCGGGCATAGGTTTTTTAGCCTATCACAGCCAAGCGCCAATTGTGCCTATGAAAGTTATAAACACAAACCGCCTGCCTTTTACCAGAAAAGTGGGCTTTACGGTTGGCAAACCCTTTAAAATAGAGCCGCAAGAAGGCAGAGAAATAAAAGAGCAGTTTCAGGATTTCGCAGATAAAATAATGCAAGAAATTAATAAACTTGACTAAAAAAAACGGAGGATACACATTTTATATTTAACTATATAAAATGCAAAACGAGCTATATGACTAACTCACATGAAGAAAACAAAGAAGTACAGGCGGTTGATATTCAAGAAGATATGACCATGGATCAACTGTTTGCCCAACAGGAGGAGATGCAAAACAAATTAAATAAGAGAGAGATTGTAAATGTTAGCGTAGTTCAAATTTCACAAGATTATGTCTTGGTAGATACAGGGGATAAGAAAGAAGGCCTTATACCGCGCGCTGATTTTGACGGCCGCGCGCTGCCAGCTATTGGCAGCCAGGTAAAAGCAGTCTTAGTCCGCAAAGGCAGCGACGAGCGGCACTCTGTTTTATCATACAAAAAAGCCTTAGAAAGCTTGGGTTGGGATATTTGCAAAACCGCATTTGAAAACAAAGAAAGAGTAAAAGGCGCCATAGTAGAATGCGTAAAAGGCGGATATAAAGTAGATGTAAACGGCGTTTTGGGCTTTATGCCATTGTCTTTATCGGAGCTTCACCCAGCCTATAAACACTACTTGCCAAAAGGCGCAAGAATTAAAGCCGTTATTGCAGAATTTTCAAAAGAAAAACAAAAACTTATTTTGTCCCGCAAGCAAGTGCTTGAAGAAGATGAAGCTCTTAGACGCGCGGAAGTTTTAAGCGAAGTTAAAGAAGGCGACATTTTGCGAGTAGTAGTTTCCAAAGTCGGCAAAGATGCGCTTTATTTAAGATTTCACGGCATTGAAGGTATGGTAAGTTTAGATAATATTGCTTGGAAAGACGCCGAGACAATTTTAAATAATTATCGCCGTGGTCAACGCATTAAAGCTAAACTTTTATCCATTAACCCCGAAAAGGGCAATATAATTTTTGGTATTAAGCAGCTTTTCTTAAGCCCGTCTGATTTGCTTAAAAAACGCTATCCTTATATGTCTAGCGTTAAAGCGACAATTACCAAAGTTTCGCCCGAAGGCGTTGAAGTTGAAATCGGCAAAAATAAAAACAAAGGTTTTATTTCCGAGTTTGAACTCGGCCGTGATTTCGCGGGTAAAGAAGGCGATGCATTGCAGGCTTTGGTTATCGGCATTGATGGCGTTAAATTTGTGGTTAACCTTTCCATTAAACGCTTTGACCAAGTGCAAAATAGGAAAGTTGTCGCCCAATATTTAAAACAAGCCCCGCGCCCAACCTTAGGCCAGCTTTTGCAAGATTCTTTTGCCGAGGCGGAGGAAGACGAGGCGGCGGAAGTTGAAGCCCCAGCGTCGAAGCCTAAAGCTGAAGAAACAAAGGCCGCTGAGCCTAAAGTTGAAAAGGCTCCAGCTAAAGCAACGCCAGCCGAAACAACGCCAGTTGAAGCGGCTCCAGCCGAAGCCCCAAAAGCTCCAGCTGAGAAGAAGGCAAGGCCGGTAGCGGCTTGCTCGCCAAAACGCAAAGTTGCGGCCCCAGCAGTTGAGCCAAAAGCTGAAGTTGAGGCAGAAGTTGCCGAGCCTAAAGCTGAAACTGAGGCAAAATAGTTAGTTAGCCTAGTTCCTCAATTAGGCAAGATTTATTTGCAAACGCCCCCTGCTTTAATTTTAAAAGCGGGGGGTGTTTTTCGTCGGACTAAAAAAATACGGCCGCCATTTTATCAAAAAAATTTGAACATTTCACAAAATTTTGCTAAAATAGTCAATAGGGATTTTATTATGCAAAGTGAAATGCAGCTTTTAAAACGCTACGACAGCGTTTTAGAGCGTATACAAACCGCCTGCTTAAAAAGCGGACGCAAAACGGACGATGTTAAACTTTTAGCCGTAACCAAATATGCTTTAGCGCAAGATATTTATACTCTTTTAACCAATAGGAAAGTCCCGTTTATAGCAGAATCAAGATTGCAAGAAAGCCTTATTAAATGGGGCCAGCCGCCGTTAAGTGCTTTAAAACCGATTAAATTTTTTATAGGGCAGTTGCAATCAAACAAAATAGCAAAAATACTAACAGACTTTGATATTATTTGCTCAATTGATAGTTTAAAACTAGCGCAGCGCATTAATACGCAAAGCGAAAAACTTGCAAAAGCGGCAACTTGTTTGTTGCAAATTAAACTTACCCAGAAGCAAACGCAAGGCGGCGTATCAATGGGGGAAGCGGCTAAATTGATAGCAGATATAAGGCAACAATGCCCCGCTGTAAAGTTGGCAGGTATAATGGCCATTGCCCCGCAAACGGGCGACGCAGAACAGCTAAGGCCGCTATTTAAAGAAGTTAAAAAGTTTTTTGATGATAATTTTGAGCAGGACGCATACTTATCTTTAGGTATGAGCGAAGATTTTGAAGTAGCGGTGCAGGAAGGCAGCAATTTGCCCCGCATAGGCAGCGCAATTTTTGGTTAGTTTAGAAGGAGGATGTAATGATTATTAAAGTACGCGTTATTTCAACTACTGGGGATAATGAAGTCGTCAGCAGAATTGGCAGCGTCTTGCGTGTAAAAGTTCAAACGGAAGATATAAATGGAGAGGCCAATATTATCCTTAAATCTTTTTTAGCAGAGTTTTTTGAAGTAGAAGAAGGCGGCATAAACATAATTAAGGGCAACAAAGGTAAGGAAAAGACTGTTGAAGTTCGCGGCAGAAGCGATGAGGCCCTTCAAAAAGTAATGGACGCTATTCCGTAAAAATGTTATAATAAAATATAAGAAATTATAATAACTACTAACTATTATAATGTTTCTTGTTTCATTCCCCTCGCTCAAAAGGCGGGGGGTTCCCAATTTATATCATTGCATCTACCAAAAGAAGATTTAAAACTATTCAAATGGGTAACCCATTGTATCGCAATATTTTTTGAAGTCAGCCTCGCCAGCTCCCCCATTGCAGGTAAACCCGCTGTCTCTCTTACGCAGCTGCGTCCGCACCCCGGAGGAAGAGAAGGTATAGGCTTGAATACCTTTAATGTAAGGATATATATCTATCGTAAAGCCACTACAGACCCAGGTTACCGCGCTGCCAGCGTATGCGCCTTGGCCTGTGCAACCAGCAGGCGCGTCCCAAGCAATAGCGTCTGAGCTTGGGGGGACGGCTCCTTTACCGTGGATAAGTTGATATTCCTGATATGCAGTATAAAGGCTAGTCATAGCAACTTCCATTTTCTTCATCTTGCTATTATAAACTACTTGTTTATATTGCGGAAGCGCAATGGCGGCGAGTATGCCGATAATTAAGACGACTACTAATAATTCTATTAAGGTGAATCCAGCTTGTTTTGAGGTCTTTAAGAAAGATACTGAAGTAAGAGTTTTTAAGGCAGTAATTTTACGGCAGACTAATTTATAGACAGACAGACTGACTGACTGACTGACTGATACACTCCCCTTTGGGGCGTTGTTTTGTTTTTCATTTAACATCATATAAACATATCCTTTATTATTTAAACTAACATCAATTATATTATACATATTTTACAAAAAAATTAATGTGCAGTTTTTTTATAAATTTGTTTCTTAAATATTTTTTAAAATTGAAAAAATTCTTTAGTTGATAAATATTTTGCGAAAATTTTAATAAAAATTTTAATAAAAAATTTTGATAATAAATTGAAACAAAATTTGCAATAAAAAAATATTTGTTTTTTATTTTTACCGTCGTA
>JAISHT010000095.1 GCA_031262415.1 Elusimicrobiota bacterium | reverse complement strand
TTTATAAATACCATGGCCGACGCTATGCATAGGCCGCATCCTTTAATGTTTACTTTGCCTTATATTTTGCTTGAAGGCGCCGCCTTTATTTACGAGTTTACCGCCCATATTTTTGGTATACAGCCCGCTCTTAATTATGATAAAGTAAAAGAAGCCGCCATAAAAGGCCACTGGGTTGCAAGCCCAAATAAATGGCTTGCGCTTACAGGCCAGCAGTTTACGCCGCTACTAGAGGGGTTAAGGAGGACTTTTAAATGAAAAGACTTGATAAAGTTGCCGCAGGGGATTATAAGATAAGTAAGGAGTTTTTCTCGCCAAGTTATTTGACGGCGCAAGCTATTACTATAATTATTTTTATGCTTGGTTTTAAGTGGACTTTGTTTGGCTTGTATTGGATTCCATTTATCTTAAACCCATTTATTTACGGAGCTTTAGTTTTGTGCTGGCTTTATTATAATTTTTTGTGGATTAGGACTGCGCTTTATATCCCCTCAAGCGCTATTTTAGTAAGGCGCACATATCTTTCAATTGGGGTAAAAATATCGTGGGCGAAGGCTTTTTATATTGCAATTTCCAAAATAACTAGAATACGCAAAGAATATAGCAAAGTAAAAAAGATTAACAGATTTATAAAAATGCTGGCTTTAGTTTTTGTTAAATCCGGCATAATTTTAAACTTTCCCCGTTGGCGCGCGCAGGAAATTTCAAAAGCTCTTTTTATACATAAAAAACGCAAAGTTATGGCATTTTTTAAAGCGACAACGCCCTATATTACGCCTGTTTTTTTGGCTATGTTAATTTTAACACCGCTTATTGCTTTCCTTTCAGATTATAATTATAGATATATGATAGAGAATTTTGTTAACGAGCCTATGCTAAAAGTTTTTAGCGTTTATATAATAGTTTTGCCATTTAGATTGGTATGGATTTTCCTTATGCTTAATACTTTGGCTACTAATATTATAGGCCCATTAATATCACTGCCTTGCGCAGATTTGTACGGCCCGTTTTTGAAAGAAAACAATGAGCCAATTGACCTAAAACGCCGCCAAACCCCGACGATAGAAGGCCTTATTGCCCTATTGATGATAATAGTTGCCACAGCTTTCTACTCTTCCGTCGCCCCCTGGAATTTATTGTTTTAGATTAATGTATAACAAATTAAAAATCCCCGGCTATATTATAGCTGGGGATTTTTAATAGTACGGTAGTAAGTAATTAATGCAAGCCAATTAATACAGGCCAGTTAAGGCAAGCCTAAAATACTAACTAATGCAAACCTATGCGGCATTTATGGTCTTTATGCTCCCGCTCAAAAGTTTCAAGCAGTTGCCTCTCTTCGTTTTTATATTCAGAAGTCCTTGCAAGGAGATTGTCAAAATCTATATTGCTGGCTTCAAACATAGGGCCGTCAACGCAGGCAAATTTAGTTTCGCCATTTACCACAACGCGGCAGCAACCGCACATACCTGTGCCGTCAAGCATAATTGGGTTTAAACTGGCGTGCGGTTTTATGCCAAGCTCCACCATAAGTTTTGCGGTAAATTTCATCATAGGAATAGGCCCAATAATAAAGCCAGAATCAATTTTTGCGCCGCCCTCAACAACGCCTCTTAAAGCGTCGGTTACCATACCTTTAATGCCGTGGGAGCCGTCGTCAGTAGCAATAATGGTAATATCGGATACTTCGGCCATTTTTTCTTCCAGTATCAAAAGCTCTTTTGTGCGCGCGCCAAGTATGGAAATTACTTTATTGCCCGCCTCTTTTAGGGCTTTTGCTATGGGGTAGACTTCGGCAATGCCAACGCCGCCGCCAACTACTGCGACCGTGCCGTAATTTTTAATTTCAACGGCTGTACCCAGCGGGCCGGCGACTGTTAAAAACCTATCGCCTTTTGCCATAGAATTAAACTGGGCGGTTGATTTGCCAATAGCTTGTATAATAGTGGTTATTGTGCCTTTTTCCTTGTTCCAATCAACCAAGGTTACCGGCACGCGTTCGCCCTCTACGCCGCCTCTTAAAATAACAAATTGCCCGGCTTTTGCCGCATTTGCAATTAAGGGGGCGTAAATTTCAAACTCACATATAACGGGGGATATGTCAACTTTGTTTACAATAGTATATTTTTCCATTTTATTTGCCTTTTATTTATTTTTTGGTTCTTTGTTTTTAAGATATTTATTTATTCTATGCGCAGCCCCAATGCCGTCTTTCATCGCTAGCAAAACGGTTGCGCCGCCGCGCGTAATATCGCCGCCGCCATAAACGCCCGCTATGCTGCTTGCGCCTTCTTCGTCAAGGGCCATAGTGCCGTGTTGGGTCATTTTAAGCTCGGGCGTTGTTTTGGGGATAATTGGGTTTGGCTTTTGTCCTATAGCTACAATTATGCTATCAGCCGGCATAATAAAATCGGAGCCTTCTATGATAACGGGGCGCCTTCTGCCTTTTTCGTCTGGCTCGCCAAGTTCGGCCCTTAAGCATTTTAAGGCTTTTACATGGCCTTTTTCGTCCACAATAACTTCTTTTTGTACGGTTAAGAAATTAAACTGTATGCCTTCTTCCATGGCATTTTCAACTTCTTCAACACGGGCGGGCATTTCGCTGCGGGAGCGGCGGTAAACCACCGTTACGCTATCAGGCCCAAGACGCATAGCGCAGCGCGCGGCGTCCATGGCGCTATTGCCGCCGCCAAGCACAATAACATTTTTGCCTATCTTTATTGGCGTATCGCTTTTGGGGAAGTTATAGCCCTTCATTAAATTTACTCTTGTTAAAAATTCGTTTGCGCTATAAACGCCGACGGCATTTTCGCCCGGGATATTGGCCATAGTGGGCAACCCTGCGCCGCTGCCGATATAAACTGCGTCGTATTCTTTAAGCAAATCTTTAACGCTTAGGGCCGCGCCGATAAGAGCGTCCTGGACAAATTCAACGCCCATATCTTGGACGGTTTTAACTTCATTTGTAATTGTTGTTCTAGGCAACCTGAATGAGGGGATACCGTAGCGCAAAACGCCGCCAAAATCGTGCAAGGCTTCGTATACAACTACTTTATGGCCCTCTCTTCTTAACTCTGCGGCGCAAGATAGCGACGACGGGCCAGAACCCACGCAAGCAACCTTGTAGCCTGATTCTTTACCCGGCATAGGAGGGTTTAAAAGGCCTGCTTTGCGCGCGGCGTCAGCTGTATATCTTTCAAGCAAACCAACGGCTACTGGGCCAAATTTTTCTTTTAAAACGCAAGCGCCTTCGCAGTGATTTTCCTGCGGGCAAACACGGCCGCAAATTGACGGCAAAAGGCTGGTTTCCATAATTTTTGAAGCTGCGCCCTTTAAATCGTCTTTTACCAAAAGTTCAATGAACTGCGGTATTTTTACATTGACGGGGCAGGCCGCCTCGCACTTGGGATTTTTGCAATTTAAGCAACGGCTGGCCTCTAGGGCGGCCTCTTCTTTGGTAAGGCCTTGGGCGACTTCGTCAAAATTTCTTTTTCTTTGCTCGGGTGTTTGTCTTTGCCCGTGTTGTCTGGGCAGTGAAGGGTTCGGCATTTTTTATCTTCTCCTTAGTCTATATACAAATTTAATTTATTACAAAGCGTTTTTATAATTTGATTGCTTTTTGCAGGCTGCGCCATGGCCTTAATCTTATTAAACACAATATTTTGCGCGCGGTAAAGATTTATCGGCAATTTAAACATTTCAACAAAGTTTAAAAAATCAGCCGTCTTAATAGCTTTTTGTAAGTCCTGCGTGTCGGCGGCAAAAACATCGGTTAAAGTATCAAGCTGTTTGGTTAGAATTTTCTTTATGCTATGCTCGTCAAGTTTGCCTTTTACACGTTCTAAATCGTTTATTAAATCGCCGATTTTAACAGTGTCGTAGGGATATTTTAACAACTCTTCCTTTATCTCGTAATTGATAGCAAATTCCACCAAGCTTAAAAATAGCGGCGGCATAGGCAAGTTAAATTCTTGCAAATAATCAAGAATGCTTCTTTCCTTCTCAAAAAGGTCTAAATAGTTTGCCCGCATTCTTTTTTTTGCCTTCTCAATACCGTTTGAAAGCAGCTGCATTTGCTTATCTTTAAGCAGATGTTTTAAGTCTAAAATATCTACAAAAGAGCCTTTTATTAAATTTTTGCATTGTTCAATTTCGCCAAAGTTAAAGGCTTCTTTTATTTCTTCAAGATTATCGGTTTTGCCGTATATCGCGCCGCCCATAATATTTGGCCCCTTTGCCTGTAAAAGCGCAAAACTTACCGTCCTAGCCTCGGTAGTTAAGCGGTTTGTAAAAACGCCGTATCCAGTTATCAATTTTGCGCCGTCTTGACGGGATACATCAACTTTTTGGCCGCTTATATCGTAAAAATAAATGCGGTCTTCAAAAAGTATTTCATCAAGCAAGTAAGAAATGGCGTAATTTATTGCTGCTTTACGCAGCCCAATTGAAATTGGTTGAACAAAATTTTTATAAATATAAGCCCCGTCTTTATAGGCGGCAATATTGCTTATAGCCAAAGCCAACTTTTCCATAAAAGGCTTTTCAATATCTTGGCCAGTTAAGCCTTTGTTGTATCCCATAGCCCGCTTTGCATAAGCCAAAATCTGCACGCTTTCAAGGCCGGATATTTCGTCAAAGAACCAACCGCAGCTGGTATACATTAAAAGAGCATTGTTTTGCATTTCCATTAGTTTAAATGCGGCGGGCTTATCTTGCAAAGCTTTCTCTGTTCCGTGCCGGGCCAAAAAGTCATTTGCTTTTGCTCTATTTAGTATTACCTCTATATAAGCATTTCTAGCAGCCCAAATATCTTTAAAGTATTCTTTGCCTTTGCTCTGAAAAGTTAAAAGCATTGTGTCCCGTGCAAAATCAAGCGCGCTGCGAAGCGGCCCCCGCCATTTTTGATTCCAGCCCGCCCCGCCGCCGCAGTGGCAGCCGCAATCGCTACGCCACCGCTCAACGCCGTGGGCGCAACTCCACGAGGTAAACTCATTAATTTGCGCTTCAAACTGAGGGGGGAAAAGTTCAAGATACTGCCCGTAAACCGTAAGGTTAGCCAGCTTATTTGTTTGCACATAATTTAGGCAGTAAGCCAAAGCCATATCCGCAAATTTTTGATGATGCCCGTAAGTTTCGCCGTCGGTAGCAATATGCACAAGCTGCTGGCTAGCTCTATTATCAAATGCGGATAAAAGGCGGGCGGCAAAACGTTCCCCGCTTTTTAAAGTATCGCCAAAAGCTATGTTTTGAGATATTGGGCCGTCGTATAAAAACAAAGCTATAGTTTTGCCGCTAGGCAAATTGCAAAGATAGGGTTTTTTGGGGTCAACCTTAGCGTCATTTTCAATTTGCCAATTTTGGGTTCCAATTTTTCTTGTCTTAGCGCATTGGCTTGGG
>JAISHT010000093.1 GCA_031262415.1 Elusimicrobiota bacterium | reverse complement strand
GTATTAATGTCCAGCTTTTTTCCGTACTCTTTTAGAGTAGCATCATAAATTTTTTGAATAGTTGAAGCTTTTAAAGTAGCGCCTCTTTTCAACTCTTTAAGGTAGGCTGCATCAATGAGAGGAATATTATATTTGATTTTGTTTATATTATCCTCTATGAGATGGTTTATACCTATTATTATAGCTTGATCTTCAAAGCCAGCTCTTATTAAGTTTTCTATAAGGCGAGTTATAAAATATCTGGCATGCTCGGGATTGGCAATGCTATACTCGCGTCCATATTTGTTTTGTCCAGACTCTTCCGCCGCTTTAGCCGCAACTTTAATTTTTCTTTTAATTGTGTTGGTTTTAAAAGAGTTAGGGGTTAAGAATGGCAAAATTGCCATACCCAAAACAGGATTTGTTTTAGGTTGCATTGCATTGGATAAGTTGTTTATTACTGCGTTTATAGATGTGGGGACGCTGATTTGTACGCTTTGCAACAATGTGGTTAATATGCTACCTCTAGGGCCGAGGGGAAGTTTCCCCATCTCTAAAGCTTTAGGGTCAACCAAATCAACCGGTTTTACCAGATTTTTTGGAACTCTTGCAAGGGCACCTAAATCTGTTGACTTAGCAATAGTTTTAACGCCTTTGGCGGCATTAGCGGCTTTGGACGCTTGGTTTGTTGTATTAACCGCTGTTTTGCCAAGTTGTAATATATTTTCGGCAGTTTTACCAGCTTTTGCTACCTGCTCTATTGCTGCAGTGGCTTTTACTGCTTGTGCAGGGGTTATTGTGGCAACATTTAAATTAAAGAGTAAAGAAATTACTGCAGGCGTTGTTTTATCGGTTATTATTTTTAAAGTTGTTCCAAAAAAACCTCCGGTATAATCATCAAGTTTTTCAAAAAATTTATTAACCCGAGCCCGTTTTGCGGAAGATTTTTCCACCATGGCTTTATATTCGGGCGTTTGCCAATACAATTCTTTTGCATTTAATATTGCTTTATCTTTTTCTGTAAGGAGATAACCATTAAATACATTTTTATCTTCACGACTTATGAGACGTGGGTCATATTTAGAGGAGTTAAGTTCTTTGAGCCTTATTTTTTCAGCCCTTAATTCTGCTTTGGCGTTTTTTACATTATTAACCGCTTTGTTGTATTGAATGACAGCTTTTTCCTTGTTCAATTCATTTATTGCATTTTCTAATTTACTGCGCGCTCTATCAACTTGCGCTCTAAGTTTTTTTGTGGGCTTCTTGCCTAGCTTTTCCAAGTCTAATTTTGCCTGATTAAATTCTTCTTCAGCAATTTTGAAAATTCTATATTTTTCATTATATCGTAAGAAAGTTGCTTTTTTATCGCCTAACTTTAACTCCGCTTGAGCTAACTCCCTTTGCGCGGTAATTACCCTAGTTTTCGGGTTGATTATAGTTGTTTCTACGGTAGTGGTTTTTGTTTGGGCAACTGGCATTTTAACGCTATTGGGCCCTATCTTAACCGTAACCTCGCCCCCTTTTTGTCCCTCTAATGTCGTCGTTATAGTTTTGTTTGGATTTTGTTTTATAAAATTAGCTTCTTTTGCGCTTAATGCGCCGACTTTTGCTTTAGCGTCTTTTATCGCTAATGGCACTGCTTTTTTAGCTACTTTATTTAGGCGAATATTACTCTTTACAGCAACAAATAAAGGCTTCTTACCATTTTTAATGAGATTTGCTATGCGCCTTGAATTGTTAAGATATATCCGTGCCGATTGCGTTACATTTTGCGCGGCAGTTCTTGTAAAATAAACTGCTGCGCGAGCTAAGGAGGGTAAACTCTTTATAATCATTGCTCCAAAATATACAGTTACCGCCATGTCCACCCAGAAAGTTGCATTTAAAATCGCCTGATTATCTGCCGACCTTATAGCTTTTGTGGTGTCATAAGTTGCTTTTTTGAATTTGGCTGATATATTACGCTTTTCATTATTAAACACTAAATTATTTATACGCTGTTGCGTAGCGGCGTTTAAATCCCAATAATCATAGCTGTTTAAATACTTGGCGGCAGTCATTTGCGCCACTTTGTTGCCTTTAAAACTGCTGCTTTGTATTATACCCGCTATTAAAGGCACATTAATTTGAGAGCTGGCGTCGCACACCCTAGCCATATCCATACCTATGTTTGAGACCGCCGGCGAGTTCCCGCCGTTATACATATGAAAGCCAACCTCGCCTTGTTTGGTTGAGTTATTTAATATGCAATTTTTTCTATTCTGTTCAAGGTTATTGTATTTGGTTAAAAGTTTGTTTGATATGGCTGTAGCCATTTCGCTATCAGAACTACCAAGAAGTAATCCAACATCTTCTAATGTATTTCCAAAAACAATTTTTTGATTATCTTTATTATCGCTTAAAACAGTGATATAATATTCGCTTTCATAATCCAAATATCTGCCGCCACCGCCACGGACAAAGTTTGCCGCTTGTATAGCTTTGCTCGCCCAAGATTGTACGGATATTACATCTAGTAGCGCACCAAATGCATTTTTAAATACTTTACTAGTACTGCCCTGTGGCGCTATATCTGTTAGTAAAAATTTGTTTATTTTGTTATATGCATATTGGGTATCTATTACCATTAAGGCAGATATTGCAGGTTGAAACATAATTTGCACATATTTATACTTTTTCGTATGCGCTGTTAAAAGGGCATTATAAATAAGCTCGGTATTATTATTTCTTTGTGCAACAGGCAACCCCGCAGATACTGCTCCGAGTAACTTCATAGCTATTGTTAAATTGATGCACTGGTTTTCGCTAGCAATATTATCAGATGCGTTCCTTTTTTTAGTCGCTTCGCTTGTGGGAGCAAATGGGGCCACAGCATG
>JAISHT010000037.1 GCA_031262415.1 Elusimicrobiota bacterium | reverse complement strand
GGAAAGAAAAGCCGTCTGCGCCCTCCGCCCCTGCTCCGCCACGGCCACCATATGACGCCCCTCCAAAACCGCCGCTAAATGGACTAGCGCCGCTTTGTTGACGGTAAGCCCCCGCTCCTGCCCCAGCGCCGCCGCCACGGGCATAATTTTGATAACCGCCGCTGCCGACCTGATCGTAAATATTGCGTTTTTGCTTGTCTGAGAGAACTTCGTAAGCCTCATTAATATCTTTAAATTTTTCCGTCATTTTAGCCTTATCGGCTTCTTTGTGCATATCGGGGTGATATTTGCGGGCCTGCGTTTTAAAAGCCTTTTTTATATCGCCGTCGCTAGCGTTTTTGTTTACCCCTAAAATTTTGTAATAATCTTTATAATCTGCCATAAATTCTCCTTAACTAATTGCAAGCAGCAATAAATATTTAATCTGCCACATTACCTTTATAAATCATTTTATATAATTTATACAACAAAATTATCAATTAATATCAAAATTTGATAAAATTTAACTGTTGTTTTTTATTAATTAATTTAACAATTTTAATTGGAAATTAAGAATAAATAGCAATAAATGCTAAAAATGTAATATAATATTATCACTATGTTACCTACATACAGACCAAATAATAGAAAAAGAAAAAAAACCATCGGTTTTAGGGCAAAAATGTCCACAGCCGGCGGTAGAAAAGTGCTTAGCGCCAGAAGGGCAAAAGGGCGTCAAGAACTTATTCGCAAATAAAATTGTGAAGAAATTCGGCCTGACTAAGAACGATAGAATCTATCTAAGAAATGACTTTAAAGCCATCTTAACAGACGGCGCAAAAGTTTACGGCGATGGTTTAGTTCTTTGGCACAGGCCTAGTCCGCACACTAAGGCAGAGCAGGGGGGAAGCCCTCTTCCTCAGCCAAAACCGGGGCGGATTGGCATAATAGTTTCAAAAAAGTTAGGCAATGCGGTATGCCGCAACCGCTGTAAAAGACTTTTAAGAGAGGTCTTTCGGCTTAACAGACATTTATTAGTCAACGGCGCAGATTGTATTGTTTCACCAAGAGACAGTGCTAAAATAAAAGATTATCAAACAGCCTGCGCGGCTTTTCTTGCAGTAGCAAAAAAAGCTAAAATTTTGAAGAACAGCAAGGACCTTTAAGCCGTCTACCCTTACCTTCTGTTTATAGATAAATTTCTAAAATGAAAAAGTTGCTTCTTTTAACAATAAAGGCATTTAGCTTTACCCTTCGCCCTTTCCTTGGGCCTAGGGGCGTGTGTAGGTTTTACCCCACATGCACGGCTTATGCTTTGGAAGCAATAAATAAACACGGATCTATAAAAGGTTCGTGGCTGGCGATTAAGCGGGTGTCTAAATGCCACCCTTTCCATCCGGGAGGATGGGACCCAGTTCCATAAAAGTCTGTAGCCCTAAGACCTCTGTTTTTTACAGCAATTGCGCCTAAGTATAAATGCATTGCCAGAGGTTATCAATGGATAAAAATTTTTTCATAGCGCTAGCGGCGGCCGTTTTGCTGTATATGGGTTATACAACCCTCTTCCCAAAGCCAGCTCCGCCAATGCAAAGCGCAAGCGCAACCACGCAACAATCCTCAACGCAAACTGCCGCAGTAAAAACGGCTACACTAGTCAAAACAGCGGCGTCTACCCCCAAGAAAACAGAAGAAAAAGAAGCAGTCTTTACGCTTGAAACCGCCCAGGCAAATATTACATTTTCCTCAAAAGGCGCAGCTATTAAAGACTTTGTTTTTAAAGATACTATCGGCGATGTTAACTTAACGCCCTACCCGGGCCCAGGTTATTTTGCCACTTTGCCCGATATTAACTTCACCCGCATTAATGCCTCAGATGCCGATATGGCCTTTGAAGCTCAAATTGCCAAAGGGCTAAAAGCGGTAAAAAAATATTCTGTTAATAAAGAGGGCGGCATTAATCGCTTTTCTTTAAGTATTACAAATACTACCAAAGAGGCTTTGGAAATACCTGAACTTGGCATTAACTTTGGCCCCGGTTTAGCGACGGTAAAAAGCGAAGAGAGCGAAAACCCCACAAACTGGCGGGCCATCTGCTTAGTGCAAGAAGAAGGCCGCAAAAAGCCAACTATAAATAAAATAACTGAGAAGATTGCAAGAAATCCCGCAAAGCTTGAGGCCGAGTGCCACAACTGGGCTTGGGCTGGTATTGACAATCGCTACTTCCTAGTTGCTTTTGTTCCTAAAAACTGGCAAGGCAAAGCGGCTGAGCTTGGCGTATCGCAAAAATTTACTTATAACAAAGATTCTTTCTTTGGTTTGTTTGGTAAAAAAGCCGTTATGGGCCCCGAGCTTGATATAAAATTGCCCTCAGTAATACCCGCAGGTCAAAGCGTAGTTTTTGATGCGGACTTTTACTTTGGCCCCAAAGATTATAACGAGCTTATAGAATTGCCCTATACTCTAGATAGGTCAATACAATTTGGTTTTTTTGGGCAGTTTGGCAAATGGGCCAGAAACTTGCTTGAGTGGATTTACGGCCTAACCCATAACTATGGCTGGGCTATTGTGGTGATGACTTTCCTTATACAAATCTTACTTTTCCCGCTTACTTATAAACAACTAAAGTCATCGCTTATTATGCAAAAAATACAGCCGGAAATGCAACGTTTGCAAGCCAAATATAAAGGCGACCCGGCAACACAGCAACGCGAAGTTATGGCTCTTTATAAAAAATACGGCGCAAATCCGCTTAGCGGTTGTTTGCCAATTTTTATACAGTTGCCTATCTTCCTAGCTTTGTTTAATGCGTTAAGAACATCTTGGGCTTTACACGGCGCGCCGTTTACGCTGTGGATACAAGATCTTTCCGCAAAAGATCCTTATTATGTTTTGCCCATTGCAATGGGTATTATGATGTTTGTTCAACAAAAACTTACTATGCCTGATTTGGGCAAGGATAACCCCTCTATGGCGATGATGAAGTGGATGCCGCTATTTATGGTGGTTTTATTCTTAAACTTCCCTGCTGGGCTTACGCTGTATTGGTTCGTCAGCAATTGTATAAGTTTTGTAATAAATATCTTTTTAAAGAAAAAGCTTGCAAAAGCTAATTAGGAGAAAATTTATGGCTAGAAGAGAAATCAAGTCAGAAGGTAAAGATGTAGCAACAGCCATTATACGTGGCTTAAACGAACTTGGCCGCCGCAGAGACCAAGTGGAAGTAACAGTCTTGCAAGAAGAAAAGGCAGGATTTTTGGGCATAGGCGGCAAGCCGGCTATAGTCCACATCATTGAAAAGAAATGGGACGCCGAGCACAGCGCGCCAATTAAACCCAGAGCCGCAAAAGAAACGAGAGAAAGAAAAGACTCCCGCTATCAAAAAGGCGCAAGAGGCCCGCGCGGCCCTAGAAAGGATTCTAGAGATTCTAGACGCGGCGGCAGCAGGAAATACGCCGCTTTTGGCAGAGAGGAACGCCCGTCTAATTTGCCCAAAGTTCCAAAGGAAAACGAACCTCAAAAATTGCCGGCAGAATATATACAAAATGCCGTTATCCCCGAGAATATTAAAGAGCCTATGGCCCAAGCTAAAGAATGCCTTTTAAATGTATTGAAACATATGGACATTAAGGTGGAAAATTTAAACGCCTGGTGGGATAATAAACATCAACGCATTTTGCTTACTTTTGATTGCGACCACCCGGCCGTAGTTATTGGTAAAGAAGGCAAAACGCTTGAATCTATACAATATTTAATTACCTTGGTAATCAGCAGGCATTTTGATACGCCTATTTCGGTTGTCGCCGATACGCAAAACTATTGGCGCAAAATAGAAGATAAAATTGATGCCGAAATTAATAGGGCCGTTA
>JAISHT010000127.1 GCA_031262415.1 Elusimicrobiota bacterium | reverse complement strand
AAAGTCTCATATGTATTGATGTCTAACATTTATTGGACTTTTTAAAAATAAACTGATATAAAATTTAGTAGGGGTATTTTAAAGGGGTATTGAGGGGTATTAAAATGAGAGCAAATCCGCATGTTCTTGAAATTAATGCGCATGCATGGTTCAAGAGAATAAAAAAAGAATTTGGGCCGCAAGTTAAAACGCTTGCAGATGTTCCGCAGTCCGTGCTTCTTAAAATTAAGGAGCTTGGTTTTGACGCCGTTTGGCTTATGGGCGTGTGGCAAGAAAGTATGGCCTCCCGTCAAATTGCGCGCGAAGACGCTGGCATAAATCAAGCTATCAAACAAGTTGTGACGGATTATTCTAAAGAAGATATTATCGGCTCTCAATATTCTATTTACGGATACGAAGTCAATGAAGTTTTTGGCGGGGAATCGGCGCTACTTACATTTAAAGAAAATTTAAACAATCTTGATATTAACCTTTTTTTAGATTTTGCCGCAAATCATCTTGCCAAGGATCACCCCCAAACGCTCTTGCACCCTGAATATTTTGTCCGCTCGCAATCTGATCCGCAAGATAAAAATCTGTTTTTCCAAACCAAAAACGGGGAGTGGCTTGCCCACGGGCGCGATCCGCATTTCCCCCCCTGGTCAGATACCGTTCAAATCAATCATTTTAACCCTGCTGCTAGGCAGTTTTTACTTAGCGAGCTTTTAAAAGTCGCAAAAATGTGCGACGGACTGCGCTGTGATATGGTTATGTTGATGATGAAAAAGGTCTTCCGTGAAACTTGGGGCAAATATATAACAGAATCCTCCCCCGAAGAAGAGTTTTGGCCTCTAGCCATAAACAAAGTGCGTAGCGAACACCCGGGCTTTATTTTCGGAGCGGAAGTTTACTGGGGGCTTGAGTGGGAAGTGCAGGAAATGGGCTTTGATTATACCTATGATAAAATTTTATACGATAGGCTTTTATTATCAAATGCGCAAGATATTGCCGGCCATTTAAACGCCGAGCATTTGTATCAAAAACGCTCTATACGCTTTATTTCTAACCACGACGAAGAATCCCCTATAACCGCTTTCGGGCCGGAAAAATCCAAAGCCGCCGCTGTTGTAGTTTCAACGATAACGGGTTCTAGGCTTTATACTCTCTCCCAAATTTTTGGGGAAAAACGCCGCCTGCCAATACAATATGTTCCAAATAGCTGCGATATTGACCCTGCCGTTTTGGCTTTTTACAAAAAACTGTTTGCTATAACTAATCACCCTTGCTTTCACGGCGGGCAATGGGCTTTAAAAACTCCCCGCCCAGCTAGCGATAACGACGATACTTATAAAAACTTTCTAGCTTGGTCGTGGACGCAGCAAAACACTTGCAAAGCGGTGGTAATAAACTATAGCGGCGCACGGTCCCGTTGTTTCGTGCCTATAAGCAAAAGCCCGGCCGGCGATACGTTAACCGTGCGGGAAGAATTTTCGCAAACAACAACAACCGCGCCGACCGCAGAAACAAAAAGCAAAGGGTTTTATCTTGAGCTTGCCCCTTACGAAGCCAAAATCCTTTCGCTAGATTTCTAGTATACTTGCAAAAGTGTTATAATTTCTAAATGACAGCCACAAAAAAATTTTTGGCGGTGGTTTTGGCTACCGATGACTCTATGGCTTTTGCCCTAGCGGCGACGCTTTTGAGTTTTAAAAAAAACTCCCCCCTGCTTTTTGGGCGGGCGGAGTTTTTTGTTTTTACGCAAAACTTGTCCGAGCAAAATAAAGAGACTTTACTAAAAATTTGCCCCATAACTTTTAATAATTTTAAATTGCCTTTTGACCCGTCAAAAATCAAAACCCTCCGCCGATATAGCGAGCTTACTATGGCCCGCTACGAATGCTTTAATATGCTGGATACTTACCAAAATGTTTTGTGGCTGGATATTGATTTGCTTATATTAAAAGAAATTGAAGGCCTGCTAGCCTATAATACGGGCCTAGCAATGGCTCAAGATGATAATATTGTAGCGTCAAATTTTTACAAACTGCAAAAAAAATACAAAATGACCGCTAAAAATTATAATGCCGGCGTTTTGCTGCTCTCTGACAAGCTTCACAATTACAAGGAAATTGGGGCTTGGTGCTACGAGCAAACAAAAAAATTGGCGGCAAATTTGCTGTGGATAGATCAAGCCATTTTAAATATTTCCGTTCAGCATTTTAATATAAAAGTTGCCAAAATACCAAGAGCCTATAATGCCAACCCCTTTAGCAGCCCCGCGAAAACAAAAGACATCTTTATTTTGCACGCTATGGGCGAGCATAAATTTTGGAACAATTACCCTCTGCCAGAGTGGTTTGCGCTTTACCGCCAATGGTTAGATTTAGGCGGCCTGCCCTTTGGCAATAAGCCTGTTAGCGGCAAAATTATTTTTGCCTTTAAAGTAAAATTATTATTAGAGAAAATACCCTTTATATGGCCTTTTTTTGTGTTTTTTAATAAGCTGCGTTTTGCAAACCTAAATAAAAAAGCCCTAAAGCGGCAGGAGAAATGATGGAAGAAAAACTACTAATTATTGGCATAATTGCCTTTATTTTCGCAAAAATATCTATTTTTTTGAAAAAGAAAAACATTTTTGATAAAACAGCCGTTTTTGCGGTTTGGAACACTGCTTTTGCCTTAATAGGCGGCGCGCTTGTATTTTATATTTTAAACTTTATGGCAACAAACGGGATTAATGGCGGGCTATCTTTTAAAACCGCTTCCTTAATTATTACGGCTACTTTGGCTTACGCCGCCTATAAGTTTTACAAGGCTGGCAAGGCTGATAAAAAAGCTATTCAAAAGACTTTTGCCTTTAATTTGGAATGGGCGGAAACTGTTTATTTTGCCGCTTTTGTGGCAGCCTTTGTTATGTTCTTTTTTGCTCAAGCATTCCGCATTCCTTCTGGCTCTATGCGCAATACTTTGCTTGAGGGCGACAATCTTTTTGTCAACAAAATAACCTATGGTATACGTCTGCCTTTGATGGACAAAAAAATTATAAAATTTAACCCCATAAAAAGGGGTGATATTATTGTTTTTGCCTTTCCTGCCGAAACAAAAGAGCAAGTAAACTGTGGGGAGCCGCAATACGGCCGTGATTTTGTTAAACGGGTTATTGGCCTGCCCGGGGAAACTGTAGAAGTTAAAAACAAACAGGTTTTTATTAACGGGCAGCCTTTGCCTGCGGAAGAGTACGCCATTTATGACGAGCACCCCCGCGAAGAAATTGAGATACCCGCTACGCAAGAAGAATACCAAGAGCTTTGGGAAAATAGAGAACTGGAAAAGTATGCCGGCCTTTATTTAAGAGATTATTTTGGGCCTGTAGTTGTGCCGCAAGGCAGTTATTTGGCGATGGGAGACAATAGGGATTTTTCCTGCGATTCCCGCTTTTGGGGCCCAGTGCCTGAAAAGAATATAAAGGGCAAGGCGTGGTTTTTGCATTGGCCGCTAAGCCGTATGAAGATAATAAAGTAAGGGCCGTTTTAAAGCCCACCGCAAAGGCTGTTGTTTTTTAATAATTATAGTTTTTTATAGCCCTGTTTTGGACGGGGCTATTTTTATTTTAGCCGCTTTTCTTAGGCGTTTTTGATGGATTTTCCCCCTCTTTTCTCTCTTTTTTCCTTAGCAGTTTTCATGTGAAAACTGCCTCGCTGCCATCTTGTTTCAATGGCTTTTTGGTTTGTCCAAATATTTCAAAATATTTAAAAAGTTTTCATGTGAAAACTACCCCCTCTTTTGCGCAACACCTCCGCTTAACCCCTTGCTTTATTTTTACAGCCTCTTGACTTCTTTCTTTTTTTTATATTAAATATTTGAAATAGGAGATAATACCAATGGGCGAAATAGTCTGTGTAGCGAATCAAAAAGGCGGGGTCGGAAAAACGACTACCTCCGTCAATCTTTCATATGCTTTAGCTTGTTTAGGGCAGGAAGTTTTGCTTGTGGATTTTGACCCGCAAAGCAATGCCTCTAGCGGCCTTGGCGTAAGTATTAAGGAAGGGGAAAAATCCATTTACCACCTTCTTACAAAAACGGCTGTTTTTAAAGATGTTATTCGTCAAACAAGCCAGGAGTTTTTGGACCTTTTACCCGCCAGCAAAGACCTTGCCGGCGCAGAAGTTGAACTTGTTAATGTTAACGGTAGGGAAAAGGTTTTAAAAGAGCTGCTTTCAAATATAAAGAAGATGTATGACTTTATAATAATAGACTGCCCGCCGTCGCTTAGTCTTTTAACCATAAATGCCCTTGTGGCGGCCGATAGCGTAATAACCCCTATACAGTGCGAGTATTATGCCATGGAAGGCCTTGCCCATTTTATCAACACAACTGGCAAAGTAAAGCAGTTTTTAAGCCCACATCTTAAGGTGGACGGAGGCATTTTAACTATGTTTGATGCAAGAATGAACCTTGCCAATCAAGTTAAAGACGAAATTTCCAAATTTTATGGTAAAAGTGTTTACAAAACTCCCATTCCACGCAATGTCCGCCTAGCAGAGGCGCCGAGCTTCGGCCAGAGTATTTTTGAATACGACCCCGCCTGCCGCGGCAGCAGAGCTTATATTGATTTAGCAATAGAATTCCTCTGCCGCAGGGGCGCAAATCCGCAAGATTTTGAAAATTACAAATATCCCGCCACGCAAGGCGCTGGCTTTGACTTTGGAGGTTAATAATATATGAGACAAGCTTTAGGCAAAGGCCTTGATGCCCTTTTGGGTGGCGAAGCTTTAAACAATGACGGCGCAAATAACGGTGGGGTGGCTATTCAAAAAATAGGGGTAGATAAAATTATCCCAAATAGATACCAACCGCGCAAAACCTTTAATGAGGAAAGCTTAAAAGAACTTGCTTCCTCCATAAAACAACACGGCCTTACGCAGCCTATTGTCGTCGTATATGATACTGGGCTAGATAAATATGAAATTGTTGTTGGCGAAAGACGTTTTAGAGCGGCGCAGCTTGCCGGCTTGGGAGAAATTGAGGCCATAATACACACTAAATTAGACGACAAACAAATGTGCGCTTTGGCCCTTATTGAAAATATCCAAAGGGAAGACCTTAACCCCATAGAAACCGCTTTGGGCTATAAAAGTTTGGTGCAAAAGTTTATGATTTCCCAAAACGAACTCGCCGATTTTTGCGGTAAATCAAAGGCAGCTATTTCCAATACTTTAAGGCTTTTAACTCTTTCTATGGAAATGCAAAAAGCCTTGCAAAACGGCTCTATATCTGAAGGCCACGGCCGGGCTTTATTAATGATATCTGACGAACAGAAAAGGGATATTTTATTTAAAAAGATTTTGGCCACAAAAATGTCGGTCCGCCAAGCGGAAAACAGCGCAAGGCTGATAATGTCGCCCGCTACAAAAACCAAAAAGGCTAAATCGCCGGACACTAAGGCTTTTGAACAATCCCTGCAAGAGGCTTTGGGCGCAAAGGTGGAGCTTCGCCAGGGCGCAAAAGCAAACAAAGGCGTGTTGGTATTGCATTATAATTCTTTTGACGAGCTTGATATGTTTGCCGAAAGATTAAAAAACAGAATACTTTAAAAACTGTTTTTATCTAACTAAAGGCTAAACGCTTTAAACCCCTGTCAAAAATTTTGCAGGGGTTTATTTTTTGGATAAAAAGGCGGAGTGAGGAAACGAGTGCGGGGAAACAAAAGTTTTCATGTGAAAACATTTTTTTACAACAAAACGCCTTGTTTTGACAAAAACCATCGTCGTAAAAAGGCAAAAATAATCAAAAAGCCTTTTGTTTTTAATTTGTTTTTGTTTGAATACCTTGGCCAGCGGAGTTGGCCCAAAAGCCTTAAATAAGGCCTTTTTTGCGCAAAATACGCCGTTTTGGGTATTAAATTGTAGGGGGGGAAAGTCTTTTTAAACAAGATAGTCCTCCGCTTTGCGCCAAAACTTCAAAATATTAGCCAAACTAACTTTTTAGCGCAATTGTAAAAGCGAAAGAAATATCTTTTGCCTAAAGCAAGATTCTTCTTGAAAAGAATTCAACAGTGCAAAGAAATTGTTTTGCTTCTTGCACACAATAACTTACTGGATTTTATAACGAATCCAAGTAGAGGAACTTGCAGTTTGCACCCCACCAAGAATTTGGCAAACCTTCTTTGCTATATTGTTATCTGGATTTGCCCAGCAAAAAGTATCCCCTTTTTTAGCAGAAATGCTAGTAAGCGGTTGAAAAAACTTCACATACGCTATCTCACTCCCAGCTTGTACCTGAGCATTTGTGGGGCCATCAAACAGACCCACTCTGCCCCAGTCATAAACACAAAAGCCAGATGTCGCAGCTATTGCACAAGAACGATGATCGGAAGGAATGCTAATATCTAGCTTTTCAAAATCAGCGGTGTAATCGCCAGTTGCAAGACGGTGTCTTTCCTCAGCGTCATACAAAGCCGTAGCAAGTGGTATAAGTTTTGTAATTTTTGATTTAAGAACTGCGACTTGATATTGCGGCAGCGCAATAGCGGCGAGTATGCCGATGATTAATACTACCACCAATAACTCTATTAGAGTAAAACCCTTCTTTTTACTTTTATTACATTTCATTTTGTAGCCTCCCAGTTTTTATATGCCCTTTAATTAGGCATAAACAGCCTATACTTAATTTTAACATAATACCCCCACCCCTTGTCAGGAATTTGTTAGACATCAATACATATGAGACTTTTGGACAACTTGGATTTGAGCTGTGGG
>JAISHT010000082.1 GCA_031262415.1 Elusimicrobiota bacterium | reverse complement strand
AAGCATTATTTAAAATACCGTCTAAGATTATCCTTGTCCAAACAAACGCAACCCTTGTGTTTTTTTAGTTTATCATTGCTGTTGCCGTGTCATTTAAGTATCCCTCTGTGGTGATTTCTTGACGATATTACGCAGACGATCAAAAATAAAAAATTAGAGGGCGGGTTGCTGCATAAGTTTTAAAGTCGGCTTTGCGCCCGCTAGCGGCACTGGGTTGCATTCTTGCACACGGTAATTCCCCGGCGCCATAGCCCGCATAGCGGCAATATCGGCGTCGTTTAGCACTGTTGTGTCATAAGTAGTCCTAAACTCGTATTTAAGGCCGCTGTGGGCAATTAAGGCGATGCTACGAAGTATTGCGGCAGTATCTGGCTTAACGCCGCAAAGTATTTCAAACTTTTCAAACGGCGCTTTAATATCCATGGCGATAAAATCAACTAAGTTTTCTCTTATCAACTCTTCCAGCACGACGGGGTTTGTGCCGTTGGTATCAAGTTTTACCAAGTAGCCCATGGCTTTTAACTTGCGGGCAAAAGCAGGCAAATCTGCCTGCATAGTAGGCTCGCCGCCGGTTATAACAACGCCGTCAAGGCAACCGCGGCGTTTTTCTAAATAGTCCAAAATATCGGCCTCTTCATAAACTTGCTCGCCCAAGGGCGCAGGCCCAATAAGCTCGGGGTTATGGCAATAGACGCAACGCAGGTTGCAGCCTTGCGTGAAGACTATGGCAGAGATATTGCCCGGGAAGTCAATCATGGAGAATTTTAAAAGTCCGCCTATTTTCACTTATAACACCTACCTGATTTTGTACTATTTTACTTATTTACTTATTTGTTTTACTGCTAGTTGCTACTTTACTTATTGTTTGATTTTAGATTAATCGCAATTGCACATTTTAATGTTTTTGCGCATTGAGTATTCTTCTTTTTTGCCCTTGTTCCACATCATTACCGGGCGAAGATAGCCGACTACTCTAGAGTATACTTCGCAATTTGTGCCTTTGGCGGCATTTTTTGCGGTTTTTAATTCGGAGATTCTGGTTTCAATATTTTTTATTTCTTGCGCTGTCATTTTGTTATCCTCCTGCGTCTTACATTTAATTATTTTGGCAAATTATTTTTGCCCTAACAAGGCCCAATTTTTTTATGGGTCTTAAAAAGTATTTACAAATACTTCAAAATTTATTTACTTACTATACAATTGCTCTTCTAACAGAGCGATTTGCTTTTCAATCTCTTCCACTTTTTCTGCTTTACATTTTGGGCATTCAAAATGTTCGCCTTCAATGTATCCGCATTTTGGGCAGACGCTAAATGTCGGCGTTATGGAAAAATAAGGCAACTGATATCCGCTGCAAACCTTTTTAATGAACTTTTTTAGAGCCTCGGTATCTTTTATTTTCTCGCCCATAAAGATGTGTAAAACCGTGCCGCCGGTGTATTTGGATTGGATTTCGTCTTGCAAGTCCAATAGTTCAAAAATATCGTCGGTATAATTTACGGGTAGTTGGCTGGAATTGGTGTAAAACGGCGGACGGCCGGCATTGGCTTGGTCATTATCTGCAACAATGATATCGGCGTATCTTTCCCTATCTAAGCGGGCTAAGCGATATGATGTGCCCTCGGCCGGAGTAGCTTCAAGGTTATAATTATTGCCTGTTTCTTTTTGAAATTCAATAAGCTTATCTCGCATAAAGTTCATAACTTTTACGCCAAAAGCGCGGCCCTTTTCCGTGCCCACATTTTCCCCAAATAAATTAAGGCAGGCCTCGTTTAAGCCAATAAGGCCTATGGTGGAAAAATGGTTCTTCCAATACTCATTAAACCTTTGTTTTACGCTGCGCAAATAGAAACTCATATACGGATACAAATTAGCGGCGGTAAAGCGTTCAATTACTTTGCGTTTAATTTCAAGGCTGACTTTGGCCGCTTCCATACGGTCGGCCAAATTCTTAAAAAACTCTTCTTCTGTTGAAGAAATATAGCCAAGTCTAGGCAAGTTAATAGTTACCACGCCAATTGAGCCTGTAAGCGGAGCAGAGCCAAAAAGCCCGCCGCCACGGCGGTTAAGCTCGCGGTTATCAATCCTTAAACGGCAGCACATTGAGCGCGCGTCTTCCGGGTTCATATCAGAGTTAATAAAATTAGCAAAATAGGGTATGCCGTATTTGGCGGTAATATCCCAAAGCGGTTGAAGCTCGGGATTATTCCAGTCAAAATCTTTCGTGATATTGTAAGTGGGTATGGGGAAGGTAAAAACCCTGCCTTTAGCGTCGCCCTCAAGCATAAGCTCAAGGAAAGCTTTGTTAAACATATCAAGCTCTTTTTGAAACTCGCCATACTTTTTATTTTGCACCTGTCCGCCAATAATTACGCCTTGGTCTTTATAGTAAGAAGGCACATTTAAATCCATCGTAACATTGGTAAAAGGCGTTTGGAAACCAACACGGGTTGGCACATTTACATTAAATAAAAACTCCTGCAAGGCTTGTTTTACTTCTTTGTAAGACAAGTTATCGTAGTGAATAAAGGGAGCAAGCAAAGTATCAAAGTTTGAAAATGCCTGCGCGCCTGCGCTTTCGCCCTGCAAAGTATAAAAGAAGTTTACTATTTGGCCTAGCGCAGTCCTTAAATGCTTTGCCGGCTTGGACTCAGCTTTACCAACAACGCCCTTAAAACCGCTTAAAAGCAAATCCTGCAAATCCCAACCAACGCAATATGCGCCGAGTAGGCCTAAATCGTGTATATGGAAATCGCCAGAAGTATGCAAGTTTTTAATATTTTCCGGGTAAATTTTATTAAGCCAGTAAATTTTGCTGATTTCAGATGAGATATAATTGTTTAAACCTTGCAAAGAATACCCCATATTGCTGTTTTCATTTACCTGCCAATCAAGTTTTTGAAGATATTGGTCAACTAGTTCAACATTAAATTTGGAGGAAATTTCCCTTACTTTTGCGCGTTGGTCTCTATACAAAATATAGGCTTTGGCGGTTTTATGATAATTGGTAGTTAATAAAACATCTTCAACAATATCCTGAATATTTTCAACGCTTGGGATAATTTCGGAATAAAGCTGCTGGACTATATTTATTACCCTAATGGTAAGTTTTTTTGCGGTATCTATATCAAATTCGCCCGTGGCTTCGCCTGCTTTTAAAATGGCTTGGGTTATTTTTTTGGCCTCAAAAGGCTGGGTGGTGCCGTCTCTTTTTATAACTTTAACGAGGATATCATTTTGCATAGGGCGTCTTCCTTTGGGTAATTTGGTAGCCATAAAAAACAGCGCAAAAAGCGAACTGAAATTTTTGGGTACCTTAAAATTTTACCATAACTTTTTGAAAAATCAAAATTACGTCTGAAAAATACCCCTTGCAAAAGCTATCAACAGTTTCCCTTACGACGATAAAAGCAAGAGTTATCCACAAATATTTCTTGTGGATAACTCTTAAATAATTTGCCCAAAAAGGCATTATGGCTGGTAAAAAGGGGCTTATTTCTTTTGGAAATCAAAGCCAAAAACGCTGCCCGGCTTCAACTCTATCTCCTTTTTGCCATAACGCATTACTCTTAAATTGCGCGTGCCCTTTAAGGTAATTGTGCCGTCCTCAACCCATAAAGCGGCCGCTTCGCGCAAACCTGCGACGGTGATTTGTGGGTTAACAACCAAAAACTCGTCTATTCTATCTTGCCTAGACTCGCCGCCATGGCGGATAGCGTCATTGATTTTTTGCGGATACGGGTCAATATAGTGCGGGTTAATTTGGAAGGGTATCAAATCAAAACATTTAAAGTTTTGCGGCATTATTATTGGCATATCATTGGTGGTGCAAAGCGTGGGGCAAGCCATATTTGAGCCTGCGCTCCAGCCGATATAAGGCGCGCCTTCGCGCACTTTGCGTCTAATAGGCTCAATAAGGTTATTTTTTTGGATTTGCGCTAGCAAATGGAAAGTATTGCCCCCGCCCACCATAATAATTTCGGCTTCATTAACCGCCTTAACAGGGTCTTTTGCGTGGTGGATAGACTTTACTTTTAAACCTATTGGGGCAAGGGCTTTTTTAACCCTATCTTCATAAGCGTCGTAGCTAGCGGGATAGTCTTTACCGCTTATTTTTAGGCCTGCATAAGGCAAAAATAAAACATTTTTCTTTTCTTTTTTAAGGAAGTCTTTAATAAGCGGCGTGCACCAGCCTAAATAAGGTTCCTTGTAATTTGTTGAGTTGCTAATTAACAGAAGTCTCATTTTTCCATCTCCTTTTTTATATTAGAAAACGGCCTTTTTCATAAATTGTCACACGTCTGCCGTTTTTAAGTTTAGCGGTGACAAGTTTATCTTGCGTATTGACTAAATCCCAATGCAGGGCGGAATCATTAAACCCAAGCTGCTTTTTTAGTTCTTTAGTCATTTTAGCCATATTGCCGAGGTAAGCATCGCTGAAGCTTGCCCCCAAAGCTATATGGCTGTTGCCAAATTTACCGCCGTAATTTTCATCAAATAATGTATCGGCCATAAAGCGGTTTATTTTGGAAAATCTATTATCGGTTAGAGAATATTCCCCTATTTGGGCGGCTCCTCTATCCATAGCGAGCATTTTTTTAAGGAATTTTTCCCCTTGTTTTGCGCTGGCTTTTATAACACGGCCCGCTTTAAACTCAAGCTTAATTTCCTTTACATAATTGCCACTACGAAATGAAGTTAAATCGCTATAATAAATGCCTTTTGTTCCTCTCCAATCTGGTGAGGTAAAAACTTCAAAAGAAGGCACATTATTGCCGCTTGCGCTAATAAAACGGCGGTTTTGGCCAAGCAAAATTTCAAAGTCCATATCTTTTGACTGCGTTCTTAAAGTTTCTATTTGCATAGAAGATAAGGTTTTGGCTATTTCCTGAAGTTCGCTCGTTACCTCGGCAAATTTAGCGACGGGGTTTTTTTCGTTTAAAAAACAAGCTTTTGCAACTTGCGCTTGATACTCCTTTAAACTTAAACCCGCCTGTTTAGCGTGCTCTACCGTCGGGTAATTGCAAAGCGTCCAAGAAAACAGGCCTTGCTCTTCTCGCTTATTTCTAAGCTCTCTTAAACTTTTGCCAGCAAGCGCAGCAAGCGCAATGCGGCTGGGTTCAATATCTTTAAGATTTTTTAAATCCTGCGGAGCAATTATCGCAATGAGGCCGTTTAAATTTTCTATGAAAACTTTTTCCCAAGGGGGTTGAAATTTAAGTTGAGCGTCGCTACCTTTAGCGTAAAAAGTTTTTTGCATTTTTTCGCTTAGCGTTTGGCGGGCTACTACATTAAATTTTTCTGCTATTAATTTTGCATAAATTTCTTCGGCAAGCGGCAAGGCGGGGGCGTCAAAACTAATTAAAATATTATCGCCCGCTTTAAACTTTGCGCCGCGGCGCGCCGCTTTAAGCGCATAGACCATAACATCGGCGTATTTTTTTAAATCCATTTTTATCTCCCATTAAGCTATAATATTTATAATACAAAAAAAACAAATAAAACTAGGTGAAGTTATGAAAAAATTATTTTTTATTTTAGCAGCTTTTTTTATCACTATGCCCCTTTGGGCCGATATTGCGCCGCAGCCGCAAATAACTTATAAGTTTAATTTTGTTGATACTGCGCCTGTTGATATTGACCCAGCCAAAAGCGAAGAGTTTCAGTGCGCGGACACTACTTGCTTAACGCCTGTTCCCCTTGGCAAATACGGTATGCAAAAACTGACTTGCGCCAAAGATTATTGCTACAGCGTTTTATATCAATTTGAGCCTTTTCAAAAACTTATTATAGGCTTTACCGACGGTAGCGTAAAAGAAACGCAGGTTTTTACCTCGCCCTCTAAAATTAGAAATACGGTGCAAATAAATGTGGGTAAAAACGGCCTTACAGCTACAGTCTTGCCTGATACAAAAGCTCAAGATCATTTGCCAAAAAGCTACACATTAACCGCTTTTAGCATAACTATGATTTTGGAATTATTAACAGCGTTTATTTATCTTTTTATCGGCGGTTTGTCGCTTAGCGTTTTGTTTTATGTTGCGGCGGCCAACTTAATAACTATACCTGTAAATTGGTTTATTTTATCAAACTATTTGCCAAATCAAGCGCTTTTGTGGGTCGCGGCTTTTGTTTTTGAATTGCTTTTTATTTACTTCCTAAACAAAAAGCGCCTAACCTTTAAAGACAGTTTTGGTTTGACGCTTACTGTAAATATAACAAGTTTTGCTTTGGGTATGATGTTGATGTATCTGCTTGCAACTATTTAGCAAAAACTTTTTATGTTTGTTTTATTTGATTTTAGCCTTAGCTACTTAGCTTGCCAAGCTGTGTAGACTGAGGCTATTTCTCTATTTTCCCCGCCCTCTTCTTGCCTTACAAGTATATGCCAGTAAGTATTCTCTTCCTCGGCAGGGTAAGTGTTGACGATTATTTTATCATCAAGTTTAACCTCGGCCTTAAAGTTTACAAAAAGTTCTTTTAAGCGACTAGCCTGCCTTACTTCTTTTGGCGCGGCGGCAATTGCCCAGGCGGAAAAATGCGCATTATTGACATGGTCGTTAGGGTCAATATCTTCTAAGCGGGCGATAACAGGAACTGATGTTAGCGGCGCCACTCCTTCAAAAGATGGGCTTTTGCGAACCACAGGCTCCATAAGCGGGGCGGGGTTATCTTTATTTTTTTCAAGTAATTCTTTTGGGGAGCGGACTATTTTGCGCTTAGCCAAATCCAAAATAAGCCACCAGCTTACGCCTTTTAAAACCTCTACTCCGCTATCGTCGTAAATTACAAAATCTCTCCTGCTTTGTATTTTATCAGATAGGCAATGCCAGGTTTTTATTTTAAGCGGACGCGCGCCGTCCACTTCTTTTAAAACGACAAATTGCATTTTAGTTAAAATCCACGCTACGCCTTGGGGGCTGAGCTCCTCCCACCCAAAAGAAAGATTATGCGCGTCCATACCCGCGGCTTCTTGGAAGTAATTTTGCAAAGCCCAAAGCGGCACTTTGCCGTCGGGGCCCATTTCGTGGTATTTTATTTTAAAAGTTTCTTCGTACATAAACGCCTCTTTCTATTTGGTATATAAAACCTGTTTCTTATATTATATATAGTTTAAAAACAATTTCAAAAACAAAAAGCAAAAACAGCAAGGCAAAAAAATATACAATTTTTATATGGTAATTATAGAAGAATTTAAAGATCATCTTTCTTTTGAAAAGCAACTATCAAGAAACACAGTGGCAGCTTACGGGCGCGATGTGGAGCAATTTGCAGAATTTTGCCGTATAAATAATACTGCGCTAGAGCGGGTATTGCCTGAGTTTATTGATACCTATATCTACCATTTAAAAACAGAGCTTGACCTTGCGCCCTCAAGCGTATTTAGAAAGACGGAAGCCATAAAAGGTTTTTATAAATTCCTTATGATAGAGGGCATAATAAAAGAAGACCCCTCCCGCTTTGTCCTCTCGCAAAGAATGGCGCGTAAAGTGCCAGAGCAATTATCAAAAGAAGAAATTGTAAAATTACTATCCTTTCCGCCACGCAATTTTAGCGAATGGCGCACACTTTCCATTATTTATTTATTTTATGCAAGCGGCATACGAGTATCTGAATTAATCAATTTAAGGCTGGAAAATTTAAATATTAAAGAAGGCTGGGTTTTGGTTTTTGGCAAAGGCCGCAAGCAACGTTTTGTGCCTGTAAATAAAGAAACCTGCGCTGTTTTGTCTAATTATCTAGCGCAAAGGGAAGCCAAATTTGCCGCAAAAGAAACCGCCAGTGAAGTTTTTTTGAACCGAGACGGCAAAAAAGTAAGCCGCATTACTGTTTGGAAAGATATTGAAGCCCTTGGCAAACTTGCCGGCATTATGCGGCCTGTGTATCCGCATCTCTTTCGTCATACTTTTGCCTCGCATTTATTAAAAGGCGGGGCGGATTTACGCTCTCTTCAAGAAATGTTAGGGCATGAAAATTTAAATACCACGCAAATATACACGCACACAAATGTAGCCGATATTAAAGAGAAGTATAAAAAATCGCACCCACGGGCTTAAAGGCCCAAGATGCGTTTTAAATTTGCTAAGAATTAAGGCAAGTAAAATTAACTGCGTCTACCAGCGGCGGTGCTTCCAATAAATTATAGTTAACCAAACTGAGAGGAAGGCAAAACCCATAACCATCCAAAAAGCATTTGGGTGGCGTTGCATAGGTATTGCTACGTTCATAGAAAATGCGCTTACAATAAATGTTGGCACCATAATCCAAATTGTTATGGCGTTTAAACGCTTCATAAGCTGGTTTAAATTATTGTTTACAATAGAGGCTCTTGCGTCCATTAAGTTGGCTAAAATGTTTGAGTAAATTTCCGCCTGTTTTTGGGATTGTATATTTTCAACAATAATATCTTCCAAAACTTCACGGCTATTTTCATCAAGGCCAACACGCACGGCCGAGTTGCGTAGTTTCTCAAAAACAAAGCCGTTTGCCGTAATTGCGCTTACATAATAAACTAAGCTTTTTTCTAAGCTAAAAAGATTTAAAAGGTATTTATTATCTACAGATTCCGTCATTTTATCTTCAATTTCCTCTGTAATCATATTGATTACACGCAAATGCTCTAGGTAATGCGCAATTGAATTATAAATTACTTTAAGGAAAGCATCGTGTATTGAGGTTATATTATTAAATCTTTTACCGATAAAAAGCGGAATATCTTCCATCATAACAATAACAAGCTGGTCTTTATATAAAAACATACCCATAGAAGCGACTTTAAAGACAAGCTGGTCCTTGCCGGAGTAGTTGCGGGGCCTGTTTAAAATTAAGGCGGTGTGATCTGGCTCGGCTTCAAGACGGGGCATTTCTTCAGGGTCAAGGGCGGAGGCGAGGGTATGCTCGTCAATATTTAGCTCGTCGGTTAGATATTTTTGCTCGCTGGCCGTAGGGTCAACAAAAAGCAAAATATCGCAATCAGCCGCAGAGAGTTTTTCATCTTGCGTTATCTTGCCATTTTTTATTATATAAGCTTTTTGCACGGCAAAGCCTCCAAAAAAGTTTAAAACTGCTGCCTAAATAATTTTAACATTTTAAAATAATTAAAGGTTATTTTAATTTTGTTTTTTAAAATTTCTGGCATTTTGCAAAATGTCATTAAACTCATCAACCGTTTGAATGCGCAGAGCAGGGTCCTCGTTTAAGGAAGTTTCTATCAAATAATCAATTTCCGTCGGGATTGTTGGGGAAATATCGGAAGGCAAAACAATCTTTTTTGTTGCCAAGTCATAGCCTTTAACGCTCCACGGCACTTGCCCAACTAAGGACTCGTATAAACAAACCGCCAAAGAGTATATATCGGATTGCTTTGTCATAAAACCTTTTTGCTGCTCTGGCGACATATAGGCCGGCGTGCCGGCTATTGTAGTTGGGTCCACGCCTCCGCCCTCGGGCACGCGTTTGGCTACGCCAAAATCCATAACTTTAGCAATGCCGGTATCCGAAATCATAATATTACCGGGCTTTAAATCGCAATGGATAATGTTATGGGAATGCGCATAGCTTAGCCCTTTGCACACGGCGTCAAAAATCCCTTTAACTTCTGGGAAAAGAATATAGCCGTCTATATCAAGCCTTGTTTCCAACGTTTGGCCCTCAACATATTCAAAAACAAGATATAGGCTGTTTTTGGTTTCAATAACGGTATAAATTTCAACAATATGCGGGTTGCGTAGCATAGCCACTGTTCTGGCTTCCGCCAAAAATTGCTCCCTTACATAACGGCTTTTTAAGAGTTCGGGGCGTATGCGTTTAACGGCCACTTTACGCTTTAAAACATTGTCGTAAGCCTCGTAAACTTTACCCATACCGCCTTCGCCAATAGGGCGGATAAATTTGTATTGCTCTTTTATATTAACTTCTTTTAGGCTGCGGCCCTTTTCTTCAAGCGCGCCTTGTTTTGCCTTGTGAAAACGCAAAAAGATATAGAATGCGACAACAGCTAAAACGCATAAAACATAAACAAAAAACCAAGGCGGCATTCCTTTACTTTTTTGCTTTGTCTTGCGGACGCGGGAAGATGAAGCGTCGTTATATATTTTGCTGCGCATTTCTTGCGCTCTGGTGGATTTGGGGTTAAGTTTTAAGGCGGTGTCAATATCTTCTCTAGCTCTAAGCATATCGCCTTTTTGAAAGTATATATTAGCTCTTGTTGTATAAGCCTCCACATTAGAAGGCCTTTTAGCAATAGCTTGGCGGGCGTAATAGAGAGCGTCGTCAAGTTTGCCGCTGTCTTCGTAAGCTCGGGCTAGAGCGGTATCTAAGTTAGGGTCTTCAAAGCCTTTTTCCAAAAGTTCGTGGCCAAGTTTTATAACGCTATTATAATCTTTGTTTTCAAAAGCTTCGTTTATTTCTGTAAGGCTAGAGGCAAGCTCAGCCTCGGTTTGTAAAGTTTCCGCAGGTTGCAAGCTATAAGACGACGGCGAGTAGCGGCCTTCCACTATAATAGGTTTTGGCTGCTCGGCGTAAGCAAGAGTAATAAATAAACAGCACACCGCTGCAAGAAGACTGCGTTTCATATTCTATATATTAATATAAAAAAATGCTTATTACAATATAGCTTAGCAAGGCGCATTGCTTTTGAGCGGCTCAAAATAAATAAACCCGAACCTTAACAACAAATAAATTGCATAAAAGCCCGCTAAATTCTATTATATATAGATATGGAAGGCATAATAATATCGCTGGCCATCTTTATTTTTCTGGCCCATTTATTTTCTGTAATGTTCGTTAAAACCCGCATACCAGAGGTTTTACCGCTAATGTTGCTTGGCATAATTATTGGCCCAGTTTTAAATATAGTCAATCCGTCAGATTTTGGTATGGTGGATCAAGTTTTTACAAGGATACTCCTAATAGTTATTTTGTTTGAAAGTGGGCTAGGCATAAGAATATCGCACATTCGCAATACTTGGGCGCAAGGCACGCGTTTAACTTTAATCAGTTTTATTTTGACTATGGCTTTAATAATGCTGCTAGCCAAATTAGTTTTGGGCCTAAACTGGGCGTATTCTTTAATTTTGGGCTGTATACTTGCCGATAATTCCTTTGCCGTAATAATACCGCTGCTTTCAAAGCTAAATATTTCAAAAAAAATCCGCACAACTTTGCTTGTTGAAACTACTATGAACGGAGTTTTAAGCATAGTCGGCGCAATAACTATGCTGCATATGGCAAAAATGGACGCTTTTGCGCCTAGTATGGTGGTAGCCAAAATTTTATACAGCTTTTTGGTGTCTTTGATAGTCGGCACGGCGGCGGCAATTTTTTGGACTACGGTTTTAAATAAAGTAAGAAAACTTGAAAATAGCATATTTCTTACTTTAGCTTTTGTCTTAGTGGTATATTCTATTTGCGAAACTATGGGCTCAGACGGGGCAATAGGCGCATTTGTCTTTGGAATAGTGGCTGGCAATATTAAGGTTATACGCAAGATGAGCGGGTTTAAATTTATAGAGCGTTTTACTATGCATGTAAAGAGCAAAGCCTTCAACGAAGTGGAAAAAAGTTTTTTTGGGGAGATTGTTTTTGTTTTGCGCACTTTCTTCTTTGTTTATATCGGCATTGCAATACAAATTACAAGCGCGTATTCTATGCTTTGCGGGCTTTTATTTACAATAGCTATTTTTATTATCCGCATACCAATTGCCAATTATTCGCTTGATAAACAGGTAAATAGGCTAGATACTGCCGTAGCTTCGGCTATGGTGCCAAAAGGGCTTATAACGGCGGTTTTGGCTTCGCTTATAGCGCAATCTGGCATAGCGGGCGGGCAAATTTTGCAAGATATAATTTACTCTGCAATTTTATTTAGCATTATTTTTGCAACTATAATTTCTTTCTGTATAGAAAAGGGTTATGGCGAACATGCTATAAACTTCTTCTTTAAACGCCATATCCCGCTGGAGGAAGATACTTCGCAATCACCAAAACCTCCGCCATCGCCGCAATCAACGCAACTAAACCAAACTATTATTTTAAAATAATTTGTAATTTATCCTAATTCCAACGATATCCCATTCTATTGCAATAATCAGCATAGGGTTTTGAGTCTTTGGTATTATTACGACATAAAAAATTTATGCCATCAAAAAGAGAAAAGTGTACGGAGATACCATTAACCGAAGGTGTAAAATGCAAAGTAGTAGTTATTGGACGAGGGCTATTAGTGTAGGCTGGAGCAGTGATTCCAATAGTAAAATTTTTACATCTATACGACCATAGCCAACTACTAATAGGGTTTCGTGTACAACCTTCTGGTAATGTTAATGTCAAATCATCTGGATTGGTGGGATAAGATAGTTGCCCATGGACTAATTGATATTCCATCCAAGCTGTGTTTAGAGCTTTCATAGTAACTTCAACTTCTTTCATTCTAGATGAAAACACTGCTTTATTATATTGCGGCAATGCAATAGCGGCAAGTATGCCGATTATTAATACTACTACTAATAACTCTATTAGCGTAAAACCTTTCTTTTTATTTACTAATTTATTTCTTTTTGTTCGTCTTCGCGTTGCTACGACGCAATAAACTTCTTGATTCATTTTGTAGCCTCCCCGTTTTTAAATGCCCTTTAATTGAACATAAACAGCCTATACTTAATTTTACCATAATACCCCCCCCCCCCCCCATTGTCAAGCATTATTTAAAATACCGTCTGAGATTATCCTCGCGCAAATAAATATAATTGTGGTGTTTTTTGTCGTTAAACTACCTGCGGGGGATTTATTTGGTGATTTGAAAGAGCGAGTTTTTAAATAATAAAAATTACCCATTATAGGCTTGGTATTGTCCGAGCTTGTTTTAAGCGAGTTGCCAAGCCTCGGGTAATTTTTATTATTTATGCGAGTATGAGCCAGATAAATCCCCTGCGAAAAATATTTTATGCGTGCTTGAGCCAAAAACTAAACCCTGCAAAAAAAGAAAAAATAAATTTATTGCGTCGTAGCAATGCGAAGACGAACAAAAGCAAAAAGTTGTGGTCGCATTTTTAGACCAGCTACGATAATATATATGATGATGGAAGAGGGGCAGAAAGAATACTAAGGTATGAAAAATTGTAAAAGAGCGCAAAAAACGCTAAACAATTTTGCAAGTATTTGCCTGGAAATTTTAACTTTTATTTGACACGAATTTTTTGCAAGTATTTTGCAGCTATTTTCAATTTTATCCCTTGCGAGGTATACGCTAATGCAGGCGCGTAGCG
>JAISHT010000032.1 GCA_031262415.1 Elusimicrobiota bacterium | reverse complement strand
AATGCCGTTAATAGTAGCGCAAGACTTAAAAGGTAATAATATTTACGGAGGATAATATGAAGAAGTTTACAGCCATAGTAATGTTTTGTTTTGCAGTAATTATGTTAGCCGCTTGCAATAAAACGCAACAAAAAACAGAAAATGAGAGCGAGCCTTATATAAGATCGCAAAAGGCTTCTTATGAACGTCAAATAATGTATTCGGTTTTTGTGCCATTTATGTATGAAGGTAGGTTCACCGCTTACTATTCTTTAGCTGAAAAAATCAGCGGCCCAGACGCTAAAGGCTATTATGTTGCTGAGTTTACAAATGGGCCCAAACAAGGCGAGACTATAAAAACCCAAGATATTATACTTAAAACCCGCAAAGCAGAGGCTTCGGACTTAAGAAAAGGTATGGCAGTTTTGGTAAATCACTGGGATCCTAAAAAGCAAGATTCCAACGCAAGGGTTGATATGTGGCGTAAAGGCGTGGTTTATAATTTGGAAGAAATAGGTGATAATCTTGTAATGCTTGAATTTCCTGCAGATCGCAATGATTTTATGGCGACTAAAGAAACTTACAGCCTTCAAAATATCAGACTTATAGTTGAACCGTCAATAAAGGACCCAAGGAATTTCCTTGATTAAAAAATGAAAAAACTAATATTTTTATTTTTATCATTTTTGCTGCTTTTGCCAGTATCAGCTCGCGCATTGCATAGCGATACTTATTTGATGGATACTCCAACGGCTGAAGTTTTGCCGCTTAAGACGCTTGGGATAACCGCTCGTATGTTTAATAGCGGCGGCATGCTTACTTATTTTGATTTTTCTATTTTAAATCGCTTTAGTATAGGCGCATCTTTTACCTTAGAGCATCTTATAGGCACAAATGACGAAGATATAAAAGTGCTTATCCCAGCTTTACAATTAAAATTTAGAATTTACGATGGTACAAATAATTTTCCCGCTATTGCCATAGGTTTTGACAATCAGGGTTTTAAGTATAATCATTATGATAATAAGTATGAGCAAATTGCTCGTGGTCTTTATATGGCTTTTACTAAAGAATTGTTTTTCCCTGGCTTTATTTTAAATTCAGGCATAAACATGACTGTAAACGGGTTTGAATTTGATACTTTTGCAGGTTTTGTTTCGGCTGGGTATACAATATTTGATATTTTTCAGTTTATGTTTGAGTGGGATAATATCCGCACTCTTAAGGAATCACGCTTAAATAGCGGCGTAAAGATTTATTTAGCGGATTTCTTTAATTTAGATTTTGCTATTAGAGATTTTAATCATAAGGCGGAGCGGGTTGCGCAGTTGAAGTATACTTTCGCTTTCTAAGCCAAATGGGAGTTTTTATGACGTCAAAAAATACAAAGCCGCAAGCGGATGAACAAAATCAAAGCCGCTTTCAACGCAAGATAATATTTATCAAAAAAGGAATGCAATTAAAAATTATTGCGCTAGTTTTGTTCTCTTTTTTATTTGGCATTTCCTTAACTTCTTTTGGTTTTCTTTCTCTGGCCGAAGATGTTTTTGCAAGGCACCCGGTATTGCTCCATGTTTTCTTTGAAAAGGGGGCCGGCGTATTTTTGCTTTTTGGTATTTTGATTTTGGTTTCGCTAGCTATTTTAACTTTGGCTGCTGCTGTATTAAGTAATAAAGTAGCCGGGCCGCTATATCGCTTTGAGGTTGCATTTAAAGATGTCGCTTCCGGCAAGTTTTCTACCCGTATTAAACTTCGTCAAGGCGATTCTATGCGCGGGCTGGAAAAAGAATTTAACGCCATGATGGACATTGTTGAAAACAAATTAAATGAAAATAATAAGGCGGCATAAATGAAGAAAAAACTAACTTTTATTTGTATTTTTGCTTTGCTTTCCTCGCCATTTCTATTTGCGCAGCAGTATAGGATAAAATATTCTACCGACGCTAAAGACCCAATGTCGCTTGAAAATGCAATAAGGCTTGCGCTTGAAAATAATTACGAGCTTCTTCTAACAGAGCAAGATGTCGTTATTGCCGAGCAGCGTTTAAAAGAATCTAAAATGTTATATTTGCCGCAAATTAGCGTTAACGCTGGCGCAACGGCTTATAATCTTGATTCCCCAACAGTATTGCCAGAAAGTTTCGGCCTTAGATTTTTAGAAGAGAATAATGACCATAAAAATAGCGAGCTTTTTTACGGCGTTGGCGTTTTAGCTACGCAATATCTTTACACCGGCGGGCGCACTTCTAGCACGGTAAGTATGGCAAATGCCGGCCTTAAAGAAGCCATGAGCCGCTACGAAGCTGTAAAATCTTCCGTCATTTATAATGTAAAGGAAGCTTTTTTTAATTATTTATTTTTGCAGCAAAAATTAGCCCTTATTAAAGACGCTTATAAACGCACCGATGCAATTATATCTAAGGCCCAGTTAAAACAATGGGAGCGGGTTATGGTTAAGGCGGAGCAGTCTACGCTTAAAAGCGAAATCAACTCCGTCAATAGAGATCTTGAAGCCGCCCGTCTAAAACTTGTGCAAACTTTAAATAAAGAGGCGGATTCAAAAATATTTATAACTGGGGATTTTGATTATATCCCCGTAAATGTTGACTTAGCTAAAGCTACTTTATGGGCCATGGAATTTCGCCCCGAGCTTAAAAGCGCGCTTTATAAATTAGAAATGGATAATATAGCCGTTAAATTATCTCTAGCCCGTCGCTATCCCGATATTATGCTTGGCGCAAGTTACGACCGCCAGGGCTATGATGATTTAGACGATGAAAATTTCCAACTTACTCTAGCCTTAAAATTGCCTATTGGCTATAACTATGGCACCCAGCTTAGGCAAAAGCGGGCGGAGCAGCGCCAAACCGTTTTAAAGCGGGCAGCTATTGAAGATACCATACGCCTTGAAGTTACCAATGCTTTTAATAAACTCACTTTTTGGCAGCAAGAAGCCCCTGCAAGGATAGAAACTTGGGACGCTATCAATAAAGAATTAAACCGCCTTGATACTTCAACTATGGCTAAAGAAGATATCTTTAAAACTTTTGATTATTTTTATAAAGCGGGGGTTGGATATTTGGAAGCCATAAAGCAGCATATGCTTGCCGTGGCGGATTTAGAGCTTGCCGTCGGCCAAGATATCCGTGAATAAATATGAAGTTTAAACTCGTCTGGCTGGTATTAATATTTTCTTTAGCAACCTCCTGCGCTTTTGCTTTTAATACCGAGGAAGATGAAATTTTAAGGGATTTTTTGTGGCGGGAGTTTACTACTCTACCCAAAAATGAACGCCCTAAAGTCGGCGTGGCGTTTTCGGCCGGCGGCACTAGGGGATTTTCGCATATCGGCGTTGTAGAAGTTTTACGGGAAAGCGGCCTGCCTATTGATTATATGGCTGGCACTTCTATGGGCTGCATAGTAGGCTCGTTTTTTGCCGCAGATGTTCCGCAAGAGCGTTTAATGCATTTTGCTCAAAACCCTCGCCTTTCTTACCTTTCAAAAGACCTTACCTTTGTTGGCGTAATAAAATATGTTTTTAAAAACAGTCTTTTTTCTTCCGAAAAGTTTGAAGATTTTATTTCCGACGAACTCGGCGGCCTTTATTATGAGGATTTGCCCATACCTTTTGCTTGCGCCTCGGCCGATATTAAAACGGGCGAGCGGGTTGTTTTTAACAGCGGCCCCGTTGCGCTAGGCGTGCGGGCTAGTATGAATTTGCCGGGCATTTTTGCCCCGGTCCAATATCGTCAGCGTTATTTAGTTGACGGCGGCGTTGTAGATTATATGCCGATAGATTTGATAAAAGAAATGGGGGCGCAGTGGACTTTGGCCGTTTTTGCCTTGCCGGATTATTCTAAAACCGTGCCTTCCACAATTTTGGGATATATTGTGCGAACAGGCGATTTGCGCGGCGCAGTGCTTATGGAATCGTCAGAAAAGCAGGCAAATTTCTTAATTTCCGCCCGGGTTGGCGATATTAATGTTATGCAAACCTCCGAGGCTGAGCGAGCCATGGAAATAGGCGCAAAAACGGCTTTTGACGCCCTTGGCCCTATGAAGGAAAATTTGCTTTTATTTGGGATAGATTATGTGCTTAAATAAAACTATTCTTTTATTTTTATTATTAACATTTTTGCCTACCGCTCAGGCTTATTCTTTTTTGGGACTAGGCGGTAGAGCCGAGCAGAAAGCAACAATTGCCGCCGTGCGAGAGGCTTCTAGCAAAGGCGATTATGATACGGTTATAGAACTATCAGAAGAATTTTTCACTAGGAATATAAACGCTCCAAAACGCCGTTTAAAAAGGATTTACTTGCTCCTTGGCAATGCTTATAAAAACCGTGGAGATTATGATAAGGCTTTGCTTACCTATTCTGAGGCTAGAGAGTTTTATCCAAAAGATATTGACCTTAATCTTGCTCTTGCAGATATTTATGTCGTCGGCGAGTTAACAGATAAAGCGGTTGAAGTCTATAAAAATATTTTGAAGCTTGATAAAGATAATAATCCCGCTAAACTAGGTTTGGCTAGAGCCTATTTATCGGAGGGTTTATCAATCCGCGCGTCTGATTTATTTGAAGAATATATAAACAATAAAGGCGAAACAAACGGCTTGGTTTATTACGATTATGCGCTTAGCAAGTTTATGGCTAATGATTATAATAAAGCCTTGTCCCTTGCGCAGGAGGCGGCCTCTTTTGGCGAAACGGCCGATATAATTTTTTTAATTGCCAAAATTTATAAGGCGCAGGGCGAAGAGAAAAAGGCTTTTGATACAATAAAACTAGCCTCTCAAATGGATAAAACCCGCAACGATATTTTGCTTTTACGTGGACTGTGGCTTGCTTACGATGAAGATTATCAAGCCGAAGCATTAGAAATTGCAAATAATTATCTAAAAGATAAACCGCAAAGCCAGCTAGCTAATTTTATTAAATTCCTTGCAAATAAACGAGCAGGCGATAATACTGAAGCTAGTAAAAATTTAAAAGCCATTACCTCGTCTGAAGGTAATGGCTTTACAAAACAAGTTGCGCTAAAACTTACCGAAAATAAAAAGAATAAAAAGAATAAAAACAACTAATGTTTTTTATTTGCCCCAAGGTTTTTAAACGCTCTAAATAAAGTCATAATAACCCCAATTAAAGCATAAGAACCAAAAACTATAAAAACCACATCTTGCGGATATTTAAATAAAAGCGCAAGCACAATAGCAACCAAAACAAGGTGCATAAGCGATATGCGCCTTTTGCCGCCTTTACGCGCGCCTTTAAAAGCGGCGTAAGGAATATTTGAAACCATAAGCAAAGCTAGCCCCACGGTAATAAATGAAATCAAATTAGAAATAAGCGGCAAGTAAGTTGACATAAAAGGCATTATACGCCCGTTAGCGTCAAAAGCAAAAATATTATAAGACAAGGCAAAAGAAACCAAAACAGCTGCGGCCGCAGGCGTTGGCAAGCCGGAAAAATATTGTTTTGAGCCTTTGCCCTCGTGCGCCATGGCGTTAAATTTAGCTAAACGAATTGCGCCTAGTAGAACAAACATAAAAGCTATTGGCGCGCCCCAAGGCGTA
>JAISHT010000030.1 GCA_031262415.1 Elusimicrobiota bacterium | reverse complement strand
CTGGCTGTGCCTTCTAGTTGCCAAGTCATAGCTTTAAGCGGGCTACTTAGCCTTACGGGGTTTTTTATGCGTTTGCCGTCGCTAAAAAAAGGGCTTATTTTGGAAAGTTCTAAGTTTATATCCTTAATTTCCGCCCAGTTTTGCGGCTTAGCTTTTGGTAGTGGCAGGCCGTTAGAAGTAAAAATAAAATAAAACAAGCCATTAGCCCCGTTGAAAATAGCATCATAAGCCATAAAGCGGATTTCTGTTTCTGTTGGAAAGCGGCCTATTCTATCATCATCAGGGCGATATTGTTTGTATTCCTTCCAATCAAAAATTTGTAATACGGCCCAAAGCGGTTTATTTTGCGCCTTATTCTTCTTTAAGCCTTGACGAGCTAAAGCAACCTGCTCGCCAAAAGAAATTAACGGCAAATGCGGCACGGGATACCAATCTACCATTAAAATATCAGCCAAGGCATAATAATTGTTTTTTGTTTTGCCTTGCCCAATAACAAGCGCTGTTTGATGACTTGGTAATGCAGCTTTTACCTTTGCATTTAAAGCGGCAATGGCAATTGGGGCGGCACTAGCAACATCTGGCTCGTCATATATATACCAAGCTAGGACAGGCCAATTTTGCGCCGCTTTAAGCATTTCTTCGTTGCCTGCTTTAAGCAAGGGTTGGGGATAAAAAACAATTTGTAAGTTTTGTTTTTGCGCCTCTTTGGCTAAGGCGGACATAAGTTTTGGGTCTTGCTTATATGTTTGAAAGCAATTAAAGCCAGCGTCTTTTATGGTTTTTAAATCTTGCGTTCTATTTACGCCGTACATACAAAGAGGGAAGCTAGCCGCCGCGCACCATGCGGCAAGTTGTAAAAAAACAAATATGGCTATGAGTTTAGACTTCATTTTTATACTTTATAAAAACCCGTCTTGCAGTTTTAATTAAAATAGCTAAATCAAGCAGGGCGGAGGCATTTTTTATATACCAAACATCATAAGAAAAACGCATAAAGCCTGCGTCAAAGTCCTCGGCGATTTGGGCGGCTTGGCCGTTATCTCGTTTGAGATTGTGGTAAGTTGGCGGCGCTTTAAAGTTTAATTGCGCCCAGCCCGTAATGCCGGGCTTTACAACAGTGCGTATTTGGTGATTTGCTATATGCTGCGCTAAAAGATTATGTTCTTTAATCCAAATAGCTCTTGGGCCTACAAAAGATAAATCCCCATTTAAAACATTTATAAGCTGCGGTAATTCGTCTAGGCGGAAGCGGCGCAGTATTTTGCCCGTTTTGGTTATGTGGCGTGTAGTGCCGCCCGGCCTTATAGTGCGAAATTTATATAATCTTATTGGCTTTTCAAGATAGCCGACTCTTTTTTGTATAAAAAACGGCGGGTATCCATCAATAAAGCGAATAAGGCAATATAAAACTAGCCCAAGCGGCAAGGCAAACGGCAGCAGCAAGCAGGCAAAAAACAAATCCATAAATCTTTTAGTTAAATCATACACACGGCTTTTGCGTTGCACGCCGATACCGCGCATAACCCACATACCGTCGTCCACACTTTCGCGCGAAATTCGGCCTAGCAAATTTTCGTATACATTAAAATCAGTATCTAAAGTGATGCCCTTTGATATAAAGTTTTTGGCTATAAAAGGCCAAGCATCTGGGTCACGACTAAAGAGAGCGTGGTCCACGATAACAAGGTCCAAATCCTTAGTGGGGTATCTTTTGGTTTTATCAATAGTTTCTTCGTAAGCGATAATATTATAAGCATTGGATTTATGCAATTCTTCCAAAATAGCGTCTATAGTTTTGCTTTTGCCAAATACTATAACATTATTTTCTGCAAAGTGTATGCGGTGGTAGTATTTGCGGCTTAAAGCTATATAAATTGCGTAGAGAACAAATACAATCAAAAGAATTGTTTTGGGCGACAATAGACTAAAAAACGGGATAATAAAATATAAAAAGCCCACTGATAAAGCTAGAGAAATAAGAAAAGCCGTCAATAGATATTTATATGGAATGCCGCCGTGGCGGATATTTTTTGTATCGTAAAAATCCAAAACCCAAAGCATAAAAGATGTTATTAAAAATACCGGCAAAAAGGCCGCCATATTTGCCAAATAAAAAGCGGTGTTTACATCGCCTAGCCTCCTTAAAACTAAGGAAATTAGAAGAATTAGTAAAAATGCAATAGTATCAAGTATGAAAAATATTAAACCCATATTAATTTTTAACCCATTAGGCCTTTTTTATAATTTGCCACATTGCGCTTAGGCCTTCTTCCAGCGAAAACCTTGGCTTAAAGCCAAGCGCTTGCAGTTTAGTAGTATCGGCAGATGAAGTTTTGACATCGCCTGCTCGTTTTGGGCGGAAAATAGGCGGCAACTTAAGGCCGCTTAATTTGTTAATTGCGGAGGTAAGTTCAAGCAGAGTATGCGTGCGGCCGCTTGCCGCATTATAAACCCCGCCGGCCTCGCCTTTAAAAGCGACGAGCAAAGTGGCGGCGACAATATCTGATACATAAATAAAATCACGGCTTTGCTTGCCGTCCCAATCAATAGTAAAAGGTTTGTTTTGGGCCGCAGCCGTCATAAATTTGGCAATAGCCGCCGAGTAAGGGGAATTTGCATTTTGCCCCGGGCCATAAACATTAAAGTAGCGTAAAATAGCAGTTTCAAGCCCATAAATTTTGGTATAGGTTTGGCAAAGTTCGGTCGCTAAATGTTTGCTTTGAGCATAGGGCGACTGCGGGTCAAGCGGAGTATCTTCCGTGTAAGGAGGATTTGGATTATTGCCGTAAACGGCGCTAGAGGAGGCAAAAACAACCCTTTTTACTTTGTTTTGGCGGGCGGCCTCAAGCACATTTGCCGTGCCTTGTGTATTAATTTCAAAAGTTTCCAAAGGCTTTTCCATAGACTCTGCTACAGATACCAATGCGGCATAATGCACAATATAATCGGCTTTATTGAATGCTTTGCTAAGGGTATCAAAACTGCGGATATCGCCATTTATAAATTCTATTTGGCTAAGTAGAGGGTATATTGCGCTTTCTTTGATGCTTTTGGTATTGTCCACCACGGCAACTTGCTGGCCCGCTTCAAGCAAAGCCTTAACCAGATGCGAGCCAATAAAACCCGCCCCGCCAGTTATAACCCATTTGAATTTTTTACTTAACATTTCGCCCAGCATTTCGTTTAACATAAATTGTTCCGCATTTTATTTGTTCAATATTTTTACTTACCGCCCTATTTTATAGGGAAATTATAGAATATCATTTTTTGCCTAGCTTTCCAAAGCTATTGCTTGCGCATATTGATGAAAGGTACCGTTTAAATATCTAACAACACGTTCTTCTTTCTGTATATTTGATGGCTCTATTTTTGTTATATCCATAGAACTATTGGATATAGGGTAAGAAATATCTGATAGTGATGCAATCGTCTCAAACAAGTAGCGTTGCGTCAGCGAAACATCTTTGAAATTTTTAAGTTTATTGAACATTCTTTTATGTTCTTTATTTGCTAAATAAGCGTCATTTGCATAGATTATAAAAGGAATATGGAAACCTTTGGCGCAATTGCCAGAGTTAAAGCCTGCTCCCTCAAAAAGGCAAAAGCCGTGATCGGATATAAAGAAAAATAGCCCTGGCTCTGGAGAATTTTTAATTTGACGCATCATACTAGCTATTATTGAGGTGTTATAAGCCATAGCATTATCATAAGAATTTAGCGCAGCTGTGGCATTTGATTTAGATGGAGCCAAATTTTTACCCAGAAGCGATGGTTTTTTAATATCCCAAGAGGCTGGATACCTATCTTGCGGGCTAAAATGCACCCCAATAAGTTTTGCTACTATAAAATTATGCCCTTTATTTCCGATAATCTTATCGGTAATAGGCAAAATATATTTGTCATTTGGCGCATCTTGCAGATAGCGTCTATAATTGGTGTAAACGATATCATTTTGTTTATCA
>JAISHT010000050.1 GCA_031262415.1 Elusimicrobiota bacterium | reverse complement strand
TTTGGTTAATGCGGCAGTTAATGTCGTCTTGCCGTGGTCCACGTGGCCTATTGTGCCTACGTTTACGTGTGGTTTGCTTCTCTCAAATTTTTCCTTTGCCATAGTTTTTACTATCTCCTTTTTTTGTTTTTCTTTCGTCTTTTAAATCAAAGCTGGGAATGGGATTTGAACCCACGACCTTCTCCTTACCATGGAGATGCTCTACCAGCTGAGCTATCCCAGCGTTTTACAACTTAAAATTACTGCGATTTTTACGCGCCGCAAAGCGGGCGATGGGAATCGAACCCACGTCATCAGTTTGGAAAACTGAGGTTCTACCATTGAACTACGCCCGCATTGAGGCTTAAGCTAGTTCTATATATTATACAAAAAAATAACACCGACTGGGCGGATTCTTCCGCACAGATTATGGAGGCGCGAGCGGGAATCGAACCCACGAATAGCAGTTTTGCAGACTGCCGCCTTACCACTTGGCCATCGCGCCACAAGCATCGTTTAATTATTATATAAAAATCCTATATATGACGCAAGCACTTTCTAATTAAGTAAACAAGGCTCTAGGCTACAAGGCTCCAAGGAAAGCATAAACAGACCTATGTTTTTTGGGCCTTGACAAATTTGCATACTTGCTTATACTAAAAGTATGGGCGGCGTTTAGGGCCCCTTGGGTGTTAACCAGAGGCGATTCCTATTTCCCATATAAGGAAAGCCGCCCATATTCTTTGAAAGATTTAGCAGTCGCCTGGTAGTTTAAGTTGGGTGGTGTTATGATTGAAGATGCCGTCCGGTGCTTAAGAATACCGGCGCACAAACGAAAAATCCCGCAAGGGTGTTTGTGTGAAGATAAGGCGACATAAATGGGCTGCTGTTGGGGATAGCTGTAAGCGCAAGATGCGTTTGGTTGTTTAGGGCGCAGTTGCGGGCCACGAAAGGCCACAGCAAAGCGGCAGCAAAGGAGTAAGGTATGGAGGATAACTCCAGTATGCAGGCGGGTTGGCTCTGAGCTTAGCAGGTTAATTACTTGTAAGACTTAGTCAGCCCGCTTTTTTTTGCAACCAAATTTCCCTTTTAAACCAAAAGACCCACCTTTGTTAAAGGGAGGGTCTTTATATTTTATAGCAGAAGGCTAATGTTCTTTAATTTTGCATTTGTGTTGGAATTGTATCCGTGTAATTATCATCATTGCTACCGAAGACTTTGCGTTTAAGCCAGTTACCCAAATCGTCCAGTAAAGAGTAAGCGACAGGCGCCATAAGCAATGTAATTAACAAAGATAATGTCTGCCCGCCTATAATTACTATGGCTAAACTACGGCGTAGGCCAGAGCCTGCGCCCGTGCCTAAAGCCGTTGGTATCATACCGGCAATAATGGTGACGGTAGTCATCAAAATTGGGCGTAGGCGGACTTTGTTTGCCTCTATTATAGCCTCGTATTTCGGTAATCCAGCGTGGCGCATTGTATTGGTATAATCAACTTGCAAAATAGCATTTTTACTTACTATACCTATCAACATAAATATACCAAGCAAGCTAAATATATTTAGCGACTCGCCAAAGAAAGCAAGCGTGAGCAAAGCAAATGGCAATGTAAGCGGGATAGCTGTTAATACCACTAGCGGGTGTGTGTAGCTTTCAAACTGGGCGGCCAAAATCATATATTTAAACAAAATAGCTAAGGCAAATGCCATTAAGAAGCTGGTTAACATTCTGCCCATTTCTTTAGCTTGCCCAACAAGCGTATGCCTATATTCCGCCGTGGGGTGCATATCTTGATACGCCTTATCCATAAGTTTAATTGCGGTTTGCAAATCCATTTTGCCGTCAATATTTGATTTAACGGTAATTTGGCGTTGCCTATCGCGCCTATTGATTTGGGAAGGCCCAACGCCTTCTTCAACCGTAGCCACGCTATCTAAGCGGACAAGCGTGCTTTTGCCATTTTGCACGGCTGGTATCATCATAGAAGAAATAACTTCTTTATTGTTTCTATAATCTTCCTCGGCTCGTATGCGGACTTCGTAAAGCTCGTCGCCTTCTTTGTAGCGGGAAATATCTTCCTCCCCGCTGATAAAAGTGCGTAAATTTGTGGCAATATCCATAACTTTTACGCCAAGGTCGTGGGCTTTATCACGGTCAATTATAACCCTGTATTCGGGCTTAGCATAGTCAAAGTCAACATCAAGGTCAATAATGCCGGGGACATTTTTAACTTTATCGTAAATACCGTTTGCGTATTTTAAAAGCTGGTCAATTTCGGGCCCGGTTATAACATATTGAACCTTTGCTTGCCCACCGCCCGGGCCGCTGCTGATAACATAAACATTACTTTTTACATTGTCATATTTATCAAGCATTTTACGGGTGGTGTTTACATAATCAAAAACAGTGTAGCCGTGTCCGCGCTTTGTTGAAGGCTCAAGCTCAACAATAAAATAACCGTAGTTTGTAGGCGCGCCAACATTGACAATACTGCTTGAGGAAACGCCCACGCCGGCAAAAAGATTTTCAATATAAGGCAGTTGATTAAGCTCCCGCTCTACTTCTTGCATATAAGCAGACATTGTTTGATAGCTGGTGCCGTCTGGCGCTTCAAGCTCTATTTGATATTTGCCGGAGTCATCTTCCGGTATAAAATCAACGCCGACAAGGCCAGCTTTCATAATAAATATTGGCGAAATGCAAAGCAGCAGCGAGAAAACAACCATCAAAATTTTATGCGCCATGGCCCATTTTAAGCAAACTATATAAACAGAGTTAATTGCATTATTAATACCGTCAACAAGTTTATCGGCTTTTTTTGTTTTCTTCTCAGCTTTTAAAAATTTGCTACATAACATTGGCGTAAGCGTAAGAGCGACAAGGCAGCTAATACCAACTGCATAAGCAACTGTTAAACCATAACTTTTAACGAAACGGCCGACTATGCCCGTCATAAAAGCCAGCGGAACGAAAATAACTATCAAAGCGGCGGTTGTCGCTATAACGGCAAAGGAAATTTCCCTAGAGCCGTCTATAGCGGCCTGAAGCGGCGTTTTGCCGTATTCTTCCATATGCCTGTGAATATTTTCAAGCATAATAATGGCGTCGTCAATAACAAGGCCCACGGCCACTGTAAGGCCAAGCAAAGTCATATTGTTTAAGGTAAAACCGCTCCAGCTCATTAAGGCAAATGTGCCTATAATAGATGTTGGTATTGCAATAGCGGAAATAATTGTGGAACGAAAATCCCCCATAAACAAAAACACCACTATAGCCGCCAAAATTGCGCCAACGACTAAATGCTCCATAACGGCGAAGAAAGATTCTTCAATATAGCTTGATTGGTCCGAAATCAGGGTAATTTCCGTGCCCATAGGAAGCAGCGGTTTAATATTTTCAAGCCTTTCTTTAATTGAGGAAATAACCGCCAAAGTATTTGTGCCAGATTGTTTTTTAACATTCAAGCTAACAGCCCTTTTGCCGTTGATATAGGTTGCGCTGTTTTCCATTTCGCCGGTGTCTTCAACATGTCCAATATCGGATATTTTTATAGGCACGCCGTTAACATTAGCAATAACAATATCGTTAAAATCTTCAACTTTATCAACACGGCCTAAAATACGCAAGTTAAAATCGTTTACAATATTTTCAACACGGCCTCCGGGGATTTCGGTATTTTGCTCGGCAATAGCGGCTTTAATTGCGCTTACCGGTATGCCAAGAGAGGCCAGTTTAAGCGGGTTAACTACTACATGTATTTCACGCTCGCGCCCCCCGACAATTTCAACGCTGCCTATGCCGCTGACATTTTCAATATTTTCTTTAACTTTCTTTTTTGCCATCTCGGTTAAAGAAATAATATCCATATCGGCAGAAACCACAATATTTAAAACAGCGGCCGCGCCAATATCAATTTTGGAAATTACTGGCGGGTCAATGCCGTCTGGCAAATCTTTTTGAACTTTGTTTACATTATCGCGCACTTCTTGCGCGGCAATATCTGCGTTTTTTTCTAAATTAAATTGAATGATGACTAAAGAGGCGCTTTCCATAGAATAGGAAGACATTTCGTCAATGCCGGAAATAACATTGACGGCTTCTTCAACTTGTTTTGTTATGGAAGTTTCCACCTCTTCGGGGTTAGAGCCAGCCAAAACGGTTTGCACTGTTACGACAGGAAACTCCACATTTGGATACATATCCACGCCCATGGAATTATAGCCAACAAGCCCAAGCACAATAATGGCTATAGACAACATAACCGTTGTTACTGGGCGATGTATAAAAAGATAAGATATGCCTTTGCTATGGTTTTGCGCAGAAGAATCTGGCGGAATAGTATGTTTTTGTTCGTCTTGCATGGCTATTTATTCTCTACTTTAATTTTGCTGCCGTCTTTTAAGCCAAAGATTATTTTGGCGACTTCCTCTCCTTCGTTTAAGCCGCCGTCTATGGCTTGATAGGTGAAAGATTTTATACCCGCTTTAACAAGCGTTTTGCTTACGGTTTCATCGGGATTAACTACAAAGACAAAAGTGTTTGTATTGCCATTTTCATCAGTTTCTTCCATAACGCAAGGCAAACTGACGGAGGGCACATTAAAATCTTCTTCTAATATCAACTTAACTTTTGCAAACATACCAGACTTAATAAGATTATTTTTGTTTGCCGCTTTAAGTTCCGCAGACACCATACGGCTTTTTGCATCAACAACCGGGCTTAATTTATAGACAGTGGCTTCAAATTCTTCGTCGCCATAAGCTTCAATAGTGAAGGTAGCTTTTTGATTTAAGCGGATTTTGCCAATGTATCTTTCTGGAATATCTACCAAAATACGCACGTCGCCTTGGTTTACCACCAAAGCTATGGCGGTTGTTTTGGTTACATTTGCGCCCGGGTCCAAATAAGTTTTGCCGACTATACCCGTTAATGTGGAAGGCACTACGACAGGCTCGTAAACAGCGCCGACTTCGTCTCTATCAATAAGCGCAATTGTTTGATTGCGTTTAACAGGGTCGCCCTCGTCAAGGACATTTTTGAAAAGTTTGCCGTCAACCCTTGGGAAGATAACCGCCTCCTCCCACGCTTTTACGCTGCCTGTTAAAAGGAGCTCTTGGGAAATATCGCGCTTTTCCACCTTTTCAGTTTGCACGGAAAATCTATCAGTTTCAACTTTTTCTAAAGCCGTCTCCCCGTGTTTTTTGCCGCAAGCTGTTATAAGCACAGCGGCGGATAATAAAATAATTACTTTTTTCATTTTGATATAACCTCTTTACCAACTGCATAATTTAAATTTGATAGCGCCGTGAAAACATCGTGCACGGCTTGAACGAACTGAAGCTCGGCGTCGTGGAGTAGTAGCGAAGAATCGTCTAAATCTAATCTACTGGCTAGGCCGTTTCTGTATCTTAAAGTGGTCCTGTCTAAATTAGTCCTTGCCTGCTTAATAGTGCCTCTAGTTGCGCTAACCCTTTCTTTGGCTTCCTCAAAATTAAGGCGGGCTTGTTTTACGGCTATTTGGATAGTGCGCTCGGTATCTTTTTCAAGCAAAACGCTTTGGTCGTAGGCAAGCTGCTTTTGTTTTACTATTGAGTTAACTCTAAAGCCTTCAAAAAGCGGAATACTAAGCCTAATGCCGGCATTTGCGCCGTAAGAAGAATTATTGCTACTTACAGGAATTATTACAGAATTTGAGCTGCCCGTATAAGTAGCGTTTACAAAGGCCGATATTTGACCAAAGTGATCAGCACGAGCAACTTTTATTTGCTCCTCGGCTATTTTTGTAGCATTACGCACAATAACAAGCTCGGGGCGGTTTTCGCGCGCCATATCATAAAGAGCTTCAAGTTGCGGTATTATTAAACTTTCAACATTTTCAGTCTGCCATTTTAGTTTTAAATCGTCCTCGGCATTTTTATTTAAGACTCTTTTTAAATTTAAAATGCCAAGCTCGTAATCATTTTTGGCTTTTATAAGGGGCGGCTCGCTATTTGATACTTTTACTTCTTGGTTTAAAATATCCAAATCGCTGGCGAGGCCTTGTTTATATTTAAGTTTTATTTCTTTAAGATGGTCTTGCGCTATATTAAGGTTTTCCTGCTGAACTTGTATTAAAGCGTGTGATAAAACTATACCGTAGCAAAGCATAGTAACAAGGTCTTTTATTTTATTTTTTGTTTCATCAAGCTGGAAGTGTCCGCTTTGGGAATACATATCCCCAATTTTAATGCCCGCTTTAACTGCGCCGCCAGCCCATAAAAGCAAACTAGCCTCGGCCGTGCCGCTGGTAGAATTATCTAAATTCATACGCAAAGAGCCCATGGAAGTTATCATATTTTGCGCCCTTAACGCGCGGGTATAACTGCCGCTTAAACTAATGCTTGGGTAGACATAAGACCAATATTGCCTTACCTGCTGCTCGTAAATTTCCACATTTTTGGAAGCTATTTGAATATCTGTATTAACCGCTAAAGCCATATTGACGGCTTCTTCTATAGTAATAGCCCCTTGAGTGGCGGCATCGTTAAGTTTAAACAAATCTATGCCGTCGCCGCTGCTAGCTTGAGCCAAAGCCGCCGGGGCAAAAAATAGATTACAAATTAAACTTAAAACCAAAATTGAAACAACTCGTTTTTTCATTACTTAATTTCTCCCTTATAACAAACTGCTCTTAAAACTGCTCTAGCCATATTGCGAGCGTAAGACGCTTTAAAACTGCCCACGTAATCTTCCGTATCCAAAATCAAATGGGCAAGATTAGCTTTTATTAAATGAAAAGCCGTATCTTCCATAGCGGGGGCCATTAAACCCCTTTTTGTTTCTTTTTGCAAAATATCCATAAAAAGTTTTTTATGCGCTCTTCTTAAATTAAGAAGGTCTTTTATCATTTTAGGATGCGCTGAAAGATAGCTATGCAAATGAAGCATAAAAGGCAAAACATTTTTCTTCTTTACCGCTTCCACGTAAGCCGTAAATAAAGCTATTAAAAAATCCTCTAAATTTTGCTTTTCCTTAGAAAGTTCGGCTATGCGGATATTTTCTTCTTCCACTTTTGCCCGTATCATTTGATAGCAAAGATCTTCTTTATCTTTAAAATAATAATAAAGCACAGGCTTGCTAAACTTACAAGCTTGCGCAATTTCCCGCATAGAAACATCTTTTATGCCTTTTTTGGCAAAAAGATCAAATGCAGTGTTTATTATTTTTTCTTTAGCAGATTCTTCTTTAGACTTTTGTTTCTTTTGCATATATTTACCTACCGGTAAGTATATTATAGCAAAAAATTTAAAGCCCGCCCCTAAAATTTTATTTAAAGATCGTAAACTTCTTCTATCTTCTCTTTACTTATATCTTTGGTTTCTGCAAAAAGCCCAAGAGAACCGCCTTTAAGCAGTAATGCGTGGGTGGCGTATTTTCTAACCAAATAAATATCGTGCGTAGCGCAAATTACCGCCCCGCCGCTACTAGCTACTTGCGCAAATATTTTAAAAATTTCTTCTTTTTGTTTAAGGTCTAAGTGAGAAGTCGGCTCGTCAGGCAAAACCAATAGCGGCTTGCTGCTTAAAGTTTGGGCGATAAAAACTCTCTGCATCTCCCCCGTAGAAAGAGTAGAGATATTGCGCTTTGCAAATGTAAGGCAATTTGTTTTACGCATAGCGTCCACGGCGGCTTGCTTGTTTTTTTGCGTATACTCACCCCACCAATCTAAAGCGGGATTTGTGCCCATAAGGACAATATCTTCTACCTTATAGTCAAAACCTATGCTTGGCGCGGCGGGCTGGTAGCGCATTAATGCGCTCCTTTCCTTTGTATTATATGCGGCAATATTTTTACCATTTATTAAAACTTCGCCTCCGCTAGGTTTTAAAATACCGCAAATTAATTTTAAAAGCAATGTTTTGCCGCTTCCATTTGCGCCTGCTACGCAAACAAAAGAACCAGCTTTGATATTAAAAGAAATATCGCTAAGCAAAGTATGCTGCCCAAGTTTAAAAGAGAGATTTTTGACTTCTAACATTAGAAATATTCCCCCTTGCTTCTAAGTAAAACCCATAAAAAGAACGGCGCGCCCAAAGCGGCGCACAAAATGCCAACCGGCACTTGACGAGGGTGAAAAACAAGCCTATTAATAACTTCCATATTAACTAAAAAAGCCGCGCCAAGCAGCGCAGAAGCAAAAAGCAAGCCACGCACTTTTGGGCCCATAATAATCCTTGCAATATGGGGAACTATAAAGCCGACAAAGCCTATCGCTCCGCATAGTCCTATACCGCCGCCAACAAGTAAAGCGACGCAAAATAAAACTGCGTAGCGAAGTTTTTTAATATTCGCGCCAAGCACTTCTGCCTGCTCTTCGCCCAAAGATAAAATATCGGCTTGCCTTGATAATAAAAGGGCCAAAATAAAACCAACAAGTATTAAACCGCTAGACATTAAAACAGAAAACAGCGGCCTTTCCGTTACTGCGCCAAGCATAAAACTAACTAGCAATAATGCGGGTTTTTTAAGCAAAAACACAATACGCATTATAACCGAG
>JAISHT010000047.1 GCA_031262415.1 Elusimicrobiota bacterium | reverse complement strand
TAATTGAAAAAGATGCGCTGGACAGAGCCTTTGATATTTTAAAGGCCGAGCATTTTTATAAAAGCGCGCATCAAAAAATTTTTACTGCAATGCAGGCTTTGGCTGGCCGAGGCCAGGCGGTTGATTTAATTACAGTAACTGAAGAGCTAAAAAAGGAAGGTTTTTTAGCCGAAGCCGGAGGGGAAAGGTATTTAACCGGCCTTATGTCAAAGGTATCTACCGCCGCCCATGTGGAGCATTACGCCCAAATAGTTTACGAAACCGTCCTCGTGCGGGAGCTTATTAAAATTTCAACTTCTACCGTAGAAGCCTGCTATAAAAATACAGAAGAGCCAAGTAATCTTATTGACCACGCTCAAGAGCGGCTTTTTGCCCTAAGCCAAAAGCAGGAAATTAAGGGCTTTATTTCTTCAAAAGATTTATCTGGCGAAGTTATGCAAATGATAGAAAAACTTATCATTGATAAAAACCCAATAAAAGGCGTGCCAACTGGGTTTACCGAGTTTGATTTAAAAACTGGCGGCCTTCGTAAAGAAGATTTAATTATTTTAGCGGCTAGGCCGTCGCAAGGTAAAACGGCTATGGCTTTAAATATTGCCTATCACGCCGCTGTGCACGGCAAAATGCCGGTGGCATTTTTCTCCCTAGAAATGGGGCGGCACTCAATTTATCAGCGTATGGTTTGCTCGGCCGCTATGGCAGAACTTCATTTAGTCAATACAGGTATGTTTAAAAAAGAAAGATGGCGTGATTTGGCAAGGGAAATCCATAAACTTGGCGAGGCTCCGCTTTATATTGACGATACGCCGGCTTTATCAATAACCGATATCCGCGTGCGCGCCCGCCGCCTAGCAAGCGACCTTAAAAAACAAGGTAAAGAGCTTGGTATGATTATGATTGACTATATGCAGCTTATCCGTGGCGCAAGCAAAAGGGTGGAATCCCGCCAGCAGGAAGTATCCGAAATTTCAAGAATGTTAAAAGAGCTTGCCCGTAATTTAAAAATACCGGTTGTCGCCCTTTCTCAGCTTAATAGGAAAACAGAAGACAAAGGCCGTCAGGATAACCGCCCTCAGCTTTCTGATTTAAGGGAATCAGGCTCAATAGAGCAAGATGCCGATGTCGTCGCTTTAATACACCGCGAGGGTTATTATAAGAGAGATGACGAAGCCTTAAAACGCAAAGCTACGCTTATTGTCGCCAAGCAACGCAACGGCCCCACCGGCGATATTGACCTAAACTGGATAAGCGAATACACTTTATTTACCAACCCTGCGCCGGAAAATATTGATATCCCCGCAGGTATGGATCAGGTTGTTCCGCTATGACGACTTGCCTTAAGCATATTTTGCGCCCCACTTATGCGTTTATCAATTTAAATGCGCTTAAAAACAATTTGCTTAAGGCAAAAAAACTTGCCGCCAAAAACAGTAATATCAACCCAAAAATAATGCTGCTTGTAAAAGCTAATGCCTATGGCCACGGCATTTTGCAAGTGGCTTCTTACGCCCAAAAAGAAAAACTTTGCCACGCTTTTGGCGTAGCCTCAATAGAAGAGGGCGTTTTGCTGCGCCAAAATAATATAAAATTGCCTATTTTGGTGCTGGGCAGCGTGTATCCTTTTGAGTGTTTTGAAGAGGCCTTAAAAAATAATCTTTCCATAACGGTAGCCAGCGTGCGGGCGGCAAAATATATTGCTAGCCTTGCCGTTAAACTTAAACTTACCGCCCGCTGCCATATAAAGCAAGAAACTGGTATGGGTAGAATTGGCAGCCGTCGCCCCGCCGCAATAGAAATCCTAAAAATTTTAAACGCTTCAAAATATGTTGTTGTGGAAGGCGTATATTCCCATTTATCCGCCCCGCAACTAGCGGCGCACACAAAGCAACAACTAAATTATTTTAAAGAGTTTTTGGCGACAGCGGCGGCGCAAAATCTAAAAACAGGCTTGGCGCATATTGCCGCCTCGCCCGGGTTTTTGAAATACAAAAATATAGGTTTTGATATGATTCGCCTAGGCCATTTGGCTTATGGGCTAGAAGACGGCTTTGAGCCTGTTTTAAGCCTTCACTCTAAAGTGGTTTTTATAAAAGATGTGCGCCAAAATACCCCAGTAAGTTATGGCCTCAGCTATATTTGCAAACATAATGCCAAAATAGCCACTATACCTATAGGATATGGAGATGGTTACAAGCGGGCTTTATCTAACAAAGCCGATGTATTAATAAAAGGCAAAAAATGCCCTATAATTGGTAATATTACTATGGATATGCTAATGGTTGATATAACTAAACTAGGCGATATTCCAGTAGGCAGCGAAGTAGTTTTAATAGGCAAACAAAAAGGCCAAAGTATTAGCGCGGCGGACTTAGCCAAAAAAGCAAGCACAATTGATTATGAAATTTTAACCACTATCGCAGCCCGTGTGCCAAGAATAACGGATAAAAAATGTTTAAAACATTAGGTAAACTTATTTTAGATTTTTTAAACCAGCTCGGCCAAGCTAGCGAGATGGTCGCCTCCTGCATTTTTTGGCTAATGCGGGCCCCGCTTGAATTTAAGCAAACAGTCTTGCAAACAACTCGCATCGGCGTAGATTCCTTTGCCGTAGCCACAATGACAAGTTTATTTACAGGTATGGTTTTGGCTTTACAGGCCGGCACAACTATGCGTAATATTTTAAGCGAGCCGCTTTATATTGGCACTATTGTGGGATTTTCGCTTGTTAGGGAGCTTGGGCCTGTTTTGACGGCATTTGTAGTCGCTGGCCGCGCAGGCGCAGCTATTACCGCAGAAATCGGCACAATGAAAGTTACCGAGCAAATTGACGCCCTTCACACCCTTGGCACTAATCCTATTAGATATTTAGTTATCCCCCGCATAATAGCTTTTATGATAGCAATACCCGTGCTTACGCTTTGCGCGAACTTTTCCGGTATGTTTGGCGGGTATCTTGTAAGCACTCAGTCGCTTGCGGTATCTTCTTGGGTTTATTATGAAGATATTACAACTTTTCTTGGCGTTGACGATGTAATGCACGGTTTTATTAAATCTTTTTGCTTTGCTTTTATGATAGCTGTTGTATGTTGCTATAAGGGTTTAAATACATACGGCGGGGCGGAAGGCGTCGGCCGAGCGACGACAAAAGCCGTAGTCGCAAGTATGGTTTTAATTTTGGTTATGGATTATTTCCTTACAGCTATTTTGCAGTCAATAGGTATATAAATGATAGAGATAAAAAATTTAAAAAAATCTTTTGGCCCAAAAAATGTTTTAAACGGGGTTAACCTATCTGTTAAAGAGGGGGAAGTTACCACGGTTATAGGCTCATCAGGCACGGGCAAAAGCACTTTAATTAAATGTATTATCCGCCTCCTAGAGCCTGACGCTGGGCAAATAATTGTAAAAGGCAAAGACATAACCCATATAAAAGACGAACTAGAGCTTGCAAATTTAAGACGCAATTTTGGCTATCTCTTTCAAGAGGGGGCTTTGTTTGATTCTTTAACCGTTGGCGAAAATGTTACCTTTGGCTTAAAATATTTAACCAAAACCCCGCCGAGCCAATACGCCAAAATAGCAAGGGAAAAGTTAGCCCTTGTCGGCCTAAAAGGTATTGAAAATTTAAAACCTTCCGAACTTTCCGGCGGTATGAAGAAGCGTGTATCTCTAGCCAGAGTTTTAGCGACCGAGCCAAAAGTAATTTTATACGACGAGCCCACTAGCGGCCTAGACCCCATAATGTCGCAAATTATTAACGAGCTTATTTTGGATTTAAAGAAGAAACTTGGCGTAACCTCAATTGTAATTACGCATGATATGCGCTCCGCCTTTGAAATATCCGATACTCTTGTTATGCTCTACGGCGGTAAAGTGGAGCTTGCGGCCAAGGCGGCAGATTTTAAGAATACGCAAAACCCTTATGTAAAACAATTTATTGAGGGCAGCAGCATTGGGCCAATAAGGCCTTTTTAAAGTAAATTTAAAAGAAGAAAATATAATAAAAGGTATAATAAGAATATGAATGCAGAAACAAAAGTAGGGCTTTTTACAGTTTTAGGTTTGGCTTTGCTAGGCCTATCTATTTATTTGCTTGGCAATTTTACCGTCTCAAGCGGGTTTGATGTTAAAGTTTATTTTAAAAATGTTTCGGGACTGCCCGCCAAATCAGTAGTGCGCTTAAACGGGGTGGAAGTTGGCAAAGTTAAAAACTTACAAATGGACGGCGATAAAGTTTTGGCCGTAGTTCGCATTAATAAAGGCATTATTATTTATAAAGATTCCAAATTTTCTATTGCCGCTTCTAGTTTAATTGGCACAAATTTCTTGCAAATAGACCAAGGCAATGCGCCCTCTGGTATTTTAAAAGAAGGCGACTTTGTTCAAGGCATAAGTATGCCGTCAATTACGGATATGATTGCCGAAACAATGTCCTCAATACAAAGCCTTACCTCAGGCATAACCGATAATGGCAAATTCGCTAGCGATTTAGCCGCAACTCTAAGCAATTTAAGAATGCTATCTGGCAATTTAAACGAGCTTATTTCATCTCTTAAACCTTATATCTCTTCCTCTGTAGAAGATGTTAGCGAGCTTACAAAAGCCTCGCGCGATTTAATGACTAAAATTGACGACAGCCAAGGCCTTTTTGGCGCATTAGTTGACGACCCGCAAATGAAACAAGACGTGCAGGAAACGCTTGCAAATGTTAAGCAAATTTCAGAAGACGCTAAAACTTTTCTCGGCAAAATGGCTAAGTTTAGAATGTTTTGGGAATATGATGTCCGCTACCAGCCAAATGGCGATTTGTTTGAAAGCGACCTTGGCGTAAAAATAGTTTCCAATAACGGTTTTACTTATTACCGTGGCGGCATATCTGATTTAGGCAATAGAGATAATATGCCTAAAAACGAGAAAGATTATAGGGTTGAGCCAAATCAAATTGACCTTCGCCTAGGTCTTTATAATGACTGGGCTGATCTCTCCGTCGGTATGATACGGGGCAGCGGCGGGGCAGTTTTGCAGCTAAAACCATTTTTCAAAGCTAACTCAAATATAATAAAGAGTATTTCCTTCTTTGCAGAAGGCACTGATTTTGGCCGCAACCGCATTATAAACAACCGTCTTTTTGACACGCCGGAAGTTTCCGTCGGCGCAAAATTCTTCCCAATTAAAAATATTTATATTGGCGCGCGCTACGACGATATGCTTGCGGTTGATAGTTTGCAGGTTATCGGCGGCCTTTCCTTTGAAGATAAAGAGCTGGCTTCGCTCCTAGGGCTGGCCACATTAGCTAATTAAAATCTGTTAAATTATAAAAATATCCCCGCGCCATAAAACGGGGATATTTTTATAAATGCTTTTCTTTTTTCTTGGGCCAAAATTTTTTTGTGATACTTTTTCGCCAAAAGCGTAATTATTGATGAAGAGACACAAATTAAAAGGGTGTAAAATATAACCATATGAATTTTGAAGAACTTTACGAAAAATATTTTAACAGAATTTTTGCATATGTCAAAATAAGAATTTATGACAATGATTTTGCACAAGATGTGTGTGGTGTAATATGGCAGCGCGCATTGGATAAAATTAAATATTACGATGCAACAAAAGGCACTCCAGAGCAATGGCTTTTTACCATAGCAAGAAATGAGATTGTAAACCATATGAGATATAAGAAATTAAAATCTTTTGTAATGTTGGATTTTCTGGAAGATATTTTTGAAAGCGCAGAGCCAGGGCCACAGGAGGAGGCGCAAAATAAAGAAGATATTTCGGCCCTTGAAAGAGCGTTAAGTTCACTAAGCGTAAGGGAGAGAGATTTAATTTCCTTAAAATTTTACTCCGCCATGAATAACAGGCAAATTGCCGCAGTAGCGGGGCTTAGCCAAAGTAATGTCGGCACAATATTAAACAGAGCTAAGGAGAAACTTAAAACTTTATTGGAAGGCAAATTATGACTGATAAAAAACTTGAAAAATTATTTTTGGATTTTGCAGATGCCTCGGAAGCTTTGGAGGTCAAAAATAAAATACGCAATAAGTTGTTCAGTAGCGCAAAGCCAACTTTGAGACTCTTGCTTCCCGCAATGGCCGTTGCCATATTTGCCGTAGTTATAATTTTTTATACGCAAAGTGGCGCGCATAAAGCAGAGTATGCTATGAAAAGACAAAATGTTTCCGTTTATGACTCGCCGATGTATGTGTATTTAATAAATTCTATATACGAAGGAGAATAGTTTATGAAAAAGAAAAAAGCGCTGTTATTTACTTTTGTAGTTTTTGCAATAGGTTTTGCTGTCGGGGGCTTTGTCGGTAAATATTATACTGGCTCCGCGCTACAAGCAAAATCAGAGGCGGTTGATGAAAAAATTGATTTAAAAGAAGACCTCTCTAAAATCCGCATGCTGCAAAAAGAAATCACTTTATATACTGATAAAGCAGCGGATATCAAAGGCGCAATTTTGGCTTACGCAACGACAAAACAGTTGCCGGTAAAGTATGGCGTTTCTCTAGGTTATATGAGGGAGGAAGAGTTAAGGCGTAAAGAATATTATCTTGCAAATACAGATAAAATCCCGTTTTACAATGATAAAATGGGGGAGACAAAGCGTCGCAATATTTTTATCACATTTGACGATAAAAGAAAAGAGTTGGAAAGAGAACTCAAGGCATTCGTAGACAAAAAAATGTATGCGGTGGAGAAGCAGAACCTTGAACTGGGAGCAAAATATTGGGCAGGGCGAGTATTAAACAATAAAGATGTTACTTATCAAGAACTTGCTGCAAATTCCATTAACTGGGTTGGCAATGCCGATTTAAATAGAGAGCTTATAATGACAGTGCAATCCTATGTTAATCTCGGTTATGTTGAGCCGCTCACAAAAGAAGAGAAAAAAGTATATGATAGAGGCCGTGGTATTGTTTGGGCTCTACTTCATCCCGGTGCTTTTGATGAGGAGCTTATCGGCGACCTATCTACGCAAGATTGTATTGACATTATATCACGCAATTTTGCTCGGCAGTATCTACAATATGATTGGGACTGGAAGTTAATAACCGAT
>JAISHT010000036.1 GCA_031262415.1 Elusimicrobiota bacterium | reverse complement strand
GGAATACTTTACAAAATCAAATTATCTCTACCTTACCTACGACGGCAGGTTTAGCGATATTAAGCTAAAAGGCAAAAACAAAAGCATCATTACCCTAGGCTCTGGCAGCTACCGCATTGGCAGCAGTTTGGAGTTTGATTGGTGCTCCGTTATGACCAGCAAATATTTTAAAGAGCAAAAAGACGATAGTATTATCATCAATTGCAACCCCGAGACGGTTTCAACAGATTTTAATACCTCTGACAGGCTTTATTTTGAAGAGCTTTCTTTTGAGCGGGTTATGGATATTGTTGATATAGAAAATCCAAAAGGCGTAGTTGCTTGTATGGGCGGGCAAAACCCAAATAATCTTACCCCGTATTTAAGCCGCGTTGGCGTTAAAATTTTGGGCCACGACTATGAAACAATAGAAAAAGCTGAAAACAGAACAAAGTTTTCCGCCATTTTGGATTCTTTAAATATTGACCAGCCAAAATGGACTTCGGCCACTTCTAGAGAGGAAGTTCAGCAGTTTATTAGTGAAGTCGGCTTCCCCGTATTAATTAGGCCTAGCTTTGTTTTATCAGGCACTTTAATGAATGTTGCTAACGACCAGGAATCTTTGGAATATTATTTATCTTTAACTAAAGATATTTCGGCAGATTATCCTGTAGTCCTCTCCAAATTTATTTTGGACGCTAAAGAGCTTGAGTGCGACGGAGTGGCTAAAAATGGCGAGGTTTTGGTATCTTTTATATCCGAGCATGTTGAAAATGCCGGCGTGCATAGCGGAGATGCTACTATGGTCTTCCCCTCGGAAAAAATTTATGTTAAAACCGTAAATTCCATAAGAGATATTGTGCGCAAAATTGCCAAAGGCTTAAACCTTAACGGGCCGTTTAATATACAATTCCTTGCTAAAGATAATGATGTCAAGGTTATTGAATGTAATGCAAGGGCCTCTCGCTCCTTCCCATTTATAACAAAAGTATCCGGTTATAATTTGGCGGAAATTGCTTGCAAGGTTATGGATAAAAAACCCGTTGGCAAAATTTTTGTAGACGAGTCCGAAATACCTTATACAGGCGTTAAGGCAAGTATGTTTAGCTTCCAGCGTTTGGACGGGGCTGACCCTATTTTGGGCGTTGAAATGGCCTCCACAGGCGAAGTTGGCTGCATAGGCAAACACTTCAACGAGGCTATGCTGCTTGCTATGGAATCTACGCAAATTAAAACGCCAAAAAAAGGCATTTTGCTTAGCACTGGTAGAGAGAAAGATAAAATTAAGTTTATGGAAGTTATCAAAAATGTCTATGGGTTTAACCTCCCCGTTTACGCAACTTGGGGTACGGCCGAATATCTTAAAGCCCATGGCTATAACGCCATAAAATTGGGGTATCATAAATCCCCAACGCCGCTAGATATTTTAAAAGAAGGCAAAGTGGATTTTGTTATCAACATACACAAAAGCCTTGACTTGACGGAGCTTGAATATAATTCTTCCATCAGAAAGCTGGCGGTTAAGACAAATTGCTCGCTGCTGACTAATCTTGAAAAATCAATCGCCTACTTTAAGGCTTTTGATTCTTACAGAGATTTGCTTTATAAGGACGAGCTTATACATCTTTAATCTGGCTATTTTAAGCTGGTTAAAAAATACAAATTAATATCCCCCGCTGTTTGCAGTAAGCGGGGGTTTTTAAAATATTACTTTTCAACTGGTTTTTTTTATATACTTTTAAAAGAATTAAAACATATTTTAAAAATATCTCAGCGGAGCAAAAAATGCAAAAAGAAATGCAAACAAAATCCCCCCTTAACCCGTGGTATTATGTGCCAAGCGCATATTTTATGGAAGGCCTGCCGTGGGCTGTTATAAATTTGCTAGCCGGTATTATTTTTGTGCGTATGGGCGTGTCTATTGAAAAATACGCTTTTTGGACGGGGCTGCTTGGCCTGCCATGGATTATAAAAGCCTTTTTGGCCCCGCTTGTTGACGGTAATAAAACTAAGAGATTTTGGATAGTCTTTACCCAATATTTAATTTCGGTAGTTTTCTTACTGGCGGCGATAGGCTTAAATTTTTCAAGTTTCTTTCAAACAACTTGGCTTTGCTTTTTTATAGGGGCGTTTTTATCGGCCACGCACGATATTGCGCTAGACGGATATTATATGATAGCCCTTAGCGAAAAGAAGCAGGCTTTTTTCCTAGGCATACGCAATACCGTATACCGCGCGGCTATGCTTACGGTAAGCGGGCCGCTGGTTGTAATAGCGGGCGTATTGGAAAGGAAAACGGGGAATATAGGACTTTCTTGGGCGGCGGTTTTGGCGGCTGCCGCTGCTTTTGGGTTGCTTTTAAACACCTATCATTTAATAGTTTTACCCCGCCCCGCAGGCGACGCGCCGCAAAAGGCAGAACTAAAAGAACCCGTTTTATATTTATCAGTTTTTAAAAGTTATTTAACGCAAAAAAATATTTTATTTATTTTGCTTTTTATATTGATTTACCCGATGAGCGACGCTTTGCTTGGCAAAATTGCTCTGCCGTTTTTACTTAAAGCAAAAGAAACTGGTGCGCTGGCTCTTTCCACGCAGGCTTATGGCGTAATACAAGGCACTTTTGGGCTGCTTGCTTCAATGACGGGCGCAATTGGCGGCGGGCTTCTTATTGCAAAATTTGGCTTTCGCAAATGCATTTGGTGGTTTGCCGCTTTAATGCTGCTGCCAAATATATTATATGCTTTTATGGCTTTTAACGCGGCAAGCGTCGGCGAGGGTTTGGTAGCGTTTTTTGTTATCTTTGAAAACTTGGGCGACGGCATTGGTTTTATAGCGTTTACCTTTTTTGTTATGGTGGTATCTAACGGAGCTTATAAAACTTCTTTTTACGCTATTTCAACAAGCATTATGGCTTTAAGTCAAATGGGATTTGCTATGTTTAGCGGCAAACTTTTTACTATGCTTGGCAGTAATTATGCGCAGTATTTTTTAGTGGTAAGTTTTATGAGTTTGCTTACTTTCCTGCTTGTTCCCCTTAGCTATAAAGTGGACAAAATGAAACTTGCCCAAAGCAATATGGAAAAGTAATAGTTGCTAGCAATACGGCGGTAATACGGCAGTAATACAGCAAAGCAAATTTTTTAATTTGCGTCGTTTACCGACTTAGCTTTTTTAAATATTGTGCTGAAAGAAAACGAAATACCCATATATAAATTTTGCCCCAAATCGCCAAAATATTTGGCTTGCGCAATGTAGTAATTTACAAAGGGCGATATGGCTAAATTTTTATAAACAAGCACTTCCATACGGGCGTCAAGTTCAAGTTCGTAATCAAGGTTAGTTTCGCGCGAAACGCCGTAATGCATATAATCTCTAAATGTGCCTGTGTATACGGCTTTTACGCCTTCTCTTATGGGTTGTTCTATCTTCATACCCGCCTCTAAAGCGAAGTTAAAAGAATTATCGGGATAGGTAAAATCTTCTTCAAAAACGCCGGCGGCGTAGAGATTTTTTATAAATTTACCGTCAAAAAATTTATAACCGGCTTTGCCTCTTAAAGTTTTTTTGCGCGGGCTAGTTTGCTGGGAAGTAAACTCCGTATCATAACTAGCGTTTGCAAACGGGCCGCTGTAAAAACCGCCAAGCAAAGTATTTGCCTGCCAAAGTTTATAGGCATAGTCTGTGCTTAGGGTTATGGAGTCCACATTTTCGCTGCGGGTTACAACGCCGTTAACCGGCTTTATGGTGGATTTGCCGTATTGCATAAGCAAAGTGTTTGACCAAAGATATTTCTCGGCGTGATAGTCCGTGCCAAAATCAAAATAACCTTGTATTAAAGTTTGCGTGTCGGCAGTTAAGCGGGAGTTGGAAAAATCTTTATATTCGTCGGCGTGTTTAACTTGCGTAGAGGTTAAATTTAAAGATATTTTGCGTAGCTCAATTTGCCAGCCTCTGGTTTCATCAACGGCGGCTTGCAGGTTTGGCGCTAGGCTTAAAATTGCAAAAGCGGCAAAAAGTAATGCCCAGCTAAAATGTTTCTTCATCTGTAAAATCTCCTTGTAATAATCTATAAACATTATAATAAATATTTTTTTTGAGTTTTTATAAAAATTAAACTTAACCATAAACTTAGCGGCTACTTTGGCTTGTTTATGTTATAATATTTTCAAGCAGTTGACTAAAGGAGAAATTATGAAAGAAATAAAATGGAAAACAAAGTTTGAGCCTTTTAAAATCAAAATGACGGAACCTATCGCCGTCACTACGGAAAAGGAAAGGCTTGATGCGCTTAAAAAAGCTTCTTACAATCCTTTTAATATACCCGCATCTAAAGTTACAATAGATTTTTTAACGGACTCTGGCACAGGCTCTATGTCTCAGACACAATGGGGAGCGTTAATGGTTGGCGATGAATCTTACGCCGGCGCAAATAGCTTTTATCGCTTACGCGACACCATCACATCTATAACTGGTTTTAAATATGTTATCCCCGTGCACCAAGGCCGCGCGGCG
>JAISHT010000018.1 GCA_031262415.1 Elusimicrobiota bacterium | reverse complement strand
TACATTTGTTGTGCAAGCGTTTGGATCCCTTGTAAATCTTGTTTAGTCATACAAGGTTTTATTTTTGCCTCAACCTCTTTGCGAACTTTTTTGCGATTTATTTTTTTAACGCCTGATACAGTAATTTTTTTAATATCCAAACAGCCTTCGGGTTCTTCCGTGGCGATTTCTGTAGCCTCGGCTGGTTTAGTGGCTGCTTCTTGTGCTTTTTTTGCGGCTTCAACATCTCTTTGGCGTAAAATATCTTGCTGTTCCTGTTGTTGACGGCGTTGAATTTCTTCAAGATATCGGCCTGGATTTACAGGCATTTGCGCAAAGATAAGCGCAGGCATAAATAAAATTGAAATAAGTAGTATTTTTTTCATTACCAATATGACCTCAACCCTGCGTTAAGATAATAGTTTTGTGCATTGCCATTCATATCCGTCCCACCATTGGCATAAATTGAAAATGACTCTGAAAACCTTTTTACGCCACCTATATTTAGGCTAAATAATGCCCCTATATCCGCACTTTTAATTTTATAGTCTTGGCCCGATATATTCAAAGCATACTCTGGGTTATTTAAATTTTGCTTTACGCTGGCATCGGCATAATATGAAAAACTTTTGCCTATTTTCTCTATACTAATGCCTACTTGGCCTTGCGTGGCAAAAACATTTTTACCACTTCCGCTTAAATTTATGCTATCAGCGCCTGTTTCTTCAAAAGAAGAAAGTTGCGTTAAGGCGCCAGTAATGCTAACAAAAGGCCTTAGTGAAAAACTACCAGAGTTATATATTTTTACACCGGCCTCAATATTTGCATTAAAGCTATATGTTTGTACTTTAGAATTTGCTATTCTACGGGCAAAAGTAATATTTCTTTCAACTTCATCGGATTGATAGCCGGCAGATAATGCGCCTTTAAAATCAAAAGTTGTTCCTTGTTTCAATGCATAAAAACCCAGCTGGTATTCATCGCCGTCTAAATTTTCTGTCTTATTATGCTTTAAATCATGCCGCGCGTAGCCTGCAAAGAGCCCTGCAGTCAAATCAAAACTTTCAAAATAATTATCAAAACCAACAGCAAAACCATTTGAAAGATTATAAATTTCCTCTGAATTTTCATTTTCTTTTATATCGGCATAATTATTTACAGACTGCACCCAAATATTGCGGCTAAAACTATTTTCTTCATAAGGTTTTCTGTTAATGCGCAAATATGCATTGTCTTTAAATCTATCAAAATAATTAGGCAAATTTGCATAAATAAAACCTCCAAGTTGCGTTAAGGCTTGCGGTTGATGAGAAAGGGGCAAAGCGTCTATATTATTTAAAATATTTTCAAAATCGCTACTTGGCGCGGCGGAAGCTTTATCCATTGCCCTGGCAATTTGTTTTTGATTATATTTAAGCCCGTTTAAACCAGCGTAATTTGAAAGCAATCTTGATATTAAAAGAGAAAGGGTATTGTTATTGTCTTGAAGTTCAGCAATAAGCCTTTGATTATTAATTATATTGACATCAATATCCGCCAAGGCTCCACTATAATTGAAACTGTTGCTATATGTTAAAAAATCAAATTTAATTGGACTGGCAAAAACGCCTGTTGCGTTAATATCTATTTTCCCACCATTTTCTATAGTGATACTGCCCTTACCAGAAGGAGTGTCTGTATCTTTAACATTAACCGTATTGTTTGCGCCTTCTTGTATATTTAAACTAATGTTACCGCCGCTTTTTACTACGATGTCGCCTTTTAAATCAACATCTGAAGTATTAGAAAAACCCAATGTCCCGCTTGCTTCAAAATAGCCACTGCCACCATTTTGCAGGCTTAGCATTGCTCCATTTGAAACATAAGCATCGCCTCCAAGCGAGCTTTGTGCAACAAATGTGCCTTCCACTATATTCAATGTGCCTACAGAAAGTGAGCCAACTAATTGATCATCTTCCTGGGCAAACAAAATACCAGTGCCGGTTTTTCTTATTGTTCCAGCAGAGTTTATATCGCCAATATAGTATCCGTCAAAATCCTGATTAAATTCCACTTCTGCTCCATTGTCAATTTTGATATTCCCCAAAATGTTTTCAGTATTACCTTTCAATAAGCCTTCGGCAACATAAACTCCACCTAAATAAGAATTGTAATAATCAAGTTCTAATGTGCCTGCGCCACTTTTATTAAGGGTTCCTCCACCAGATACAATACCGTTTAGTGTTAATGTTTTCCCGCTTCCTACTAAAAAACCGCCTTGTCCGCTAGCTGCGCTTAGGTAAATATTATTCTCTATTTGCATATCGTCAAGCGGTTTAAAAGTTCCACCTGTAATTGATAAGATGCCGCTACCTATTGCCTCGGGCGCATTTATGGATAATGTGCCCTCTGTTATTTGAGTACCTTGAGTATATGTGTTTACACCATTCAAAATAAGCTCGCCAGAACCTAATTTTGTGAAAGATGTTCCGCTTAACACGCCATTTACCGTATATGTGGAATTATTTAACACCGTAAGGCTATTTTCCTGACCAGAAAATATGAAATTTTTATTTGTGCTTACTGTTTGATTTTGGTCTAAACTTAAATTGCCATATGATATAAAAATATCCCCACTGCCTAGGGCCGTATCTGAACTAAATAAAATACCAAGGCTATCGCGCGTTGTATTCTGCAAATAAGTGCCACCACTATAAGTATTTGTATTAGTTAATACAAGCAGCCCGCTGCCAGTTTTAACCAAATTACCTGCCCCTGATATACTGTTGCCATATTCACAAGCTGCGTTTGTGCAATTTTGGTCAAAAATTATGCTTGTACCAGAGGCAAGGTTAACATCAAATGTTATAGCCTGACTGCCGCCTTTTATACTACCTTCTAAAACACTCATATCCCCTAAAAAATTATGATTGGTTGCGCTTAATGTTAAGATACCTTCTCCACTTTTATTAACTGCTCCAAGGCCAGAAAGAACAGCGCTTAAACTGCCGTCTGTTTCTTGTAAAATATCAAGATTTGTACCGCCATCAATTTGTATATCGCCAAACAAAGTATTGCTATTGCCCTGCAATGTACCGCCTTCTATAACCGTACCGCTAGTATGGGTTAATGCCCCTCCATCAAGCAATAATGTGCCCCCACCCGATTTGGTAAGTGTTCCACCACCCGTAACATTTGCAGTTAGTGTGGCTATTTCCTCAGACGATACATCTATTTTACTTGTATTTGTCCTGACATCAATGATATTATCTATTGTCGTAGTATCTTTTATGGCAAGAGTTGCATTGTCTAGTATTACACTATATCCCGCAAGACCTAAAGAATTTCCGCTAGATATTTCCAATGTACCAGCTCTAATATTAGTATTTGCATAATAGCGAGCCATTACATTTGAACTAATAGAAATGGTACCTTCACCTTCTTTTATAACTTCGGAGCATCTGCCAAACTCATCGCATCCTTGAGCGGTAATAAACGCGCCAGAGCTCAGAGTTAAAGTTTTATCCGTTTCCACATTAACGCCAGTATTCTCTATGCCGAAAGATATCTCCCTTTGCAAAATCAAGTCATCAGTAACAATAAGAGAACCTTTATCTATAGAAATGCTACCCATTAAATTGGTATCTTTTGATATTGCAATTGCGCCATCTGAAATAATTGTGTGTGAAGAGATATTGCCGTTATCTCCTATTGTTAAGAGACCCTCTCCTTCTTTAATAAAAGTTCCTTCTCCACTAATAGTGCTATCAAAAGTATTGTCGGAATTTTCTACAAAAGATAAAAAGGCATCTGTATTGTTTATAGTACTATCACCAATAAAAGAAGCAGAGTTTGACTCAATTCCACCTTCGTTAATAGTAAGCAAACCGCCATATGCGTTTGAAGTCTTTAAATCTAGCAATCCAAGACCTGTTTTTGTAAGGCTTGTGCCGCTAACAGTATTGGTTAAACTTAAAACACTATCTTCACCCGAAACATTGATGCTTCCTCCATCTAAAACTGCTTCATTACTGAAAGAAATCTCGCCTTCTGTTTTTAAAGTTCCGCCAGTTAAGTTTAGCTTAAAATCACCACTTAATGAGGCGTCCGCTTCCACCAATGAAAGCGTGCCTTCTGATATTGTAATGTAAGCGTCGTTTGGCGACACTGAGATAAAATTATTTACCCCTGTTAAAACAGTTTCTCCGGCTCCTGTTTTTGTAAGCGTTAAACCTGAAAGGGCAGTTTCTGTTTCTGTGCCCGACACAACATCGCAAGTAAAATTGCCGCTGCCGTCATCTATACAATTACAAAAAGCATAATCACAAGATAACAGAAAGAAACAAAAACTTAAGATTGTAAGATATAATTTTTTTATTTTCATTAATATTTTTCTTCCAAAAAGGTATTTAAAATTAGTTTTTTTGCAAATTAACACGCATATTGACTTGTTTAATTTTATTTAATTATATTTTTTCTATTGTGTAAAGGACAATTCCAGATATAATTTATAAAAATATTGTCTTAATATTATATTTAGTAACTTAACCATAAAAAATATTAGCAAAATTTATTAATCTTTATTCAGACATTTAAACTGACACCTCTCTTTACATGGCAATAAAAATATAATTAAATAAAATTATCTGATTTTATGGTTTTTTTTGTATAAAAAAGATATTCAACATAGGGATAAAGGCAAGTTTTTAGGGGATAGCTAGAATGGGGAAAAAGGTGTATAAAAGGGAAAAATATCAGAAGGTATTAAGCATAGTGATGGCGGTGATATTGGTATTGCCTAATAATCTTCTTGGTCAAGTA
>JAISHT010000119.1 GCA_031262415.1 Elusimicrobiota bacterium | reverse complement strand
GCCAGTCTTTAAGGCAATTTGCGCAGGTTATGTCCCCGCATACTTGCAGGAAAATGATACCGTTGATATTGAAATCCGCGGTAAAATGGTGCCTGCTAAAATTGTAAAAATGCCGTTTTATAAAAATGTGTAAAATTGCATCTATATAAAATTGCGTAAATTTAAAAAAATGTAAGGAGAATGTTTATGTACGATCAGGAAAAAAGCAAATTTGCTAAATCACACGAATGGGCCTTTATTGAAGGCGACACGGCGACCGTCGGTATCAGCGACCACGCTCAACACGAAATCAGCGACATCGTTTTTATTGAACTGCCAAAAGTTGGCGATAAAGTGGAAGCTGGTAAAAGGGCCGCAGTAATTGAATCAGTTAAATCCGCATCTGATTTTTACGCCCCAGTTTCAGGCGAAGTCGTTGAAATTAATACCGCCATCACCGCCGATCCTTCAATAGTCAACAAATCTTCACACGGCGACGGCTGGTTCTTTAAAATAAAAATGTCTAACCCGTCCGAGGCTGGCAGCCTTATGTCTTTTGAAGATTACAAGGCAACTATTTAAGGCAATATTTATTTTACAACAGCGTGCAAAAACCTGTCCTTGGGCTTTGTTGAAAAACAAGTTCAAGGACAGTTATTGTTAAAGAGGAAAAAATGTTTAACGCAAATACAAAAACCAATCAAGAAGAAATGCTTAAAAAAATAGGCGTTTCGTCAATAAAAGATTTACTAAAAGATATTCCGGGCGATATTTTATACCCGCAATATAACTTGCCCCAAGCCTTGACCGAGGCTGATTTGCTCCGCTCGGTTAAAACGACGGCGGCAAAAAATAAACCGCTTTCAAATTATATCGGCGCAGGCATTTACGAGCATTTTGTGCCGTCCGCCGTCAATGCAATTAGCTCCCGTGGCGAGTTTTTGACAGCATATACCCCCTATCAGGCCGAAGCCAGCCAAGGCACTTTGCAAGCTATTTACGAATATCAAAGCTGCATTTGCGCCTTGTTTGATATGGATGTTTCCAATGCCTCCCACTACGACGGTGCCACCGCTATGGCGGAAGCCGTTAGCGCAGCCGCCCGTATCAAAAACAAAAAGAAAGTGCTTTTTACTTCCGCCCTAAACCCCGAATATAGAGATGTTTTACGCACTTATTTTGCGGGCAATGATTTGGTTAAATTCCAAGAAGTAAAAATAAAAGACGGCATTACCGACTTAGAAGATTTAAAAGCAAATTTAGCCGACGCCGCAGCTTTTATTTTGCCAACGCCAAACTTTTTTGGCTGCATTGAAGACGCAGAGGCTATAAGCAAAATTGTAAAAGAAAATGGCGCATTATTAATTGCCCATGTTAATCCAATTAGTCTTGGCGTTTTGGCTACCCCCGGCAGCTATAATGCCGATTTTGCCGTGGCCGAAGGCCAAAGCCTTGGCAATGCAATGAATTTTGGCGGCCCGGGCCTAGGTATTTTTACCTGTAAGAAAGAATATGTAAGATATGTGCCCGGTCGCATTTGCGGCATAGCAAAAGACGCTGACGGCAAGCGCGCGTTCGTATTAACCTTGCAAGCGCGCGAGCAGCATATCAGAAGAGAGAGGGCTTCTTCAAACATTTGTTCAAATCAAGCTTTATGCGCTTTAAATGCGGCAATTTACTTAACGCTGCTTGGGCCAGAAGGCATTAAAGAAGTGGCGCAAGTAAATATTGAAAACGCCCACATCTTGAAAGAAAAAATAACCTCGCTAGAAGGCTACTCTCTTAAATTTGATAAACCTTTCTTTAACGAGTTTGTTATAAAATGCCCAGTGCCGGCGGCAAAAATTATTAAAGCTATGGCTAAAAAAGGCATTAGCGCCGGGTATGATTTGGGCGAAGTATCCAAAGATATGAAAGATTGCCTTTTGATCTGCGTAACGGAAACCAAAACCGCCGCTGATTTGGATAATTTCCTCAATGCTTTGAGGGGGATTTAATATATGAATAACTACAAACACAATGTGCTTTCAATAGAAAAGTCAGTTGACGGCAGGAGAGGCATTAAATACACTCCCGCTAAAAAAAGCGCGGAGCAATATTTGCCGCAAAATATGTTGCGTAAAGCTGCTCCAAAATTGCCCGCTTTGAGCGAGTTTGATACAGTGCGCCACTTTACAAATCTATCAAGGTTAAATGTGTCGCTTGATACTCATTTCTACCCGCTTGGCTCTTGCACCATGAAGTATAATCCAAAAGCCTACGAAGCTTTGGCCTCGCTTGATAATTTTACTTCAGTTCACCCGTATGCGCCAGTGGATAGCGTGCAAGGCTCGCTTGAAATTATTTACGGCCTTGAAGAGCTTTTAAAAGCCATAACTGGCCTAGATGCTTTTACCCTGCAACCTTCTGCCGGCGCTCACGGCGAATTTACCGGGGCTTTAATTGCAAAGGCGTATCATAATTTCAACAAAGATAAAAATAGAACTGAAATAATTATCCCAGATACCGCCCACGGCACTAACCCGGCAACAGCGGCCATGGCGGGTTGCACAGTGGTAAATATTAAATCCGGTAGTGACGGCAGAGTTGACCTTGAGGAGCTTAAAAAAGCTCTCAGCCCTAAAACGGCTTTGCTTATGCTTACCGTGCCAAATACCGTTGGTATTTTTGAAAAGGATATTAAAGAAATCGCCAAACTTGTCCACGATAACGGCAGCTTGCTGTATATGGACGGCGCAAATTTAAATGCGCTTATCGGCCTAGTAAAACCGGCTGACCTTGGTATTGATATTATGCACATTAATTTGCATAAAACCCTTTCCACCCCGCACGGTGGCGGCGGCCCGGGCGCAGGAGCGGTAGGCGTTGTAAAATTGCTTGAAGACTTCTTGCCTTTACCGCGTGTCGCGTGCGACGGTAAAAAGTATAAAATGATGACCAAAAATAAAAAAAGCATTGGCAGCGTTAAAACTTTTTACGGCAATATTTCAATTATTCTTCGCGCATATTGTTATTTAAGGCAATTTGATACTAATACCTTAAAAACTATTGCGGAAAATTCCATATTAAACGCTAATTATGTGCGCGAGGGCTTGCGTAATGCCTTCCCCGCTTTCTTTGATATGGTTTGTATGCACGAGTGCGTTTTAACCTTGAATAAGGAAAAAATGCCAAGCGTTAAAACGCTTGATATTGCAAAGCGTCTATTGGACCTTGGCTTCCATGCGCCTACCATTTACTTCCCGCTTATTGTGCCTGAAGCTATGATGATAGAGCCTTGCGAGACCGAGGGTAAAGATAGCATTGATATCTTCCTTGGCGCAATGACGCAAATATACGAAGAAGCAGTGGCAAACCCCGAGCTTTTACTAAAAGCTCCGCAAAACTGCCCTGTTAAGCGTATAGACGAAGTCAGCGCAGCGAGGGAACCGAACCTTAGATGGTAGCGCCTGTCTTTTTAAACACGCCGCCGCTTGATGTCTTTGGCCAAATGGCCCTTGACGAGTTGCTTGCAGAAGCAAAAGAAGAAGCCAGCTTCGCCCGTTTCTTTAACTGGGCGGGCGGGCCGCAAGCGACATTTGGCTATGCGCAATTTGAAAGTTCTGTGCGCAAACAACTTGAGGCTAGGGGTATTTCTGTTTATACCCGCAGGCCTACAGGCGGAGGCGTAGTTTTACATAAAGACGACTTAACATTTACTTTAGTTTTTAATCAGCTTGGCGATATGCGCCCTATGGCAATTTATAATGCTTTACACGACTTAATAAAGCAAGAGTTTGCCGCAAATAATATTGCGCTTTCTTCTTATAATGATAAAAGCGATTATCGCCCGTCCGTTGACGGCGTTAGCTCTAATTGTTTTCAAAACCCCGTTAGCGATGATTTGCTTGATGGAAGCGGCAATAAAATACTTGGCGGCGCAATACGTCGCTTTGGGCAAAGAGTTTTGTATCAAGGCAGTTTGCAGCTAGCGGCCGCAAGGCAAAATTCGCTTTACAGAGAAGTAATAAAAAAAGCATTTGTGAAATTTTTGGGCGGCTTGGGCGGATTAAGCGGCAAAGAATTTAGAGAAGAAAATTTAAACCCCGCTTTTTTAGCTCAGGCTTTGGCAAAAGCGGAAAGTCAGTATAAAACAAAAGAATGGATAGAAAAATTTTAATATGAAAAAAGCGTTTAAATTTATAATAGGTCTAATACTGTTGCCAGCGGCTTTTTATGTCTTTTTGGGCATATTGGATCTTCTTTGGATTTTGCTTAAAAATTTTAAAATTACGCTTTATTTTTTACTCGGCGGTATTTTATATTTTCTGTTTCATTTTTTTGTTTACGATTTCTCCCGTATGTATGTTTTGGCGCACGAATTTACGCACGCTTTGGCGGCTTGGCTTAGCGGATACAAAGTAAATAGCGTGAGCGTGGGCGAAAGTAGCGGGCAAGTTAAAGTATCAGGCGTTAATTTCTTTGTTGTGCTTGCGCCATATATTATCCCGCTTTACTCTGTTGCTTTAACGCTTTTTTATTTTATAATTACTCTTTTATTTCCTAGCGCAACGGTTTACCGCGGCACTTTTCTTGCATTGCTCGGATTTTTTACCGTTTTGCATTTGGTGCATACTTATAAAAGCCTTACGGAAACAGAGCAAAACGATATTAAAATGGCGGGCGGCGGCCTATTCTCATTTTCCTTAATAGTTTTAATAAATGCGGTTGTTATTTTACTTCTTTTAGAATTAATTTTCCCCGGCCTTATCCCGATATGGACAATGCTTAAAGATTTGGTTGTAAAAACATATCTTTTTTGGCAAAACACTTTGGTATACCTATATAAACTTATAAAAAGCGCAGGTAATTTTTAGCTATGAAGACAGCATTTAAGCATATAATGCCTATTTTGCGCTTTTGCGCCCGCAATATAATAAGGGTGGCATTTGTTTTGGTTTTTTTCTTCGTTTGCTTTGCGTGCGCAGGGTGGTTTATGATGGTAAAATATTTCAATGCCCAGCATATTGGGGATATAATAACCGCCGCTTTGCAAAGCAGTTTTAACCGCCCGGTTGTTATAGAGTCAATTAAACTTGTTTCTATAAATGCTATTGAAATAAAGAAGCTTCGCATTGTTGATACCGAGCTTTCCTCTTATAATAATTTTGTTTCTGTTGACTCTGTTATTGTCCGCTACAATTTACTGCCGATAATAGAAAATAAAATAGAAATTAATGAAATTATTTTAAAAAATCCGTCCATAAATATTATTAAAGACGAAGCAGGCCGCATTAATACGCCTAAACTTGAAATATCCAGCAAAGAAAGCGAGCTTGGGCAGCGTTTTGATATGGTATCTGCCGGTGGACGCACTTTGCAAATTATCATTAAAGACTGGATTTTGAAAAACGGCACATTTAGCTACCGTGATTTGGGCCGCAATATCAGCCACTCGCTAAACGGGATATCAGTCCATTTCCACAATTTAAAATTTAATGCGCCAACGGGCTTTGACCTTAATTTCGTCTTAAGAAACAAAGTTGAAGATAAAATTGTAGAAACTGAAATTGTTTCTAGAGGACAAGTTAATTTGGCCGATTTCCAGCTTGATAAAATGGCCTTAAACGATACTAATTTAGAAGTGCGCGGCTTTAGGGTTCCGTTAAAAATAAATCTTGCCGCTAAAAATTTTTTAAACCCAATAGTAAATATAAAAACAACTTTGCCCGAGTTTAGCTACGAAGACATTTCGCTTTTTGTGGCTACCCCTATTGCGTTTAAAATGCCTTCTTATAATATTGAAACAAACTTTTCTTTTGCGGATAATTTCACAAAATTAACCGTACCCGTTTTTAATCTCAGCAATCAAGATGTTGATATTAACTTACACGGCTCGGCAAGTCTTGTTCAAGGTAGCACCTCTGCCAATGCTTCATTTGAAACAAATGAATTTGATATATCGCTTGTTAATTGTTTTAGCGTTTTTAAGGAATTTGCGCTTAAAGGCAAAGTTTTGGCAACGGGCCAGTTGCTTTATAAAGAGGGCAAGCTCACAACGCCAAAAACTTCTCTTAAATTAAACGGCGTTTCTTGGAATATCAGCAATTTTATTATTAAAAATGTAAAGGGCAAAATAGAGGCCGAGGATAATTTAAACATTTTGCGGGCTGATGTTGAAGACGGTATTTTTAAAGTCGGCCGTCAAACGGTATCAAATATTAAAGGCACAAGCAGCTACGAGCATAAAAAACAAAATTTTTACGCGCTCTTAAAAAGCGCCTCCTTCAACGATAAAAAAATTCGTATGAGCACCGCCATTTCAAAAGTGCCGCAAGAACGCAAGAGAACAGTAAAGACAATGCTTTATTTGGATTTGCTTAGCCCCGTGGAAGTTTTTGAAACTGTGGAAGATTTTGTCGCCGCTCTTTCCCCCGGCGAAAGCCAAAGCAAAAAAGATACTAGCGATTTGTCGTGGCTGCGCAATTTCCGTAGCGGCCTGCCCGAGTTTATGCCTAATTTTAGCGGATTTATTTATGCCGAGCGTTTTGAAACGCCCATAGTTTCAGGCCGCAACTTTAATGCAGAATTTAATTTGCGGGGCTTGCTGCCAAATATGAAGCGTTTAGACGGTAAAATTGACGCTAGACTGGAAAATGGCATAATCCACAAATTGCAAGAAACCGCAGAAAAGCAAAAAGCTTTGGGCGTAGCTTTTCAACCTTTTGTTATTATGAACAATATGGAGCGGGCGGGAACTTTCAAAATGGGCAAAGTGCTTAAAGATACGCCTTTTGAGAGAATGAGCGTATCGGTTGACTTTAACAATGGTAAAATGGATATTAACAACTTTTATGTTGACGGCAATGTTATAGCCGCTACAGTAAGCGGCAATGTCGGCTGGGTTGAAGAAAATTTAGATTTGGATATTTACACCATGTTTAAAAACACTTCTAAAAGGGGCGTTTTATCTGAAAATCTTACCGACGAGTCTGGCGAGCCTGCTTTAGCATTTCGCGCTTACGGCAATATGTCTAGCCCGCTAGTTCAAATGCGTAGCCCCAAGAAAACGGGCGAAAAAATCCGCGCGGCCCGTGATAAAGGTCTTAGGACAAATTTCAGCGCAGGCCAAAAATTTATAAAGGAGAAGTAGGAAATGGCAAAGAAAAATAAAATTGACCTAATCAGCATACTTCAAGAAACTGAAGCCGCCAGCGAAGGCCATTTTGAGCTTCCTTGCGGCCTGCATATACAAAGCTATATTGACACAAATGTGGTTATGCAATACCCAAGCCTAGCCGCTTTAGTGGCGGGCGCACTAGCGGATTTATTTGATAAACATATTGATATAGTCTTTTCCCCGTCGGCGGAAAATTCTGTTATAGCGCAAGAAGTTGCAAGGGTAAAGAATGCTCGTGCTATTTTTTCTGTTTTAGAAAACGGCGCAATGACGCTTAAAGGCGGTATGCAAATTAAACCGGGCGAGCAAGTGCTTATTGTGGATAATGTAACCATGACAGGCCGCAAAGTAAACGAGGCGGCCGGGCTAGTAAAAATTTTAAAAGGCAATGTTGTTGGCGTTGCGGTTATTGTGGATAGGTCGGAGGGCGGGGCTTTGGGCAATGTGCCACTTCGCTCCTTGTTAAGCTATCCGCTTGATAGCTACCAGCCGCATAATTGCCCCATGTGCAAATCAGGCGTAAAATTAATTAAAAAAGGCGGTAAAAAATGAAAGAGGTAAAGTTAAGAGCAAAGGAAGAGCATAGAATCAACAAAGGCCACTATTGGATATTTTCAAATGAGCTAGAAAAAGTGGATACCTCTATTGAAGCCGGCGCTATAGTAAAAGTTTTAGACGCTCAAGGCAATGTTTTGGGCGCTGGGTTTTTTAATCCCCATAGTTTAATTGCGGTGCGTTTAATAAAAAAAGGCGGCGAAGACTTGGGCAAAGATTTTATTTTTGAAAGCCTTGATAATGCCTATACATATAGAAAACAATTTGGCATAAGGAAATTTGGCCGTATGTGCTACGGCGAATCCGACGGCCTGCCCGGCCTAGTGATAGATAGATACGGCGACTATATTGTTATTGAAATTTTAACTGCTGGTATGGAACTTTTGAAAGAGGAAGTTTTAAGCGCAGTTAAAAAAATCTTTAAGCCAAAAGGAATAATTTTTAAAAACGACAGCAATTTCCGTGTTTTGGAAGGCCTCAGCGCAGAACCCAAAAGCATTGGCGAAATACCAAATGAAGTTGAAATAGAAGAAAATAAAGCCAAGTATTTAGTTGCTTTAAGCGGTGGGCAAAAAACGGGTTATTATTTTGACCAGCGCGATAACAGAGCATTTTTAAAACCATATTTTAAAGATAAAATTGTTGTGGATTTGTATTCCTACACAGGCTCTTTTGGCGTTTTGGCGGCGTTAAACGGCGCAGTCGCCGTTTGGGGGACGGATTCTTCGGCCGCAGCAGTTGAATATGCCCAAAAGAATGCAAAGCTAAACGGGGTTGACGATATTTGCCAATATCACCGTGATGATGCCGAGCGGTTGCTATCCGCCCTAAAAAAAGGCGAATTGCCCGACCAGCCCGATATGATTTTGCTTGACCCGCCCGCTTTTGTTAAAAACCGCAAAAGCCTGCCCCAAGCCATAAATTTATATGTTAAGTTAAACCGTATGGCTTTGGAAGGTTTAAAGACGGGCGGTATGCTTGCCACTTCAACCTGCTCTCATCACATAACGCGCGAAATTTTTATGGACATTATAAAAATGGCCGCGGCTAAAGCAGGTAAAAGAGTTAACTTAATAGAATTGCGTGGGCAAGCTAAAGACCACCCCGTTTTAATAGGTATGGAAGAAACGGAGTATCTACACTTTGCCTTGCTTGAAGTAAGGTAAGATTTATAAACAAAATATTGCGGTATTTTGCAAGCTATGAATTATTGTATTTTGTAATAATTCCAGATGGAGGCAGAACCAACTTGTGTTCCTCCTATAATTTGGCAAACTTTATTTGCTGCAGTATCATCTGGTTTGGCAAAACAAAAGATATCCCCCTTATTAGCCGTAAGTCCAGGGTAAGGTTTAAAAAATTTCATATAGGCAATACGGTTTTCAGCTTGGACCTGAGCATTTGTGGGGCCATCTATTACGCCTGCTCTGCCCCAGTCATAAATACAGTAAGAATAACTTTCTCCAATTATACAAGATCTGTAATTAGAGGGGATGTTAACATCTAGAGCTTGCAAATCTTTTGTATAGTCCCCCGTTGCAAGGCGATATCTTTCTTCAGCGTCATATAAGGCTGTAGCAAGTGGTATAAGTTTTGTTATTTTTGATTTTAGAACTGCAACTTGATATTGCGGCAGCGCAATAGCGGCAAGTATGCCGATGATTAATACAACTACTAATAATTCTATTAATGTGAACCCAGCTTGGTTTGAGGTTTTTAAGGCGGTAATTTTGCGGCAGACTAATTTATAGACTGACTGACTGACTGACTGACTGACTGATACACTCCCCTTTGGAGCGTTGTTTTTTTCATTTGTTAACATATAAACATCTCCTTTACTTAAAGTGCTACTATTCTTTACATTATATATAATAGCAAAAATTAACCAAAATGCTATAATCATACTTAGCAAGTTAGGGTAAAGTAAAAGTTTTCCCTTTCCACAAATTTAATAGGATTTTGCTATGTCTACTGCTCAGCCAATTTGCAAAGCAGATTATACAAAAGAAGAAAACTGGGTTCACTTGCCAAAAGAAAAAAATGGCAAGTTTGATATTTTCTATATTTATCCAACGGTTTTTATCGGCGCGCCCGGCGAGCTTATGCCACTAGGCCAAAAGCGTTTTTTGCCCGCCATACAAAGAAATATGTTAAAAACTACGGGTATTTGCAGCACGCTAGGCAATATTTACGCTCCGTTTTATAGACAAGCGGCATTATCAACAATAAAGCTAACGCTGGAGGAAAAGCGGAAAGTTTTGCAAACCTCTGTTCTTGATGTCGTAGAGGCTTTTGAGCATTTTCTCAAATATCATAATAATGGCCGTCCTTTTGCGCTTATTGGGCATAGTCAGGGCTCGCGTATGCTACGCAAACTTATGAAGCTAAAATTTAACAATGCCGCATTGCAAAGCAAATTAATTGCCGCCTATTTAATAGGCGTGCCGCTACCAAAAAGCGACATTATAAAATACCCATGGCTTAAACCCGCCCAAAACGCAAGCGAGGCGGGCGTAATAATAACCTATAATACACAAGCTGAAGGCATAGAAAACTCCCCATTTTTGGAGGGTGTTAAAGATATTATTTGCACGAGTCCGCTTAATTGGAGCTTGGAAAATGCCCCAAAAAGCCTAAACAAGGGCGCAGTTTTTTTTGACGAAAACGCAAAGGAAAAAACCACGGTTAATAATTTTACCGGGGCATATGTTGATAAAAAGACCGGCGCATTAATAACGCCCGATGTTGATATTGATAGGTATTCTTCCCGCATTTTTATGCGGGGCGTTTTTCATCAATATGATTACGAGTTTTTTTATAGGAATTTGCAAGAAAACTTTAAAACGAGGCTTGCTAATTTCTAGGTCTAAAGACCTAAAGGGACGGGGGCCATTTTTCAGTTGTTTTTTTAACAGCATTTTCATAGACTAAATGTATAAGGAGAAAGGGTTTGGTGAAAAAATTTATATTAACAATCTTAGCTTTTGCTTTACTTACCCCAGTATTTGCCATTACTTTAAATGAAGTAAAGCAAGACGCCACTTTAAATAAAAAGTTTGAAGCTAGTTTAAAAACTGCTTATCAAAAAGCAAAAAATACCCCAAAAACTCCCACTTGGCAAAATAATTGGAAGGCCTATACGGTTAAACTTCGCTCTGAAGTGATCGAGTATCTTACCTTGCGCGTTAAAAAATTCCCTTGTATTTATAGCGATATCCCCTCCATATACAACGGGAAATATAGCGCCAATACCAAATGGATTTTGCACGATTTTGAGGCCGCTTTACTACGAAAATATATATACGAAACTGATGAAAAGTTTTTTATTATGCATTTAAGCGCAGTCCTTTTAAATAGCGAAGAGGGTATGCGTTGGGAAACAGTCAAAAGACTTGAGCAGGAGGTTGATTCTTATATAACCAGTACTGACCCAAATCTCCCTGCAAAACTATTTGCTAACAAGCATCACCGCGCTAAAATGCTTGTCTTACTTAATAGATTTATCAAACTTAATAGAAACCTGCGTAAGGTGAAAGACTATAGCTATTGTTTTGAAGTTGATACTTTCATTGAAAAGAATAATATGCGCCGCATTTATTCAATTTATCCGGAAGACTACCTTAACTAGTTTTTTGGGGCTTGCTTTAAGTTTTGTAATGTGATATAATAAATATAAGGTTGCGGATAAAACGTTGCGGGCAGTACTTGCAAAAGGCAACTTTAATTGATAAAATAATAATACAAAGAAGTATAACAAGTTTTTGATTGCTTTAGACCTGCCAAGCCTATAGGTTAGGGAAGGGGTCTTTGGCTGTCTTTTTCTCTTTTTAAAAAGTTGTTTATAGGAAATTACGACGAGAAAGAGACAAAAAAATAATAGATTTTTGGCGTGTCAAAACGCCTTAAAAAAGTAAAAGTATGAACTTAACAAAAGAACAGAAAATAGAAAGGTCACAGAGTCTTGCTAAAGAAATCAAGCAGTCTGCTGGTATCTTCTTTACTGGTTATCAAGGTCTAAAATTCCAAGACATTGCAAGCTTAAGGCAGCAGTTAGCCGGCGCGCAATGCAAATTTAGAGTTGAAAGAAACTCTATCTTGGAACACGCCCTTAAAGAAGCCGGTGTAGAAGGCATTGACGCCGCCCTGTTAAAAGGGCCGACGGCAATTGCCATCTTAAAAGAAGACGGCGATATTGCACTGTCAGCTAAAAGTTTGGCAGATTTCGGCAAGGCAAATGAAGCCTTTAAGATAAGAGCTGGTTTTACCGACGGCATCTGGTATAGCGAAGCGCAGGTTAAAGTTCTTGCTACCATTGGTAGTAAGGAAGATAATCTCAGCAAGCTTGCCGGTACGCTCTACAATATGGTTGCAGCGTCCGCTCAGGTATTACAAGCCCCTATCAGAGACTTTGCATATGTTATTAAAGCTGTTGAAGACAGCAAAAAATAACACGGCAAGTCAAACCCGTAGGGGTTTGTTAAAACCCCGGAAAGCGGTAGTAGCCCCGTTAAAACGCATATTTGCATTTTGCGCCTAGGGATAAATGTACGGGTTTAAGCGCGGCTTAAACAGAAGGCAGCTACTCAAATAATAAAGGAAATTATAAAAAATGGCAAAATTAACAAAAGAAGAACTTATCACCGCAATCGCTGATATGACAGTACTTGAGCTTTCTGAGCTCGTAAAAGGTATTGAAGAAAAATTTGGCGTAAAAGCCGCCGCTCCTGCAGTAGCAGTAGCCGCCGCCCCAGCCGCCGCCGCAGCAGCGGAAGAAAAGACCGAGTTCAATGTAGTTTTAGCAGCAGTTGACGCCGCTAAAAAAATCGCGGTAATTAAAGTTGTCCGCGAAATCACCGGTTTAGGCCTCAAAGAAGCTAAAGATTTAGTTGACGGCGCCCCTAAAACCGTAAAAGAAAACGTAGCAAAAGCTGAAGCTGAAGAAATGAAAAAGAAAATCACTGAAGCTGGCGGTACGGTTGAGCTCAAATAATAGCCAACAATTATAAACGGTCCTTGCCCGCATTTTTGCGGGCGGGGGCCAGTATGATTTAATATCATACCGACTAAGCGCAGGAACCTGGAAAATGAAACAATTAAATTTTGGTAAGATTAAAAGCAAGCTGCCTATCCCAGATTTACTAGAGATGCAAAGGCAGTCTTTTATAGATTTTTTACAATTAGATACAGACCCAGCTAAAAGGGAACTTAAGGGCTTACAAGCTGCTTTTGAAGATGTCTTCCCAGTGGAAGCTCCAGACGGCAGTATGAAGTTAGAATTCGTAAAATACGATTTAGCCGCCCCCAAATACGCTACTTCCCGTGAAGCCGCTATTAAAGACGGCACTTACAGCGCGCCGCTTAAAGCGTGGTTGCGCCTTTATATTAAGCAAAAAAATGGCAATGTAAAAGAAGTAAAAGAAGAAGATATAACATAGTGC
>JAISHT010000112.1 GCA_031262415.1 Elusimicrobiota bacterium | reverse complement strand
AATACTGAAAGAGTACACAAAGGTTTAAAATATATTACTCCAATGGAATATATTTTAAGCCGTCCCACAGCTCAAATCCAAGTTGTCCAAAAGTCTCATATGTATTGATGTCTAACATTTACTTGCCTTTCTTTTTTTATAGAATTAAAATAGGAGACTGTGTGCTAAAAAAACTAATAAGACTTTTTGCTATACTGTGTTTGCTTATGGAAAGCTTCAGCTTGAGCGCTTTTGCCCAGCTTGCTGCGCCTGCTCCTTTGCCGCGCGCAGTGGCCGCAGAAGACGAATTAAAAATTACGCCAATAGAAACACCGCCCGCTCAAGACGAATTAAAAATTACGCCGATAGAAACTACTCCTCCAGCAAACTCTGCTCCAGCCGCCGCCGCTCCACTAAATACCCATTTATTTGAAACTGACGCCAATCACGCTCCAATTTTGGAAAATAAAACCGCTGATGAAGACAGCTTTGAAAACAGCTCTTTTGCCGACCCTGCAAAACGCCGTGGCAAATATCAACTCTATGACCCAAATAAATACGAATTTATGCAAGAGCCCAAAATGATGTTTCCGCCAAGCGATAACACTGACGAAGAAGTTTACGACGACTCTTTGCGATACTCTAGGGCATATCTTGCGCAAGCGATGAAGGATATAGAAGGCGGGGTAGAACTCCAAGAGCAAGGCGTGGAATATCTTGAAATTTTAAACCCGTCCTTAATGCTGCCCATTTTTGGCACTTCAATATCTTTAACAGGCCGCAAGACTTTTGGTTTTACATATCTATCCAAAAAATACAAAGTTAACAATCCGCTTAATAACCGCGATGAGTCCGGCGTCACTCTAGAGCAAGAATTGCAAATGAAAGTGCAAGGTAAAATAAGCGAAAGGATTTTTGTTGATATTGATTATGACGACCAAAGGGAAGACGCTCAAAATATATCTGTAAGCTACCGTGGCAAGGGCGAAGAATTTGTCCAAAGCGCAGATTTTGGCGATATTGAATTATCTCTGCCGGGCACGGAGTTCCTTTCCTACAATAAACAAGTTTTTGGCGCAAAAATGCATTTAAAATACGGCAATGCCAATTTGCGCTTAATAGGCAGCCAAAACAAAGGCGAAACCAGAAGCAAACAATTTAAAGGCGATAGCGTTTTTGAAACTGTAAATTTAAAAGATACTCAATACATACGCCGCCGCTATTACGATTTGACATTTCAAGATACAACTTGGGGCCAGTATTCCATTGTGTCCGGCTCAGAAACTGTTTATCTAGACGACCATACAAATCAAGGCTACCAAGAAACCGGCATTATTGCCGAAGACTACAAAGTGCCTGCCTCTACTTATCCATCTTCCGGTAATGCGGCTTTTAAAGTGCTTACTCGTGGCGTTGACTATAGCATTGATTATGTTAGAAATATCCTCATTTTTAACCGCACTCTTGCCGATAGCGATGTGGTAGTTGTTGACTATCAAAACTCAAACGGGCAGTGGCTGCGTGATGTTAACGGCAACGGGCGGCCAAAAATAGTTAAAACTGTAAGCGACCGTCCTATATCCAGCGCAGCGGAAATTGGCTATCAACTAGAAAAAAAGGTTTATTACGACATAGGCTCAAAACAAATAACGCGCGATAACGGCCAAGGCAACTTTATTTTAAAACTGCTTGAGCCTGACGGTAAAGAGGTTTGCCAAGCGGGCGACACTAGGGCTTATTGTAAAAACAATATGGATTTTGATAAAGGTATTTTTGAGCTTAGCGGCCGCTTTGACGACCAGGGCATTTATAATACCACGCCTGTTTCTTCCTCAAACAGATATTTCTTTATACAATTTACCTCTACGGTTAAAACATATTTTCTAGAGCCTGATATAGTAGTGCAATCCGAAACGGTAAAAGTAAACGGCGCAACTATGGCGAGAAATAAAGATTATTATGTTGATTATGCCTCGGGCTTTATCACTTTTTATAACGAAAATTTAATAGGCTCAAACAGCGTTATAGATGTTTCCTACGAAGTCGCCAGCGCAGGCGGCGATACTGCTCTACTGGGCGGGCGGTTTAATTATGACTTCACAAAAAACATAACCATTGGCGCAAGTATTTTAAACGAAGGCGGCAGCAAACCAAAACAAGTTCCTCAAGTTGGCAATTTGGCTACAAACCTCACTGTTATGGAAGCTGATTTTAAAATGAAAGATGTAGAAGTTGCCGACGGCGTTAAAATAACTTTAGGCGCAGAGGCCGCCCAAAGCCGTAAGGATGAAAACTTGTTTGGCTACGCGCTCGTTGATAATATGGAAGAAACAAAAGAATATATCAAAGCCACCATGAATTATAAAGACTGGCGTTTTGGCTCAAATCCAAATGGTAAAACTTCTTTTTACGACGCTATAAGGTGGGACTCGCAAGATGTTAATATTTTAGAAATTAACCCAAGCGCAGCGGCCTCAGCAAACGATAAACAAAGCGTGCTTATTATTGATTATGATTTTGAAAAAGGTTTAAACCACGACGGCAGGGACGAGGTTTCCCTAGTATTTCCCATAAGCAGTTTTGGGGTAGATTTTACTACAAAAACTTTGCTTGAACTTGCGTTAGGGGGCGAACTTAACGGGCCGGATATTAATATTTCTTTTGGCACGGTTGACGAAATTTCAGACGATTATTCTCATAACGGTATTACGCCTTATGTCCCGCCCGGCTTTAGCGAAAGCCAAATTATTCCAACTTGCAGCAAGTATTATACCAGCAATATGGCGACCGTCCCCAAAACCGAAGATTTAAGATGCACGGGCCAACTTACGGCGCAGGAAGATATTGGGTGGCTCTTTATCAACCCCGACGGCAGCTATGCTCGCTATAATCCGTTTATTAACAATCAATATAATAAAGAATCTCAACCAAACGGTTTTATAGATACGCAGGATTTAAACGGCAATGGTATTTTAGACTCCCAAGATATTACTAGCGGCGGCAGTTTCGGCTACGATGGCGACGATATTGACCCTATTAATTTGCCAAACAATAATATTAACTTCACAGGTTGGAAGCAGTTTCAAAAAGAAGTTGACTTTAACGACGGCACTAATCGCTGGACTGCTATTCGCCAAATGCGTATTACGCTTAAAAAAACCGCAACTAGTAAAACAAAAGGCACTATTAAAATTGCTAACCTTGCCGTAAGCGGCAGCACTTGGCAAGCTCTAGACGATAGCGAAAAAACCCCAACGCCTTATGGCATAAACAATATTGATAATCACGCCTATAAGCCGATATTTAATGATAATGGCGACGGCGGCGAAGTCTTTCGCACTTTATACGGCTCGGTAAACAATTTGCGCCAAGGCAGCAATAATAATGTTAAAGAGCAATCTTTAGCCTTGCAATACGACTTTAGCAAAACCTTAAAAACTGATATTAATGTGCAGCGCAATTTTAGCGCAATGGACTTTTCGCAACACAAAGAATTTCGCTTTTTACTTTATAATAACGGGCCCGCGGACAGCGATGTAAGTTTTTATATGCGCTTTTTTACCGACGATAGCAACTACAGCGAGGTAATTGTGCCGCTTACTTTTAGCAATGCCTGGCATACTTATAGGCTTAAATTAATAGACTTAAATGGCGACGGCATACCAGACCGTTTTGAAGATATTTCGGGCTATGATTCAAGCGCAGATAATCTAGGCGCATTAAACTTTAAACGCATTAGCAATATAAAAGTGGGGCTACGCAGCAATACGGAAGCCTCTGGCGAAGTTTGGGTTGACGATATGTTTTTGGCCGATTCTGTTATGACTGTTGGCGCCGCATATATGGGAGAAGCGAAAATTGATGTTAAAGATTGGTTTGAAGTTGGCGGTAAATATAGATATATGGACGATAATTTCCAAACGCCGGTAGCAGTGCCGACAAAACAAAAAAATACTCAGCAGGATTATTTTTTAAATATTAAAAAATTCCAAAACCTGCCTGTTAACGCAACCTATCACCACTCAAATATTATAACGCCAGATGTTCTAAATAATAATACCAACAGCAATACAATTAGTATGCTTGATCAAGGCGAGGTTACTCGCGATAGGGGGGCGGTAAAAGCGCAATATATAAAGCCAAGCCTGCCAAAAATAGGCGTGGAATATATCTTTGAAAACGCCGATTATGATAAGCTGGAGCGTCAAGACGAAAAGCAAAATTACGCCGCAAATCTTAACTATACGCCAAACAATCAAAAATCAATAATACGCAATATAACGGCGGGGGCTTCGCTCTTAAAGAGTAATATTGATTATAGCGACGCTAGCACAATTTCTTCCCAAGGGACAAATTACGACACAAAAGAAACCACCCAAAGCTATAATTTACGCCTCTCTCTTCAGCCGTGGGCTGGCACTTCAATAGTGCCTAATTACACTTTATCCGTCGCCGATGAAAAACGCCGCTACTACGACGCTAACGCAAGCGATTTTCGCAGTAAAAATTATTCCAAATACGCCAGCCAAACAGCAGGCATAAGCACCGCTATGCGCATAACAAAATGGCTTGCGCCAACAGCCAGCTACAATGTGAATATAAAAGAAAATAATAACCTTGCCGAAAGTTATTACAAGGTAAATAATTACACATATAATTTTGATGTTGGGCAAGTAAAAAATATTAACCGCACTTCAGACGCTAATATTGGCCTGTCGCTAAACGGCAAAGAAATTTTGCCAAATACAAAATTATTTGCCGCGCTTACGCTATCGGGCAGTTATAGGCTGCAAGACGGCGACTCTTGGGTAAATGTTGATGATGATTTTAACTCGCTAGATAAACTTTGGCTGCGTAGTTCTATGGGCATAAACTCGCCTTATAGCTACAGAAATAATATGACCTTGCGCGATACTTACACCGCCACCGCGCGCTGGGTTCCATTTAGAGAATACGGGCTTGAAGGCCGCCTTGCTCCTATCAAAACAATGTCTTTAATTAATAACTTTACTCAAGCTTATCAGACGACGGAAAATTATGGCTCGGCCTATAAAACAAATAGCTCTACATTGCCCGATATGGTTTTTGTTATGTCTGATATGGAGCGGTTTTTTACCAGCAGTTCAAATATATTATCTGGCACTAATATTAAATTAAAATACAGTTTGATAAAGAGCAATGTAATTGGCAGCGAATACAGAGAAGACGAGGCTTATGGCGGGGATTTACGCTTCTTGCTCCTTAACTACTTTGACACAACTCTTACCTATAACGAGCAAACTTTAGACAAAGACGATATGAAGCAATTTGGCCGCCCGCTTGAAAATTATTTGCGGCGGGATTTTTCCGCGCAGACTTCTTTTAATTATAAAGCGTTTCGCTTTACGCCAAAAGTTAATTATATTTTTGATACCCGCAGCCAAGTTGGCGATGTGCTTGTAAGCGAAGTTAAAGAAGTTGCCCCAAGCATTAATATTAGGGCAGATTTTAATATGCCATTTGGCCTTACTTTACCTTTTATTAACAGGCAATATTTAGTTAGCAACCGTGTTGTGTGGAATACTAATATCAGCTATTCCCGCCGTCGTTCTTTTACCGTATCCGAAAATAGGGATTTGCTTGATATTAACACAAATTTTGATTATGAATTATCCAAAAATATACGCATAACTTTAAGCGGGGTAATTCAAAACTTCAAGCATTTGTATATTGAGGAAGAGTCTTACACCGCCTATAATATTGGCACTTTGCTTACTATACAGTTTTAAATTTGCGGTTAAACTAGACAGCGGTTTTTGGCAATTATCTTTATGGCTTATTTTAATAAAATTAAAAATTTACTTTTGCATTTTTTCTTCCCAAGGGTATGCTTTGCTTGCGGCATTGATATGGACAGGAAAGATAACAATTTGCTTTGCCCAACTTGTCAAAAAGATTTAAAACCAATTGAGGGCCTTATTTGCAAACGCTGCGGCTTGCCGCTTAAAGACGGCGGGGCGTATTGCTTTAATTGCCGTGGTAGTAAAGCGGCAAAATATAAATGTTCTTTTATACGCTCTTCTCTTTATTTTACGCCGTCGTCGCGCGCATTAGTCCACGCTTTTAAGTACGAAAAGTATATACATATAGCTAAGTTTTTTACGCCGATAATTTATAAAACCTATCTCAAAAACCCGGAGTATTTTGAGGCCGATTTAATAGTGCCCGTTCCAATACATAAAAGCCGTTTAAAACAAAGGGGATTTAATCAAGCGACTTTGCTAGCTAGTGGGCTTAGCGCAAAAATTGATGTGCCGCTCTTAGAAGTTTTGGTTAGAAAGCGTAAAACAAAAAGCCAAACATCGCTTGGCAGAAAAGCTCGGCAAGAAAATATAAAAGAGGCTTTTATTTGCCCCTCGCCCGCCCTAGTAAAGCGCAAAGCAATTTTGTTAATTGATGATGTTTGCACTACAGGAGCCACGCTTGAAGAATGCGCTAAAGTGTTGAAAGCTGCTGGCGCAAGAGAAGTTGTGGCTCTTACCGTTTTACGGGAGTAGCTTGCTTCTTTTGCGGCGTCTTTTGCGCTCTTTTACAATTTTTCCTTATGCTCGGATACGAAGGCGCTACGCGCCTGCATTAGCGTATACCTCGCAAGGGATAAAATTGAAAATAGCTGCAAAATACTTGCAAAA
>JAISHT010000111.1 GCA_031262415.1 Elusimicrobiota bacterium | reverse complement strand
CGAAATAGCTGGATACTTTGTAGCTATGGCCTTTTTGCCAATTACGGGGCTAAATGTTTTGCTTGCTTTTATTTTATTTAGGTTTTTTGATACTTTAAAGCCGTCTTTTGTGCGCAATGTTGAAAATTTTGGCTATAATTTGCCGTCCAAGGCGCAATCAAAATATTTTACGCGCGGGGCAGCCGTTGTTCTTGACGATGTTTTAGCGGGTATTTGCGCCAATTTAATTTTGCAGTTTTTAACTATTTTACACATATTATAAATTAAGGAGTGTGCTTATGCAGTTTTCACAGATGGGTAATTTAAAGGAGCTTTTTATCGCCGGCGGGCCGGTGCTTATTTTGCTTATAATCTTGTCAATTTATTCTATATCTATTATGATAGACAGGTTTTTGCGCTACAAGAGCAAAATAAACAAATCCCGCAAGCTTATGGATTATGTGCGCTATCAATTACCCGCCCGCAATTTTGGCAAGATAATAGACGCTTGCCGAAAAGGCGGATATAGCGATACCCCGGCGGCTAAACTGGTTTTAAATCTTTTAAAATCAGATAAAACCGACCTTGCCGAACTAAATGATCTTGCAAATTCAATTATAGATTGGGAAATTGCCCAACTTTCCCGCAAGCTATCCGTTTTGGCAACGCTAGCCAGCACAACGCCTTTTATAGGATTATTTGGCACGGTGCTTGGCGTTATGCGGGCATTTGCGGATTTGGCCTCAATATCGGGCGCGGGCGCAGGGCCGTCCGTTGTGGCAAAAGGCATTGCAGAGGCCTTAGTTAATACGGCCGCTGGTTTATTTGTCGCCGTGCCGGCATTAATTGCCTATAACTATTTCTTAAGCAAACTTAACTTTTTTACCAAAAATATGGATTATATGGCGCAAGAAGTTATTTCCGCCAAAACCTATAAAGACCCGTCGGGCAAAGACGGGCAAAATGCCGCTCAGCCGCAAAATATTTTTGGCGATAATATACAAGATCTTGTTTCAGCGGGTCGTTTATGAGAATTAGACAGCAAACCAAAGGCTTAATGGGGGAAATCAATATGGTGCCTTTTATAGACATCACTTTGATACTTCTTATTATCTTTATGGTTATGACGCCTTTTATAGTGCAATCCCAGCTTAATGTTGATTTGCCAAGCTCCAGCGCAGTAAATAAAATTACAGAAGATAATGTTATCCGTGTTGAAATTGCCAAAGACGGCGTTATTTCGGTTATGGATAGGGTTGTGCCATCGGCAAAACTTAGTCAGGAGCTTACCCTTCGCCTTGGCCGCGCGCACGAAAAAACGATACTAGTTCAAGCTGATAAAGATGTGCCCATACAAGAAGTGGTAAAAGTTTTTGATGTCGCCAAAAAACTAGGCGCGGCAAAACTTGGCATAGGCGTTGTGGAAAAAAGATAAATTTATGAATTGGCCTCTCTTATACTCAAGCGGCATACATTTGCTTGCCTTTTTGCTTTTGTTCTTTTGTTTGGGGCAAAATGCAACTAAACCGCAGGCAGTGTATACTATTGATTTTATAGGGGCTTCTTCAAACCAACCAGTTCGCTACGGCGAGCCAAAAACTGATGAAGCAGCCGCTAAGGCCGCCGCCCCGGCAAAATCCTCCCAAAGCGAAATTAAAACCCCGCCCGTCGCCAAAAAAGAAGAGGCTAAAAAACCCGCAAAAACGCAGTATAATTCTAAAGAACAAATTTCCAAAAAACCTAAAAGAGATACAAAAGCCCAAGCGGCAAAAAAAGCCGAGCCTAAAAAAGAAGAAAAAGTAGTTTTAAAAAAGCCCAGTATTTTGGGCGAGGTTGAAAGTAGCAATATTGATCCTGGCTCTCTGCATTCTATGGGAGAAGCCAATGAAGGCCCCGGCGGCAAAGCGGTGCGGGCCAGCTTTACCAATTTTCCCTATCCGTGGTATATAACGCAGGTTAGAAATAGCTTGTGGAGGGAGTGGTCAAAGCGTATGCCAAAGCGGGCCGGGCTATCAACCTTAGTATCTTTTAATATAGACAAATACGGCGCAGTTTACGGCGTGCAAATTGAGCGCAGCTCCGGCAATGATTCTTATGACTATGCGGCAACTTCTGCGGCCAATAACTCTGCGCCTTATCCGCCCTTGCCGCAAGATTTCCCAAAAGATGTATTAACGGTAACGGTTGAATTTAAAAACGAAGAATAAAAAATAAGTAAAGAAAAAAGAAGTAAAAAAGTAGGAAAAATAAAAAATTAGTAAAATTTAGAAAAACAAAACTAAAAAATAAAAAGGAGTTTATTATGCAAGTATTATGGCGTGTTATTTTGCTGGCGATTCTACATTTTGGGGTATTGATATGCTTCCCCAACTACACTAATTTTGCCCCGATAACAGTTTTTATTATCTTTTTGTTATGTTCGGCAGGGGCAATTGCAATTTCTTCCTTGCTGTCAATATTTGGCGTTAGAGGTTTTTTAATAAACCGCATTGTTGATATGTTTATACTGCTTGGCGCAGCTTTAATTTTGCTTACCTTTACCCCGCAAAGCGACGGCGTAACCCCATTTGATAAGGTTATGAACGGCCGCTACCCAACCCAGCACGATATTGATAAAGGCCTTGCCAAAATGGGCCTTGGCTCGGTGGAGGAAATAAAGCAAGAAGTCAGCGGTAAAGTTGATACTTTAAATCAAAATGCTCAAGCTATAATTAAAAACGAGCCGAGGGACTAATGAAGAAAGCTGCAATAACGGGCGGCAATGGCTTTGTCGGCCGCCAATTAACGGATTTTTTGCTTGCAAATGGCTACAGCGTGCGTATTTTAAGCCGCAGCAAACCAAGCGGGCGGGATATTAACCCGTCTGTAGAAACAGTGCAAGTAAATTATTTTGACGCAGCAAGCATAAAGCAGGCCTTAGACGGGGTTGATACCGTTTTCCACCTAGCGGCGGCCATTTTTGCATTTAATACAGAGGAATTTCATCAAGCCAATACCGTCCTTACCAAAAATTTAACCGCCGCTGCTAGCGAAATTAAAACTATTAATACTTTTGTATATCTATCAAGCCAAGCGGCCGCAGGCCCAAGCCAATATAAAGATAATCCCAAAACCGAGGACGAGCCACCCGCTCCAGTATCCGATTACGGCGCCACTAAGCTAGCGGCGGAGGCTTTTGTTTTAGCATTGCCCGAGGCTATCCATAAAGTTGTTTTGCGCGCGCCTATAGTTTATGGCAAAAACGACTCCGGCGTTTCCAAAATAGCGGCATGGGTGGCAAGGGGGATAATGGTTAATACTTCTTCGGGCGAGGCGTTTTTTAACTTTATTTATGTGGAAGATTTAGTCGCCGCTCTTTATAAAGCCGCTACGACGCCAAAAGCAAACGGGCAGGTTTATTTT
>JAISHT010000024.1 GCA_031262415.1 Elusimicrobiota bacterium | reverse complement strand
TTTCTCCTTTTTATTATATTCTTTGTTTTCTATGTAATTTCATTATATAATATACTTAAATATATTACACAGGAGTTTTAGACCATGGACTTCATTGAAAACTTGCTTGCCGCCGCTCATAAAAATGGGCAAAATACTTTAACCGAGGCCGAATGCTACAGCCTTTTTAATCACTTAGGCATACAAACGCCAAAAATTAAAATTGCCGCCCCAACCGACGATATAAAACCATTGCTTGAGGGTTTTGCGGGCGATAAAATTGTTATAAAAATATTATCTAGCAAAACCTTGCACAAAACCGATAAAGGCGGCGTTAAGGTTTGTTTAAAAAACGACGCCCCCGCAGTTTTTAGCCAAATGGTAAAAGACTTCCCCGAAATTGACGCCTTTATGTTAGTTGAGTTTATTTCTTACCCTCATTTTGCTTTGGGGCAGGAAATTTTGCTAGGCGCGCGTTTTGATAAAGCCTTTGGCCCGTTAATAACTTTAGGCATTGGCGGCACCGACGCTGAAAATATTACAAAGAAGTTGCGCCCGGGCGTTGCGCCATCTATAGTGGCCGCAAAAGGGGCCGATTTTAAAGATTTTGTATCCTCTTCCTTCATTTGGCAATACACCGGCGGCTTAGTGCGCGGCGGCAAAGCTAATGCTAAAGTGGAAGATTTGGCTTCTTACTGCCAAAAAATTGGCGAGGTTATGTTAAAATTTAGCCCGCAGGCCAAAGCCCCCTTTATTATTGAGGAGCTTGAAATTAACCCCCTAGCGGCGCAAGATGGCCGCTTAATAGCTTTAGACGGCGTTATCCGCTTTAAAGAAAATAATTATAAACCCAAAAAAACCGTTGTTACCGACGAGGGCATACGCTCGCTACTTTTGCCAAAAACTATAGCGGTTGTCGGCGTAAGCGAAACAAAAGTAAATATGGGCCGCATTATTTTGCGCAATGTTATAGAAGCTGGCTTTAATAAGGAAGATATTTTTATTATTAAAAAAGGTTCTGCGGAGATTGACGGCGTAAAATGCTACCCTGATTGCGCCTCCCTGCCACGCACGGCGGAAAATATGGTTTTGACCGTTCCTGCCGCCGCAGTGCCTGATGTTTTAAAAGAAGCCGCCCAGAGCGGTAAAGTAAACGGCATTGTTTTAATTTCCGGCGGTATTGGCGAGAAAGAAGGCAGCGAAAATATAAGAGAAGAAGTTGACAATATTATCGCCCAAGGCAAAGCCAAAAACCCGGCATTTACCATAAACGGCAGCAATTCTATGGGTATAGTTTCAAACCCGGCAAAGATGAATACTATCTTTATCCCCAAAAATAAACTTACCCCCCCGCTTGGCGTTAATGAGAATTTGGCCCCCTCCGCTTTTTTAAGCCAAAGCGGCGCATTTGTAATATCAAACCTTAGCAAGATGGAAAATATAAAACCCGTTTATTCTGTTATGACGGGCAATCAGCTTGATGTTACAACGGTTGATTTTACCGCCTATCTCGCCCAGCACGATGACAAAATAAAAGTAATTATGCTTTATGTTGAAGGCCTGCAAGAAGGCGAGGGCACCCGCCTAAAAGAAGCGGTTGAAAAGCTAACCAGCCAAGGCCGCAAAACAGTTATTTATATGGCTGGCAGAACCCCAACGGGCCAAAAAGCCGTTATGGGGCATACGGCGTCTATAGCGGGCGATTATCCAACCGCTCGGGCTATTTTAACTAAAGCTGGCGCATTAATGGCGGAAACCTTTGAAGATTTTGAGGCTCTTTGCCAAATGGCTTGCTCTTACGCTAATCACCCGTTAAAAAACAATAAAGTCTTTATGATAAGCAATGCCGGCTTTGAAACAAGCGGTATGGCTGATAATATTGAGCCAAAAGGCCCGCTTGCCGCCCCATTGCCGAGCGATAACCTTAAAAAAGAACTGGAAAGATTGCTGGTTCAAGCCAAGCTTGATAATATTGTAGATGTTAGAAATCCATTTGATGTTACGCCTATGTGCCCAGACATTGATACCTATAATATGATTGAAGCCGCCTGCAAAAGCGGGGAATATAGCGCAATAGTTTACTCAAATGTCCCCCTAAGCCCGGTTGTAAAAACGCTTAAGGAAGATAACCCCGATATGATGCCAAAGCTGGCCGCATTATCAAAGAAATACGGCGTGGCCGTGCTAGTTTGCGTATCAGCCGGCGAACGTTTTGATTACTTCCGCAAAACGGCCGTTGACGCAGGTTTGGCGGTTTTTACCTCGGCCGATAATGCCGTTCAAAAGCTAGCTAAGTTTATAAAGTAGTTGTGTTTATAAAGTAGTTGCTTGCAAATAGTAGCTGGCTTTAGTAGATGTTTTTAATGCTGATGCTTTAACAAAGAAAATCCCCCGTTTAAAACGAGGGATTTTCTTTAATATTTTCTGGGAACAATTCCGTTCTTCAATAAAAAATGGTTTTATTTCTTTTGATAAAGAATTTTCCCCACTCTGTTTATATGCTCTTTCAAATTTTCATTGGTTAATTTAGAATATATAGAAATATCGGCGGTATAGGGGATATTAGAAAGATAAAAATCTTTGTGTATCTCTGACAAATCTTGATAGGTAAAATTATTATCGGTAAATAAAGTAATATCTATATCAGAACCATTTTTGAAAGTGCCTTTTGCCCTACTGCCATAAAGCACAACTTTCTCTATAGAAGGATATTTTTTAAAAATATCTTCCAGAGTTATTAGCGTTTTTTCTGATAGGCCATATTTTTTTTCTTCGGTCATTTTACTTTTTTTTGCATAGTTTCTTTGAAGGAAAGAAATTCTTTATAATATGCGTTGATGATTTTACTAATTATTTCGTTTTTTATATTTTCATCGTAAGTATGGGTTGTTAAATTTCTGGCTTCTACCATATCCATCCACACTTCGCCATTTTGTATGATATTGTTTTTGAAAGCTTCTCTAAAACTGCCTCTACTTCCTATAATATCCAAAATCCCCATATCTTCTAAAAAATCTTTCATAACTTTCCAAGAAAGTTCAAAAGTAAATTCAAAAGCTTTTATTAAGCCTTGTTCCTCTAAATCGGTAAGTTTTCGCTCTTTTTGAAGATTGGCGGCATTTTCTAGCCTAGCAAAAGCATTTTTATAATTCTCAAATCTTTGTTGCCAGCGGATATCTTTTGTCATCTTTTAATCCTTACAATCTTATTTTTTAATATTTTACTAAATTAGGGCAAAGTTATTGCTTTTTTATGTTGAGCGTTGGCATAGCATTGTCGTTTACGGCGTGCGCGCGGGAATAAAGCTCCATACGGCTTGGGGCGTTTAAATTGTAATCCATATTCAAAAATAAAACGGTTATGCACATACTAATAAACATATACGCCAAAACATTTATAATAAAAATAGCGGGCGTATAGGCGGCGTTTATAATCATTTGCATATGAATAGGAGTATCTTGGCCTATATCAAACAATTCAAAGATACTTGCAAAAATTACATAGTTTGCAAATAAATCAACCAGCCAAAACCAAACCGCCCCAACTATAGCAACCAAAATAAAATACAAAATTATTTTAAGCGGATATTTACGGGTTATATCATAGCTGTAATAAAATGTATCGCGGGGCCATTTGCCGCGCAAAATTGCCGCGCGAGCAAAAAATAAGCTGTAGTAAATAAAGAAGACGCTGACTATTGCAAGCGCAAACCATGCGCCGTAAATGATAAGATTGAAAATTCCCCCCAAATCCAGCAAAGCCGCCAGTAGCGGCGGCACAATGTAAAATAAACATAAAATCATTATAAAAGAAATATAGGCGGCAAAATAACGCCCCAATGCCGCAAAAGAGCTAAAAAATGCGCTTAAAAATATTTGCCGCTCACGCTTTATAATATTTTCAGTTATAAAATAGGAAAATACTACGCCGTAAGCCAATACCATTATAAAAACGGCAATGCTAATTATAACGGGGATATTAAGGGAAAAAATAAAACCAAGAAAAATTGCTGGCAAGCGAGCCACAGAAAAAATATTTACCGAAACAGTAATATAGTTATAAATATTTTTTAAATACGGAAATGTAAAAACCGCCGCGAGTACAAGAGGCAAAAACACGCCCACCAGCAAAAACGGCAATGCTTTAAGATAGGTTTTTACCGACAACAAAAGCAATTCAAAAATAGATAAAAACCTTTTTTCTATATCCATTTTCCCCCCAATATTTACATTTGAATTTTGCTTAAACTTTACGCCCTAATTTTTAATCTTCTCTATCCTGCCCGTAGATGCTTGTTAGGCGGGTATGTTCATGCTCGTCTTTTGGCTCAACGGAAATGGTTGGCATTTGAGCGCTGCCTTTGGTTGGATATTCGTCAACGGATACGCCGCTTACCCCGCCAGCTTGGGCGGCTTGGAAGTCAACAGGTTCTTCTCTGTTAAAATTGCGCAATGCCTCTTCTCTAGTTATATGATGAGAAGGCAAAGTAATTTCAGCGTCGTGAGTTTCGGCCGATACATTAACTTCTTTCATATTTCTAAAGAGGTCTGTAAATTCTTTAGTTTCTTCACTGTCGCCTTGCGCCCCGCCTAAAGAGGGTTGCGTATTACCTTTTTGTCCTGCTTTTGCTATTCTTTCCAGAGTTTCCACATTAATAAATAAAACCACAGGTAAAGCAAAGAGATAAAGCGTATAATATGCGCCTAAACATATGATAATTAAGAGCGCAATTAGAGATGAAAAAACTTTAACTCCCCAAAACATAAATAAAGCGCCTATTATAAGGAGAGCAAAAATAGTTATTAAAATATAGCCGCCAATAATGGGCGTAGCGACATAAAACCAGCGGTTTTTAGTAAGCTCTATACTTTTTTTGAAAGAGTCAATAACCCCGCTTCTGCGCAAAATTATGAGAAACGGATAAAAGAGTATAAAAGGCCAAATAATAATATAAGCGACAAAAAATAAAAATGTATAAGGTATTGTAAAAAGCGGATTTTGCGTAAAGCTAAGCGGCAGCTGCAACACGCTAGAGGCAATGCTAACAAGTATCGCCGCAAGAATCATTTTTATAAAAACGGCAAAAGCATCTGATATATTGGCAAAAGTAGAATTTGGGGCGGATACTATAACATTATATATCGCCACCACAAAAGCATTTGTAATAACTACGGCAAAGCAAGAGAGGAAAATAACAACAAGTATAAAATAAATAATGGACGGGGCGGAAGATATATTGCCAAACATTATTAAGCCCGCTAAAACAAAAGCTATTGCAAAAAGCGCATAAACCAAAACAAGTTTTAAGGCGGGTATAATTGAGTTAAGCGACACCTTAAAAGTAATGGATAAAATTTCCCAAAATGTTAGTTTTTTTGCAAGTCTAGTTCTAATTTCTTCCATATAGCCTCCTAAGCAGTTTAGTTAATTATAGCAATAAATTTTTGTTTTTTTTATGCTATTTTTGCTAAAATTATTATACAAATAAATAGCCTTAATTTTCATTAAGGTTGCTTTAATGTTTAAATTTATAACTTGCAACTTATACTAATGATTAAAAAAAATATCCTATGTTTTGCCGCGCCGCTGCTGCTTGCGCTTAGTTTTTTTGTAAGCGGTTGCGCCAGTTCGCCGAGTAAAAAAGAAACGGCGGTATTATCTTCAATAGACTCGCACGCAACAAAGCCGCACGCCGCTTTTATCTCTAATGGCAGTTTTTATATACAATTTGTTTTTGAAGGTAAAGATGTTTATTTTAAGGCGGAAGATTCCACCCAAAACGCCGACGCTATGGCAAAGTATAATATTGCCCTGTTAAAAGCTGTAAACCCCTCTAAAGATGTTTTGGAAAATAAAGGACCAAATGCTGTTTTTATCTCCAAAGGGTTTGAATCTATTATCAAAACCGTGCTTGAAGATTTCCTGCCCAAAAAAAATGGCGAGGGCAAAATAGTAAATGTGCAAGATTACGAGATGTTTTTATACAGAGATAAAGACGGCAACCCCGCCCTTACCAGCCTAGAAAAAGCGCCCAAGGACATTAAAATAGTAGGCTCTGTGCCTGATGCCGATTTTGACGCCCTCCTCCTTAAAACCATACAAAAAGACCTTGCCGTAAAAGACAAGGGCGCAACGCAGTTTTTATTTCCTTTAATAGGC
>JAISHT010000134.1 GCA_031262415.1 Elusimicrobiota bacterium | reverse complement strand
GTACATTCCCTTGTTTGTACTCCTCCGCCTGGGCAAGCTCTCTCTGTTTCTTGTATTTGCGTCTTGTTTGAACATTTGCCGTTTTCTTGGCAGGGTAAATTACACTGGCAAGCACAAGTATCTGGGTCTATTTCAAAGCCTCCCTCGCACTCTACTGAACCACAATTGCATATAGAGTCTAAATCCCCTACAGTACCCCCAAATGTGCTGCAAACACTACCGCTACACCCCAAACCAGCTTCATTATAACTTGATGAAAAGGTAAAGTCTGTATTACCCTTTTTATAGTTAACCCTAACGCATTGGTCGTGATTGTTCATCGTAAGCGTATAATTGTTGATCTTTAATGTGGTCGGACTATCCCCTATCCTTTCTTGAGAAGCGTTTGTCGTTACTGCTCCCATGGCATTGAAATCTTGATAGTAAGTAGCCCTTCTAGCAAAATAGCCAAGTTGTTTCTTGCGCACCATTTCTAATAAATTAATAGCTTCCGCCGCGCGCGCTTTCGTTATTGACTTAGTATACATAGGATACGCTATTGAAGCTATAACCCCTATTATTACCGAAACTACTAACATCTCTATTAATGTAAAACCCCACTTTTGTTTGGCTTTATGCGATTTTGTGTCTAATAATTGACTTAATATCTTCATAGTTATTTATGCTCCTTTATATTAGTGTATATTACTGTATATCCATTTATACTTAAGTATACTATTATTTTAATAAATTACAAGAAAAATTTTAAAAAAGTTGCAATAAGACGGAAAATTTTAAACAATATAAATATGTTTTATTTGGGCCTAAATTTTTAATGATTTTTTATGGAGGTTTTAAATGCGGTTTGTAAAAGATAATTCCATTAGAATAATTGCTATTTTGATTGTATTATTTTTGACGGCACCATTCTTAATACCAAAAATAGAAGTAGATGGTGAGCCAGCACTTTCTGTTAGCGATGAAGCATCGGAAACTGTTTTGATAACACAAACTCCGCTACAAAGATTTTTTGAAAGAGTAATGGATTTTTATGACTTTACTAACGGTTTTACCGACGGACACTCTCTAGATAATTTGGACGACAAACTACTTGCTTTTACTAAAACAAAAATTAAAAAAAATAATAGTGCTTCTTTTATGTCGCAACCTGCTAGAAGTATTGGAGTTAATAATGCCATAAATAGAGCACAAAATAATAATTTAGAAGAAAGCGGGCTTAATTTTGGCTCCTCAAATCAACAGGCTTTTATAGGGCAAGGACAAGCGGGCGCAAATAATGCCCGTTTAGCCAAGGCTAGCGATTTTGTGCGCCTTGGCGGCAAAACATATCCCGTAAACCAAGATGCAAACGGGCAAAAATTTGTTATTACCCCAAATGGTAAAATACCTTTTGAAGCTTTATGGGCCTCCTCGGTTTCCCAAAAAGATTTTAATGCCGCCAAACTTAAAGCGCCCTATCTATCTGACGATGAAATTTTCCTTGCTCTACGCAGCCCCTATGGTTTTGAGGGTTATTTAGCTAGGCGAGCGCAAAACCCAAATGCTTTTAAAAATAGTGCCTCTTTTAGCGGCGGGGGGATAGGCGGCGGCTCGTCAGGTTCGCAAGGTAAGGCGGCCCCTAGCTTATCCGCAAATTATGCCAAAGCCCGCCAGCTTGCAAGCGGGGCAAAAGGCTCATATGGCCTCGGTGCTACTGCGACGGAACAAGACGCAAAACAGATCCAAGCGACAAATAAACAAAATGCAAATATAAGGCAAGTTGACAAACCTAGCCCTTGCGTTTTTTGCAATATGCAAGAAGTTAAAAAAGGGGATGCAGCTATCAGCGTTAATACCCAAGGAATAGGCGTTTTCAACGAAACTCCTAGGCAACCCACCACATTTGGGCAACCAGATAATAATGTAATACCTATACAGATAAGAACGAAGCAACCTAATTCATTTGTCCTTCAAAATGAAGATACAAGAAATATTATGACGCAAGAACTCCTTGAGGAAGGGCAAACTTTTGTTGCGCAAGATGAGTACGGCGCGCAAATTAAAAACCCGTGGTTCTTTCCTACCGGGCCGCTTGAGGAAAACACCCCAAATAGTCAGTTTTACAGATTTAATAATGATATTCTAAAAAATTCCAACAAAACTAAGCCGAGAGATTGGACTTTGGCCGATAGAGAATATAATACAGTCAAGAAAAATATTGAAAAAGATAAAAAAGAGCTTGGCAATATAAAAATGGCTATGCTTGACGGCGGCAATACCAAAGAGGCCGAGTCTGTGCCCTCAGATGTCTTTCAATATAAAATGATGGCTAGCTTGCTTGGCGCCAAACCTGCCGTTAAAGACGGGGAACTAGTAAACATAGACGCTATAGAAAAAAATAATTTGCAAGGGGAATATGTTTTTTATGTAAGCGACGCTCCCCGCGCCGAAAATTTAAAAGATAGAGGCTTTAATGTGGTTCTTTATCAAGATTACGCCGTTACCCCCGCAAACAATACCAAGGCTTTTAAAGATACTGATGCGGTAGTTAAAAATATCCTTGCCGCCAAACACGCCGCCCCGCCCGAAGTTGCCAAGATTGGCGAGTTAAAAGAAGCCTTAAAACAGGTGGCGGACAAAAACATTAAACCAATCCCCCAAACATAATAACTTTTGCAACAATTTGTAGAGGTTTGCCAAAAGGTTCTACTTGAAAAATGGGTCTTTTTGCCCTTGTTGCCGTTTTGTTTTTTTGTTATATTAAATATATTGCAGTAATATATTTGTATTATTAAAACAAAAAATATAGGAGACTTGCCCTTATGCCCCATCTTAAAAAAATGTTAAACCTAAGCAAAGCCTGCAAAGTGTCAATGTTGGTTTTTGCGCTTTTTCTTGCCTTTCCGTTTTTTGCCATTGCAAAAGATATTAGTTTGGATATTAAAACACAAAATGCTTTTATCGGCTCAGAAAGTGATGGAAAGCCAAAGACCTGCAGATATTGCTCAGATTGCCCAGACTATTACAATATAGAAGAGGTTCTAAATAGCGAATATTCTAAACATGTTGCTTTTATTAAGTTTTGTTGCGACTATTTTAACTCCTGTTATAACGATTATATTATCCAAGGCAAATATTTACTTAGCCATTATTCTGTTATTAAAGACAATGTGCCTGCGTTAAGATATTTTATAGAAGAGCGGGATAGTTTCTCAGACGATTTTACCCGCAAACAAAGGCTTGGCGATAATTACCCTATAGAAGACCCCGAGGGCTTAAGCTCCCCAATGCTGGCTGCCCAGCTTGGCAGGGTAGAGTGCCTTGATTATTTACTTAACGGCGGGGGACAAGCTAATGTGCGATTAAGAAATCAAGTAGGCCAAGACGCTATGTATTTTGCCAAAAAATCTAAAAATCAAACAATTATAAATATGATTCAAAAGGCTTTGGATAGAGCTAATTTGCGTGGCGACATTAAAATTGATGCCAAAGCGCATGAGAACAAAAAAAAGCTTATTGGTCTGTTATCCCCAGCTAAAATAGAAGAATCAGTAAATAATTTAAAGAAACAATACGGCTTTTTAAAGCCTTAAAATATGTTTATATAGTTAGTTAACAAATGTTATAAAATTTAGCGCAACTTAAAACCCCAGTCTATAATTATAAACGGGGGTTTAAAGTTTTAATATTTGCCTGTAGTTTTTAGCTACATCTTGAGCAATTAAGGGCTAGGCCAAAATCCTATTTATCCTGCCCTTTCATATGCGGGCAATTTAAATGGGTAGCGTCGCAAAAAGGCATATTGCTAGACTCGCCGCAGCGGCATAAGGTAACACGGTTGCGCACTTCGTATGTTGCGCCGTCGGCTCCTTCAATTTCAATGCCGCCCTTAACCCAAAGCGGGCCGCGGACATTTTTTGCAGGGTCTTGCGTAGCGCTGATGCCTTGCTCTAGTTTAGGCTCAATAACCTTACCTTTTTTATCAACTACTGTTAAGCGGCCAGATGGGCAGGCGCAAGCTTCTTCTATAGCAATTTTATTTGCTTCCTCGCCGCCCTCTTCAATATAATTCCAAACGCTGTTGCCGCGTTCGCAAAAACGGGCGACGGCGCATAAATTTTCATCATCATACATATCATAATCGCGCCCTTTTAAGAGAGCGGCGTTTTGTTTGTATGGCGCGCGGCTTGCGGTTTCCTCTCCTTTAAAACCATTATGAG
>JAISHT010000125.1 GCA_031262415.1 Elusimicrobiota bacterium | reverse complement strand
TTCAAATATGCGGGGGTTTTGCACATTAAAATATAGTAACCTAAAAATGTGTTTTTAGGATATAATTTTATATAAAAAGTTTTACTTTACCATTATTATATGTTAGAATACAAATAAGTTAGGTTTGGCTTACTTTATGTTAATTTTATATTAATTTTAAGGATATAAGCGCTATATATCCAGCAAAAACAAGCAATAAAAATGACCAAAACAATAAAAACACGCAAAAAACTTTCCGAATTAAAAAAAGGTATGGACGGCCAAGTCGTCGCCTTGTCCCATGCTGACGAAAAAGTAAAACATCGCCTAAATTCTATGGGCGTGCATAAAGGCTGCCATATTATTAGGAAAAACTCCGCCCTGCCCGTAATTGTTGATTGCTGCGGCGTAGAAATTGCTTTGGGGCGGGATTTTGCCGAGCATATTATAGTTGAAACCACTCAAAAAGTAATTTTTATGATGGGCAACCCAAATGTCGGCAAAAGCACAATCTTTTCCCGCTTAACTGGCGTTAAAACCGACACTTCAAATTATCCCGGCACAACGGTAGCCCTTTTAAATGGGGAGGCTTCTTTCCACCCCAATACCTATACCGTTTACGATATGCCCGGCGTTTATAGCCTAAGCGAAGAGAATAAAACCGAGGCCGAGGCCTGCCGCCTAATAAAAGAAACGCCTTATGACATTGCCGTTTATGTTGTTGACGCCCTGCATTTGGAGCGTAATTTGTTTTTTGCTATGGATATTATTGCTCTAGGCAAACCAGTTGTTATACTTTTAAACAAATACGAACTTGCCAAAAAAAAGGGCATAGCTATTGACGAAAAGAAGCTTTCCGCCCTGCTTGGCGGCGTGCCTGTTATCGCGGTAAACGGGCTTACAGGCTCGGGCTTAAAGCGTATGGCGGTTGTAATAAATCAAATAAACTCTGGCAAAATTAAATATCACGCCGCAGCCGTGCCGCCAACTCCGCAAGAAAGATGGCAGTTAATTGGGCAAATCAGCGCAGAGGCGCAAAAAATAACCCATAGACATATTTCATTTTTAGAAAAATTGGAAACCGCCGCCAGCGCTCCCCTGCTAGGCATACCGCTAGCCATAGCGGTTATGATAATTTCTTTTGTCTTCATACTCTTTACTGGCGAGCTTGTTATAAACTTGCTTGAACCGCTTTACGCCAATTATTATTTGCCTTTTATGGAATATGTTTTTTCCTTTGCAAAAGGCACTTTTTTGTGGACTGTTTTATTTGGCGGCGGAGCTGGCGGTATGGAATTTGGGGTTTTGTCTGAAGGCGTAAAAATAGCCGTTGTTGATGTTATGCCATATGTCGTTATATTTTACACGGTGCTAGAATTTCTTTCAGATTTAGGATACTTACCGCGGCTTGCTATTTTGCTTGATACCTTTTTACATAAAGTCGGCTTGCACGGATACAGCGCAATACCTATAATGCTTGGCTTTGGTTGCAAGGTGCCAGCTATTATGGCCGTGCGCTCGCTTGAAACTAGACGGCAGAGAATAATTGCGCTTGCGCTTATTTTAATGCTTGCGCCTTGTATATCCCAAACAGCAATGATGTTTAGTATTTTGGCCCCGCACGGCATAGGGTATTTATTTTTAGTTTTTGGGGTAATGGCCGTTGTATCATTATTAACAGGCGGCGTTTTAAATAAAATTTTACCCGGAGATACCACTGATATTTTTATGGAAGTTCCCTCTTGGCATTTGCCCAAAATTGTGCCTATGCTAAAAAAAGTATACAGGCGCACAAAAGAATATGTTTTTGAAGCGGTTCCCCTTATTATGCTTGGCGTTTTGCTAATAACCCTTGGCGATATGGCCGGGATTGTAGAATTAATAACAAAAGCAATGACCTTCCCCATAACCGTTTTAATGGGCCTACCGTCAGATACCGCCCCAATAGTTATTATGGGCTTTTTGCGTAAAGACATTTCCATTGCGCTTTTAACGCCATATAATCTAACCGCAAAGCAACTTGTTATAGCCTGCGTTTTTATGGCAATGTATTTGCCTTGTATAGCGTCGTTCTTTGTGCTTTTAAAAGAAGGCGGGTGGAAGGATACTATACGGGTTCTCTTTATAACAATAGCGGTTTCTTTGCTTACGGCATTTGTTTTAAATATGGTTCTTTAAAGAGAGTATTGCAAAAATATTAAATTTAATAGTAGAATAGTTGTAGGATTGTATCAAACTAAATAAAAGGAGATGTTTATGAAGAAGATGATTCTTGCTCTCTTTGCAATCGGCTTTTTAGGGCTGAGCGCACATGCAGAGTTTTTCGCAGGCGCAAAACTCGGCTTTGGCGAGTACAAAAGCGATATGCAATCAATGTATGACGGCATATCAGCTACTAACAAGGAAATTGATAAAAGCTCCAAAGCTTTGTTTGGCTTAGAAGCTGGTTATATGTGGGCTTTAACAGATGTTGACCAACTAGGCTTTAAAATTGGTTTTGAAGGCCGTGGCGAAGAAGAAGTAGAAGCCACCAATTATGGCCCCTATGAACATAGAGATGCTACCGTTAACTATTTTGGCATGCCTATTTCTGTCCAATACAAAAGGCTTCTGGGCAATAAATGGGCCTTGCTTGCCAATGCGGGCTTTACTTATGGCTGGGCAAACGTTGAAGACGAATTCAGCGGCGTTATGAGCAGAAAAGAAACCAAGACGGAAGGCAAACTTTTCCCATTCTTGAGCGTTGGCGCAGAATATAGGTTTACAAAACTTTTTGCTTTAGGCGCTGATTTGAAATACAACTTCGGCGGTAAAATTAAAGTTGACGGCGGCTATTTTGACGATGTCAAACTTGCCGATGTCAGCGGTTTAGAATTTGCTTTAGCAGCTCGTTTCTACTTTGGTAAATAAGTTTTTTATCAAATAAAAACAGCTTAAAGATTGTAGATTTAAAAACTACCACGAGTAGTAGCTTGTGGTAGTTTTTTTATGGTTTGTTTTTGGCCTAGGAGGCGGAGGTTTTGGGCATATATATTTAGTTATTCATTTTCAGTTGATATGCCGCCATCTGTTTGCGCGCTGTCAGTTTTTTTACTTCCAAGCGCGGCTCTAATGCCAAAAAGGCCAAGAGCCTCGGCTAGGTGCAAGGTTGCGGGGTTTTCCCCCAAGGCTTTTATCCACGGTATTAATTGGTCAAAACTCGTCATAGCAAGCGTTTGATCAAGGTAGCTAAGCAAAGATTGCAATAGCAAAATACTTGCGGCAAGGTAAGTTTTTTTGCCTTTCAAAAAATTTTTTACTTTAAAAAAAGTATCTTTAATTTTTTGCGGCGCTATTAATTTTAATATACTGTCTATCATTTGTTTCTCCTTAAAAGTACTGCCTTAATTTCTTGTAAATCGCTGTAAATTAGGCTTGTTTGGGTTTCTATTATATTTTGCTTTTGGTTTAGAGCGGCGGCGGTTTCTTCAAGCCTGTCAATGCGTCTTGGCGTTGTTATGGTGGAAGATAGCCACAAAGCGAAAGATACCCCAGCCATTATAATAAAAATTATGTTTTTTATTATGATTGAAAGCCCGCCAATATCAGGCGGATTTGTTTGCGGGTTTAATGCGGCGCTCGGCGTGCTAGTCATTGTTTGGCTCCTCGCTCTCGCTAGATACATCTTCGCTAGATACCTCAAGGCGCATTAGCCAGTTTTCAAGGTCGTATTCTATGCCTTCAATTAATTGCGGGCCGCTAAAATAATTGTCGTAAACAAGTAAAATACTATCGCTAAGTTCAAGTTGCGGCGTAAACTTTATATTAAGCGTGGCAGTATTTTTAATACGGCAAGTTTGGGCATAAATATTTGGGGCGCAGGCCCTAGCAAGATTAGCGTTTTGAGCAGGCAAAAATGCGCCGCCTGTTATATTAAGTTCTTTAACGCCGTATTTGTCTATTAAATTTGGGCGAGGCTCGCCTTGCGCCTCGCAGTCAATAGTTTTTGTGTATGCGCCAAAATTAATATTTACACGGTTGTAGAGTTTATCAAGATTGGTTGAAATAGTTTCTATATTAATTATTTCCGCTTTAGTTAAGGTTAAACACGGCGGGTTTGATAAGCGATTTACCCTCTGCGTCGTATCCAATTTTGTAGCCAGTTAAAAGCGCAAGTTCTTTGATAGCGTCAAGGCAAGTTAGGGCGTTTGTGTTTAACATTGCTATGCTTACATTTCTTGTAAACCAATTTACGCCCCAGCTTATTAATTTTGGGGCAAGAGTTTGCGCTTCGTCGCTTTGGCCTACCCAAAGCAACTGCAAATACCGCCCAGGATTTACGGGCGTTTGCCCGTTTTGGGCAAGTTGCCACGGGGTAAAATCATCGGCCTCGTTTTGTTTTGAACGCCAGTAAATATTTGCGCTTGTCCCTTCGCTAATTTCTTGAGTAAAAGTGATATTGCCCCAGCTTACTAGCCCCGCGCCACCGTCTAAAACAGGGGTTTGATATTCTGCGCTTGGGGCAATATTCCCCCCGCCATGGGCGGCAAGCGGGCTGGTTTTTATATCGTAAATATTATTTGTAAGGTAGCTAGCTCCATCGCGGCGGATAAAAATAAAAAGCTGATAATTTGAGGCGGTAAAAGTATTGTCGCTAGCTAACTGGCCTAGATAAACCCAAGCGGATTGGTTGCCGCCTGAAGTGGTTTCTACATTTTTCGCCCAAATTTTAAACTCGCCGCTTTGGCTGCGGCTAAGGCGGTAGCGAAGCATAGTTGCATTAGTGTTAAATGGCAACATACCAATAATTTGAAGCGAGCCATTGTTTACTTTATATAAATTAAAATAAATTGTTTGAGCGTTTTTGAAAAAAGATAAGGCATAGCCATTTGTGTTAGAGCGGTTATTTGTTGACGAGATAAAATAGTTAAATTGCGCTTCGCTATTTACCCAGCTTGCGCCAGTTTGAACTTCCCAAGTGCCATAGGCTTGGCTGGAGCTTGCCGCCACGGTTGCGGGCTGATTAAAGCTAGCGTCAGTTATAATGCTGCTTGGCGTTAGGTTAAAACTTACGCCTGTATTTTCAACTACACTCCAGCTAAAATTACCGTCGCTTAAAAACGAGGAGAGCAGGGTTATACAGTCTTCATTAATTTGGGCAGAAATATTTATTCCCTCGTCAAAACTATTTGGAGAGGGCTGGGCAAAAGCGGCTTCTACATTTTCGCTAAAATTGACGGGGTCAATATCCCAACTAAGGCTTTGGCTGTGTTTGGCAATTTCCTCTGCCGCCCATTCCACAGTTTTATCTTTGTGCCAACAGCGATAAGTTGCCCAAATACCCTCGCCAGCAGTTAGGGGATTGTTTAGCGCAATTTCTGCGCCGCCGCTATAGTCGTTTAGTTTGCTTATTTTATAATCAATTTCTTCTTTTAGAAGGCTGGCCTCTGCGCTGGCGCCTTCAAGTAAGCCACGCCAAAGGCCGTTAATTTTACCGACGGCAAAATGCGGCGTTGTTATTATAGTTTGCTCCGCGCCTTGCTCTTGGCTTTGTTCTTCGTCTTCGCCTTGGGCGATTAATACTTCGCTATGCAAAATGCTTATAGGCAATGCGCTGTAAGTTGCTAGGCGGGCAAGCTCGCCGCTTAAAGTGAGGGTTAAAGCCCTTTCCTCTTCTTGAAAAATTGGGGCGGTTAAAATAAAACCACGGAAGATTTTTACGCTGACTTGCTGCTCATTATCACCGCTGTTAATATCTTTAATTTCTGCAAAAACTTCAACTAAACTAGCGTATAAAAAATTATCCTGAGTGTTATTTTGCGCAAAAATATTTTCTGCATTGCTTAAAGTTAAGGTCGCCGAGGCATTGTTCCAAACGGCGTACCCCTCGGTATCTAATTTAGATTTGATAGGGCTTATGTTTAAAACATAGCGGGAAATATCAATTGGCAAATTGTAAATAAATTTATTTTCCCCCGCCGACCAAGTCCGTGTTGAAAGGAGGATTTTTTTGCGATAATTTGGAGTGTTTGTGTTTAGAATATTTAATTCTTCTTGTGTAAATTCTCTCACGCTTTTTTACCTCTCAATTAAAGATATATCAACCTGATAAAGAGCGGTTTTACGCTCTAGCTGACTTTTTGCCGGGGCTTTTAGGGCATACTGGCTGCAAGTGTCAGCAGCGTAGTCGCCGTAAAAAATATAGGTTAAAAAAACATTGGCGTTTAAAATATTTTGCAGATTTTGCCATAGCTTCGGCGGCATATTGCTTAGCCGCAAATCAATGGTTTTTTTTGTAAACTCAACCCATTTAAGTAATGCGCCGTCGGCCAAATAATGGTGGCCTTGACGGGCGTAAGTATCGGGGGTTATGGAGCTTAAAACATTGTCTAAAGTTATTAATTTTTTAGCCAAAATTATTTGCCCCGCTTGACAAGTGGCATTTGGCGAGGTAAAAGTAAATTTAAAATAAAAGCCTGAGGGGGCCTGCTCGGCAAAATTAAAAATAATATTTTTTTCTTGATTATTTTCTAGCGCGGCAAGCTCTGTAAGCGGCCCGTTTTGAGTCGTTTTATATTCTACAATTACCGAGGTAATATCCGTGTTTTTTATTATCAATGTATCGGCCATAGTTGGGGCGTCAAAATTTATTTCAAGAGTTTTGTTATTAGAGATTTGCGTATTGCCATTTAGTAAATTTGCGCTTAAAATTTCTATTGGTTTTATTTTCATAGCGAGGCCTCCGTGCTTTTTTGTTTGCCAATTTTATAGCTGATTTTGGCTTGCTCCACCGCCCAGCTTACTCCGCGGCGAGCGGCGGCGGCGATTTCATCGCAAAGCGTTTTTGCGTCCTTTACGCTAGCAGAATCGGCGTTTATGGTTATTGGCGTATTTACGGTAATATTAACCGCCCCGCCGACAAAGCCGCCAGCCGCGCCGCTAGTAGCGGCTCCACCGTAAAAACTATTTTCTTTTGGCGCGCGGCCGCTTTTAATTGCGCTTACAACTTCGGGCGGTAAAACAAACTCGCCCTCATGCAAATAATAAGGCCCTGTTTGAGAAATTGGTCCGCCTGTTCTGCGGCTGCCAAGTAAACTGCCAAAAAGGCCGCCTGCGCCGCCCCCGCCGCCAAATAGACCGCCAAAAATACTACTAGTCGCCATTTGACTTAACGAGGAAATAAAAGAATTTACTACACTAGCAAAAGTGTTTTTGGCTAAGTTTTCAAAATTAAGAAAATTTTTTGAACTAATATCAAAAAATCTATTTACCGAGGTTAAAGAGGCCTGACTTGCCTGCTGGCTTATTTGGCTAAAACTACTGCCCCAACGGTTGCCTCTATCGGTAAGGTTTGTAAAATAACCGCCGTATGCGGCGGCGCTTTCCTTCATTTTTTTGTTAGCGTCCTCAAAACCTTTTGGATTGAAGAGGCTGGAAAGCTCTATAAAAAAAGATCCTGCGCTTTGGCTCATTTGCTTATTCCTATGTGTGTTAAATTTGTTGTTTCTGGTTGGTCTTGCTTTACTAGCTGCCCGTTTTGAATGTCGGCCCCTTGGCGGCAAGCCCACAAAAGCCACGAAGGGCTTTGCGCTAAAATATAACTTGTGCTATATCCGTAATAATACGCCGCAAAACTTATGGCACTTGAAAGGGCGGCTACTTGCGCTTTGCTGCTTTCAGTGCCGTCGTAAAATTTAGAGATATTAGGCTAAAATCATTAACTTGGCTTATAGTTTTTATAAGCAGGCTTAATTCTAAAAGGGTTAATTTGTCTTCCAAATTATTAATATCTTTTAGCGCGCCGCCCGTTAAAATATTTATGATTTCTTTTGTCTTATTTGTTGCGGCTAATTCCAAAATTTTAGCGATTAAATTATCGCCCGCATTTTCTTTTGCTAGGGCGGAAATTTCGCCGTGTAATTGGCCTAAAATGCGGCCGAGTTCAACTGTCGCTTTTATGCTAAGGGGTTTAATTTCAACTTCCCGCCCGAGAAGGGGTATAGTTTTTGCTTCGGGGATAAGTATGTCTAAATCATTCATTTTTACTCCTTTTATTTTGATGAATTTATAAATTTCTAAATTTCTAAATTGCGGCTAAATTTTTACTTTTTACCGCCGTGCCGTTTCAAGCAATATTGCTGTTATAAGACACGGCGGTTTTTGGTTTAGGCTTTATGGTTTTGGGTATGCCTGCAAGGCTCAGGCGGGTAAATCTTGCTCTAAATCTTCAATTTTCCCAAAACGTTTATTTTGCGCTTTAGTAATATCGCAAAGCACATCAAACTCTATCTCTATTAAAGTTTCGCCGTCGCGTTTATATACTTGGGCGGTTTTGCCGCTTGGGCGGCATTTCCAAAAAGTATATTTTCTAGCTAAGCCGTTTGGGCCTTTAACATTGGCGTATAAAGTAAGCGGCAAGGTTTGGGTTTTGTCGCCAAACTCAAGGGTATTTTCCCCCACCAGCCCGCCTAAGGCAAGGGCTATATTTTCTAAAGTAGCCTCGGCCAGAGAAAATTTTATCTTCATAGCCTCGTCGGTAGTTATCTTGTCAATAGCTCCTAAAAATTGGTCTACTTTAATTTCGTAAGAACTCTCTTCGTGTTCTATGCTGATGCCGCCTTTGATAAAACCCAAATCACGGCCATTACTTTCAGGCTCGCCGTAAGCGGCGGCTTTTAAAGCCCCCGTTCCTGCAACGCCTACTACTATATTTGTTGATGACATATAAAAAAATCTCCTATTGTTTTTTAAATTTTAAAATGAAGTTTAAAACCCTTGTGTGTCGTCCAAGCTCGTCTACATAATCATTGCCGCCTATTTTTTTTGAATAGTAAATATTATAAACGGCAGAGGGTATTTTGTTATCGCTTAAATCAAGCAGCTCGGTAAGAATTAAGCTAATTTCAACGACTTGCAAAAAACTATCGGCTGTTATGATTAGCGAAAGTTGCTCGCTAGACAAAACTTCGTCTGAAGTCCCGCCCGGGTTTGTGGAGCGGTATACCAGATACGGAACTCGTGAAGAAAGCCTTGAGTAATTGGGATAGATTTTTGTATCTTCCTCGCTAAATTCAAGAGCGGTTTTTAAAACCTCGCTGCTTAAAAGATAGCTGTAAATATCGCTGAGTATCACAGGGCCTCCTTAAATTCTTTAGCAATTTGCTCGCTGTATTTTGCAAGCGTGGGCAATAAAAACGGGCGGGGCATAATACTCTGCGTGCCGTATTCTAAAAAAAACGCATAAGGCAAGGTGGTATTTAAACAACCTGCTTTTATTGTCGCCTGCGAGCCGCTTTGGCTTGTTTGCGCCGTTAAAGCGGCCTCTATACTTTGGCGAAGTTGCCCGCTTTCTTTGCGGGGCGGCTCGCCGGGCAGAGAGCGTAAAACATTGCCGGCTGAAACATCAACGGGGCTAGAAAGTTTTTCTTTAAGTTCCTTTTCCATTTCGCTAGCAAGGTTTTGCATTATTTCAAGTTGCTTAGTTTTAATTTGAGCGACTTTTGCTTCTAAATTAGCCAGAGCTTTTGGCGAAAAATTAATAGATAAATTAATCATTCAATAACCCTCTCTAGATAAAAACATAAGCATTTATCACGCCCGCCCATATCAATAAATCCGACGACATTATAATAAACCCCTTCTAACAAAACTCTTTTGCGTTTTAGGCTAGTAGAGTTATTTGCGCCAAGGTTTAAAAAAGCGGTGTATAAAGCGTGAGTGCTTTTTTGATATTCCACTGCGCCATACCTGCGTTCGCTTACGCTGCGACTTCTAAGGCGGCATTTAACGCCGCTAAAGGCTGCTAGCCAGCTTTCAAGCGGCTGGCCGCTACTTGGGCAGGGAGTGGTTGATAAAACCTCTATAACGCAAGTTTTGTTTAAAAGTGATTTGAAACTCATAAACTTACCTTGCGATATGGCTCAAGCAACATAGCAACGCCGGGCGGCAGTTGGCGTTCATCGTAAAAACTCACGCTGTAATCGCCCAGGGTTTCGCTTTTAATGCCGCCTGCTTCTTGCTGATTTAAAATATCAGCTATCCACTGCCAAAGGGCCAGGCGGATATTTTTTGGCACATTTTCTATATCGGGCGATAGGCCGGCCCTGTAAGAAACTAAAGCCGCTCCCCGCCAAATAGTATCCTTTTTTAAAATGCCATTATGTTTATCGGCCTTAATTGCGTTTAGCGGGATTTCAACGCCATTTTGGGTTATTTCGGTTATTTCCAAGACGGGGTAATGCTCAAGCTGCAAATACTTGCTTTTGGTGTCGTCGCAATCGTGCGGCTCTTCCAAAATGTCGCGCGCTATTACAAAGCGGCCCAAAAAAGTTTCGGCCGCTTGAGTGCAAGACTCTATTAGCATATTTAAAAGAGGGTCCTTTTGCGTATTATCTAGCGGTATTTGGAGGTAAGTTTTTAGTTCTGTTAAAGTTATTGCGGGGTAAGTTGTCATAATAGTAATCTCCCGCGGCGGCAATTTGGAGAGTAAAACTGCCGCCGCTGTTTGCGTTAGGTTATTTGAAGATAAGGTAGCTAAAGGCATTGCCATAAGTTACGTCAATGGACAAAGCTTGCGTGAAGCGCAGCCAAGTTTGGTCCATCATAAAAGCCGATTCCAAGGAGCTGCTGTTTGTGTTCCAGCCAGCTGCGTCTTGGGAGACTTTTACCGTCATATCTTCCCTGGGAGAGATTAAAAGATTTTTGTTAAATCTGCCAAAGAATGCGATGGTATTATCGCCGCCGCTTAATTCTGTTTCGCTAGTAATATCATTTGATATTTGCGAGCTTACAACATAAGGCGTGTTCCAAATTGTGGCGGGGTTGCCTAGTGATGGCGGGCTCCAAATATAATTGCCATTGCCGTCTTTAAGCTTCATAAGTTTGCTAAGTCCTGCCCTTGATAAAACTATAACGCCGTTTCTGGCTTGGCTTTCGTTTAGGCTAAAGATTAAATTGGCGATATCGTCAAAGTTTACATTTGACCCGATGGTTTCAACCTTTTTAACGCCGCTGGTATTTAAAATACCGTTGAAAGGATCGCCTGCGCTTTGGCTGCCTGTTAGGGCGACTCTTTCAATTTCAAGCGCCATGGCTTCGGCGACAAGCTCGGATAAAAATTGAGTTAAGTTGATTGCGCTATCTCTTATAAGCTCATCGGTGCATTTGATAACTGTGGCAAGCACTTTGGCGGTTTGCTCAAGCTGGCCAAATGTTGGGTTTGTTATGCCTTTTATGCCGTTTTCCGCCACCCAGCCGACTTGTAAATTAGTCATTTGTTTGGGGATTTGCCTCTTCCAAGAAGACATTGGCAAAATATTTGCAATTTGCATAATGGGGCTGACATCATTCATTAAGCGAATTACTTGGGCGGAAAATTCCGTTGGCACAAGATAGCCGCCGCCAGTATTGCCGCCGGTGCCTTCGGCCAAAACGGCTTTAAAATCGTTTAAAATAGAATGCCTGTTTTTGGCTGCCAGTAGAAAGTTTTTCATTCCGCCAAATTTGCGGCCATAATCGCTTGTCCACGGGGTTTCGGGCGTATTTTTGCCATTGGCGCAAAATTTTGCGAACTTTTCCAAAACTTCGGCTTGAGTCGTTGGCAAAACGGCTTTGCTTGTCTGCGGGTGAAGTTTGGTTATGGTATCTTCTATAATTTTTTCAGCTTTTT
>JAISHT010000092.1 GCA_031262415.1 Elusimicrobiota bacterium | reverse complement strand
CCTTAAAGACTGGCGAGTAAGAAGCGCTTGTCAACTTGCCAATTTCTTTGCCGTCTTTAAATATTAAAGCGCCTTCGCGGGCAATGCCCGGGCCTGTTAAAACAAACCCGCTCCATTTAACTTTAATGCCGTGCTCTTTTTGATAGGCAACAGCTTCTTTACCTATAAAATTTTCTTCCTTTTTAAGCTTGATAACCCAACCGTAGCTGGCTTCGTATGGCGTATGAGTTTCGTCAATATCGCTGCCGGAAAGTAAGTAGCCGGCTTCAAGCCTTAAAAGATCTCTTGAGCCTAGTCCGCAAGGTTTAAAACCATTCTCTAAGCACCAAGTAAAAAGTTTGTTTATAAAATTATGGTCGCCCATAATTTCAACGCCGTCTTCGCCAGTGTAGCCTGTGCGGGTAATGATAGCGGGCGAGCCTAAAATTTCTTTTTCTTTATAGTGGAAGCGTTTAAGCTCTTTTATTTGCGGGTCAAAAGCTTCAAGAATATCCAAAGCTTTTGGACCTTGCAAAGCAAGCATACTATAAGAATCGGAAGCGTCAATAACTTTAACATCAAAGTTTTTTGCCTGCTCTTTAAACCAGTTTACATCTTTCTCTCTGGTAGCGGAGTTTACTACCGCTAAAACTTTTTGCGGGTTGAGATAAAAAGCGATAACATCGTCAATAATACCGCCTTTTTCGTTTAAAATATGCGTATATGCGCCGGCGCCCGCTTCTTGTTTAAAATTATTTGTAGCCACGGTTTGAAGCAATTTAAAAGCGTCTGGGCCTTCAAAGTAAACCTCTCCCATATGCGACACATCAAACATACCTGCGGCTTCACGCACGGCTTTGCGCTCTGCAATAATGCCTTCTTGAAACTGAACAGGCAATAACCAGCCGTGGAAATCTACCATCTTTCCGCCGGCTTTTACGCAGGCGTCATATAATGCTGTTTTCTTAAGTGTGTGTTCCATAACTCCCTACTATTTCTTTATTTTATTTTACGGCCCTAAATTCATTATATAATATTACTTCCAACCTTCAGCCTTTGCATAAGAAACAATGCCGTCCCTTATACTAGCCGCCATCTTGGCGCGAGCCGACTTATTGTTTAAACGGGCCCTATCTTTTGGGTTGCTGATATATCCCATTTCTACGAGGACGCTAGGCGCCTCCACCCCTTTTAAAACATAAAAATTAGCCTGCTTTATACCGCTGTTTTGATGCACTTTTATCCCTATTGAGGAGCTATTTTTAGCTACCGCATTTCTTATATGCCCGGCTATTTTTGAGCTTTCGTTCATATACTCGTTAGTAGCGAGCGATTTTAAAAGCAAATCTGCAAAACTTACCGTGGCGGCGCTTTTACCTTCATATTGCAAGGCCTCGTTTTCAAGGGCGGCGGTTTCGGCGGCTTCAGCGTCGGATGCTTTATCAGAGCGGAAGTAAACTTCAAAACCATTTGCCGAGGAACGTTTTGCCGCATTGGTATGTATAGATACAAAAATATCCGCCTTAAAATTATTTGCCATTTTCGCGCGTCCGCCTAAGGTTTCAAAATTATTCTCGCCGCGCGTCATACGAACTTCAAAGCTCTTATCTTTTTTAAGCAAATCATAAAGCAAATCGGCGACTTGATAATTTAAATCTTTTTCTTTTGCGCTGCCTCTGCGCACTGCGCCCGGGTCTTTGCCGCCGTGGCCGGGGTCTATAACAATGCGGGCTTTGCGGTTCTTTTTACTTGGCCGTTTTTCAAAAGATACCGTCGGCGGCGGTATTTTTGCTTTAATAGTTGATGACGCAGAACTTATGCTTGCGGCGGATTTAAGCTGAGTATCTGACGAGGCAAAAAATTCATCGCCCAAAATTGTTTCTTTATCGTTTGTTTGCTCTGCTGCCTTATCGTTTAAAACGCTGGGCGAGGAAATTTTGGACGGCTCTAAAGCCGTTTTTTGGGCAACTACCTGCTTTGTAATTTCTTTTGAAGAGGCCTCAAAAACAAAAGTTTGTCCGCTCTTATTTATATCCCAAAATTTGGCTTCTTTTTTAAGGAAAACATTTAAAGATACGCCTTGAAATCGCTGCGCCGTCCTTATGCTTTCAATAAATTCGCTTTTTGGTTTTATTGTTTCTTCTCTTTTAATAATTGCGTCTGGTAAGAATATGTCAACTCGTTTTTTGCCCCGTGGCGTTATTACTTCTTCGTAATCGGACGCTTTATCAAAAATTATTTTAGCGGAGGTTTTGGTTTCATCAACTCTATCAAAGGATATAGTATAAAACTTTTCAATTATTATTTTACCGTCGTCAAGCATAGTTTGAAATCCGCTTGCCTTGGCAGGCGAGCCTTTGCTAAAAAAACTTAAAGGCGCATAAAGGCGTCCGTTTTGCATAAAAGGCGCGCAGCCCATATCTTCATTTATACCTTTTACTACCGCATATCTTTGAGCGGAGCGTAAGACGGCAAAATAACCGCCTTGCCCACGTATATTAAGCTGGCCTGAGCGACCAAAAAGAGTTGTTTGAAATTTTAGGAGTTTTGCCATAGGCAAAGCTTCCACAAAAGTTTGCCCGCCTTGCTCCACGCTGTTAATTTTGCCTTTCTTTTTACCCAGCATTTCTACGCTAAGTCCGCCAGCCCCGCCATTTGCAAAGGCTGGCGTAAGTAGAAAAACGGATAAAACAAGGCTTATTAACTTACGAAGCATTGGGCAAATTAGCCTCCTCAATTTTTTCTTCTGGCTGGCTTTTTTGTTCTGTAGTAGCTTTAGCTTCCTTAGCGGCCGGGACATATTTTACATCAATACCTGCCATAACGGCGTAGCGGTTATCGTTAAGCCATTTGCGGTGCTCTTTGTATTGCGGCATAAAGCCGCTTACAGTGGCCCAGTAATCATTGCTATGGTTAAAATGTATAAGGTGGGCAAGCTCGTGCACAATAAGATAATCAATTATTATTTTAGGCATTTTTATAATACGGTAAGAAAAGTTTATATTATGCTTTTGCGAGCAGCTGCCCCATAGCGTGCGCTGGTCTTTAATAACGATATTATTGTATTCAACGCCGAGCTTAGCCGCCCATTCTTTTGCTCGGGCTTCTATATAGACGCTAGCGTCTTGGCGAAGCCAGTTTTCTATTAAAGCGGGTATATCTTCTTGCTCGTTTTTTATAGTAATTAAAAAATGATTATCTTCAAAAGCGACTTTGCTTTTTTCGGTAGCTGGGTCTAAAAGAACTTTCGCGTCAAACAAATCGCCTTTATAAAGCACTTTGCCGCTTTGTTTTTCTGCGGCGGCCTGCCCCGCAGATTCTGCCGTGGTAAAAACTTCGGGCAAATCGCTTTTTAGTTTTTCAATAAAAAGTTTTATATCGCTTATAGTGGTTTCTATATCAAATTCTGCCATAGTATATATTTTATAAAAATAATATACAAAATAGCCCAATGCTTGGAAATCTTGTTAATAGATAAAAACGAATTAAAACTAAACCCCCAGAGCTAACTAGCAAGTGAGGGTTTTTGACAAAACAAAAGATTTTTTAAATTAATACACAATCTTAATAAGCTAGAAGATAATTGTTATTAACGCAATATTTTTTGAAATTTTTAGCTTGTTCAGTCCCAAAGTAACGGCAACGAAATGAGCCGTCTGGCATTTTGTCTAACCAGCCTCCACCACCCAAAGAACCAAAAAAATCGGCAGCGGTGATTTCCCCACTCCCGTCTTTTTTTATAACTAGTTGAAAACCATCACAGGTCCATGCAGCTGGTGCCCAATTAGAACCGCCTTGAAAGCCATCTCTTCTAGTACAACCATCTGGAAGTCCCCAAGTAATTTGGTTTGCATTTGTGGGAGTGGTTCCCTTTCCGTTAATAAGTTGATACTCCATATAAGCAGCTTGGAGCCCAGCCATTATAATTTCAACTTTTTTCATTCTACTGTTAAACACTGCTTGCTTATATTGCGGCAATGCAATAGCGGCAAGTATGCCGATAATTAAGACAACTACTAATAGTTCTATTAATGTAAAACCATTCTTTTTACTTATTAACTTATTTCTTTTCTCTTCCTCCATTTTGTAGCCTCCCAGTTTTTAAATACCATTTAATTAGCCATATTTAAATGACACTAAAAGTTTAACATATTTCGCCCCCCCCCCGTCAATCTTTTCTTAAAACACCGTCTGAGATTATCCTTACGCAAAAACCCCCGCTAAAATTTTTAGCGAGGGCTTTAAATCTATAAACTTTTAATTTTTCTATTCTTCTATCTTTAGCATTGCCACAAAGGCTTCTTGCGGTATATCCACGTGGCCTATGCTCTTCATTCTGCTCTTGCCTTCTTTTTGCTTTTCAAGCAGTTTGCGCTTGCGG
>JAISHT010000052.1 GCA_031262415.1 Elusimicrobiota bacterium | reverse complement strand
GTGGGCAAATAATTTTGGGTGCTTTAGTGGGTAGTGCGGCTGTAGCGGTGTACTCCGTTGCAATACAAGTACAAATGGCTTATAGCGGGTTTTCCTATCATATAAATAATGTTTTTTTGCCAAAGATATCTTCGCTTGCGGCTTTATCAACGGATATGAAAGATATTAATGCTATATTTGTAAAAATTTCGCGTATAGAAACTATTGTTTTATATTTAATTTTATGCGGTTTTATATTTTATGGCTATAAATTTATATTTTTTTGGGTAGGGGCTTCGTTTGAACTTTCATATTTTGCAGCTTTACTGCTTATGATACCATTTACTATATATTTAGCTCAAAGTTTAGCGATGACTATCTTGCAAGCCAAAAATAAACACGCCCCGTGTGCGGTATTTTACTTTTTTTTATCAATAGCAAGCCTATTTGTAGCTATACCAGCCGTAAAGGCATACGGGTTAATGGGTTGTGCTATTGCTACTTCAATAGCTTTACTATTAGGGCAGGGTTTATTTGCAAATATATACTATAAAAAAGTTGGGATAGATATTGCCAGCTTTTGGAATAACTTTTTTAAAATATCAAAGGGCGTTTTGCCTGTAATTGCCATTGCGGCGGTAGTTGAGTATTTTTTTATTACTTCTTCCGTATACATTTTGGGGACAAAAATACTATTTTTTAGTTTTACTTTTGCTGCTTCAATGTGGCTTTTTATTTTAAATGATTACGAGAGGGGCCTTGTTAAAAAACCTATTAATTTTTTGATGGAGAAATATGCTAAACATAACAGATAAAACTAAATGTAGCGGTTGTGGTGCGTGCCAACAAATATGCCCTAAAAATTGCATAAAAATGCAAGCGGATAGCGAGGGGTTTTTATACCCAAAAGTTGATAATAATTTGTGTATAAAATGTGGCCTTTGCATTAAAATTTGCCCAATAATTAATAATAACCCGTCAAACAAAGCTGATAAAATTTTTGCTGCCGTAAATAAAGATATTAGTGTGCTGGGGCAAAGCTCTTCTGGCGGTATGTTTAGCGTATTGGCGGAAAATATTTTAAAACAAGGTGGCGTGGTTTTTGGTGCAAGTTTTGATAAAAACTTTAATGTTTGCCACACTTTTGTTGAAGATATTAAAAATTTGGATAGTTTGCGGCGTTCAAAATATGTGCAAAGCAATACGGGTGATAATTTTTTAAAAGCTAAAGAGTTTTTGGATAAAAACCGCTTTGTTTTATATTGTGGTACGCCGTGCCAAATTGCTGGGCTTGTAAATTATTTGGGCAAGGATTATCCTAAACTTATAACAGCGGAATTAATTTGCCACGGCACGCCTTCCCCAAAAGTTTGGCGTAATTTTATTGACGAAAATATAAAAAATATAAACCATATTGCTAGTATAAATTTTAGGGCAAAAGTGTATAAAAATATGTCTTTTGCCTTATTATTTAGTTTTAAAGATGGCAAAACTTGGCCCCAAATAAATAAGTTAAAAGAAGTCGCAATTAGTGTTTGCCCCAGCATATTAAAGGGCGTTTTATTTGAAAAGCTATTTTATTTACCCTTTATGAACGGGTTTTCAAGGAATTTATATTTGCGGCCGTCCTGCCACGCTTGCAGTTTTAAAAGTGCAAATAAATATAGCGATTTTACTTTGGCGGATTTTTGGGGCGGGCAAGCGGTAGTGCCGCAATTATATAAATTAGGCGGTACGGCAAAAGTTTCCCTTTTAATTTTAAACTCTGCCAAAGCAAAAAATGTTTTTGAAGAAATTAAAGATAATTTGGAGTATCAAGAGGTTGATAGCTTACAGACAGCAGTTGCACAAAACCCGTGCTATTTTAAATCCACTGTTTCCAACTCCAAAAGAGGTAAATTTTTTGCAAATATTGACAAAAAACCTACTACAAAACTTATAAATAAATATGTAAAACAGCCTTTTTTAATAAGATTGTTTAGATTTATAATTAAAAATCTTAAAAAATAGAACCTTACTTCTCTTCGTCGTAGTAATAATTGTGTTTATAGTAGCCGTATTTGCCGTAGGCAAGGCCGCCGGGTTGATAGTAAGATATTATCCCCCCAAGCAGCTTAATGCCCGCTTTTTGTAGTTTATGCACGGCAGACAGCGCAAGTTTAGCATTGGTTTTGCCATATTTAACAACAAATATTGCGCGTGGAATATATTTACCCCAAAGCAAAGTATCCGATACCGGCATTATTGCGGGGCAGTCTATTATAAGTTGGTCGTAATTTTTGGCCGCCCATTGTATAAAGTCTTCTAGTTTAGGCGTGTTTAAAAGCTCGGCCGGGTTTGGCGGGCGTTGGCCGGAAGTCATAATAAAAAGATTTTTAACATCGCTTACAGCTTGTATATTTGCTTTATAATCTGCTTTAGCGTCGTCGCTAGCCCAAATATTGCTTAGTCCAAGCTCATTGTTTAAATGAAAAGCTCTATGCAAGCGGCTGCGGCGCAAATCGCCGTCAACAAGCAAAACTTTTTTACCCGTTTGCGCAATTGCAACGGATAAATTTGCAGATAAATGGCTTTTGCCTTCCCCTTGTAATGCGCTTGTTATTAAAAACGGGGTATTGTTTTTATCTGAAAGAGCAAAATTTAGCATTGTGCGGATATTACGCACATTCTCAGGCATTAAAATATTGCCTTCTTTTAGCATTAACTCGTATTCTTTTTTTAGTTTTTTGCCTTTGCTTTTTTCTATCGGCACAAAGCCCAAAAACGGCAAGTGTAATTTGTTATCTAAATCCTCGGCCGAGCTTATGCTTTGCTCTAGAAATTCCAAAGTAAAAACTAATAATAAACCAAGTAGTCCGCCTGCCAAAATGCCGACGGCCAAATTCAATAATTTATTTGGCTTAACTGGGCTTGTGGATATTTGCGCAGCGTCAACAATGCGGATATTATTACCGGAAAACTGGCCTGATAAATCTATCTTTATACTTTGTATAAGGCGGGTAGTTTCCAAATTAATTGTGTTTTGCAAAGCCCCAATTTGATTATTGAGCGATATTATTTGCGGATGTTTTGCCGTATATTTGGCAAGCAAATTTGCCCTTTCGGTTATTAATTTTGCTTCCTGCATTTTTAAACTTTTAATAAAATCACTGTTAACCACTTGCGGCATAGAGTTTAAAAGTTCCTGCTCTCTTGCGCTTTTTTGAGTGCTTTCTAGCGCCGCTATAACTTCATTAGCCATAGAAATGCGGTTGCTTAAATTATCCGCCACAAATGTTTTTGCTAAGGTATTTGTTATATCAGCGGCAAGTTTTGGGGAGTAGGCGTCCACGCTTAAATTAACTAATCTAGACCTTGTAATAGGCTCAATTTTTAAAGCTGTTTTTAGTTTATATAATCCGCCCGGGTTTGCAAATTCGGGGTAAGAATTTAGCTGCATATTGTTATAAACTTTACTAAGCAAGGTGCGGCTTTCCAAAAGTTTATATTGCGTTCTGTAATAATCTTCCTCTGAAGTAAAGGAACTTACAACCGAGTTTTCTATTTTGCCTGCCTGCTCGTTTTCTATCATCAAAAGCGTAGTTGCGCGGTAAACGGGGGTCATAAAAATATTTACCAAAACCGCCGCTATTATACCCAAAAAAACTAGGCCTACAATCAACCAAAAGCGTTTTAGCACAACATTTATATACCAGCTTAAATCAAGCTCTTCATTTGTTTGTTTTGTTTCTTGCATAAAATTCCTTTCTTCTAAAATTATTTTTTGAGCAGTTAAAAAATACTTTGCGGGACGAAGACAACATCGCCCGGCATTAAAACCATATCTAGCGATTTGTCGCCGTATTTTGTTATTTGGGAAACATCTATATCAAAAGTTTTTTGTTTATTTTTTTCCATACGCAACACACGGACTTTTGAGGTATTTGCAATATCCGTAAACCCGCCTACTGAGGTTATGGCCTCTAATACGGTTAAAGGCTTTTCCGGCGGTATTTCTATTGAGCCGGGCTTTGCCACCTGCCCAAGCACATAAACGGTTTTATTGCCGTATTCTTTAATAAAAATGGATACTTGCGGGCTTTTTAAATAAGTTTTTAAGGCATTTGATATAGACTGCTCTGCCTCTAAAACGGTTTTGCCCGCTATTTTCTGGTTGCCAATTAATGGTAAAGTGATAGTGCCGTTGCCGCTGATTCTAAGGGCGCGGTCCATATCCTCTTCCATAAAGACATGGACTTCCACCAAATCGCCCGGTTGCAAGACATAATCATTAACCTGACGGATATGTTTTAAATTCTCAACAACTTGCTGGTTTAGAGTGGCGTCAGCGCTTGACGGATTTGCTTTTGTATTTGCAGAGCAAGCTGCAAGCGAAAACATCAAAAATGTAAAAGTAATAAGTTTTAGATATTGTTTCATTATTATATTTTAGCAAAAAAACAGCAGCAAAAAAGCAGGCTTTGCCGGCTCCCAATTCAAAGGCGGTTTAGCTGCGGTTTACTGGCGGCTGATAAAGAAAAGGCGGGTTAATTCCTTTTCTTTGGGATATATAAGCAGATATTTTTTTGCAGTTTGGCCTGCTTTTTCTTGATATTTAGCGCGTTCTTCCTCACTGAGCCTTTTATTTTTGCTTTGCTTATAATATTCTATGCCCAAGCGGCTGGCGTAGCGGTGCCCGTTATAGTAAGTCAAGGCGTTTTCGTATTGTTCAAGTTTTGCAGCGGGTTCTAAGTTTTTGGCAAAAAGCATAGTGCGCCAAGCAATAGCTTTATTTATGGGAATATAAAGCAAGGCCACAGCAATTAGCGCAAGCATAATTTTAGGGGCAATACCAATATATATGCGTTTAGCTCTATTTTTGAAAAATGTAGGCGCCGCTACTAGGCCCAGAACTATGCAAAGCAAAACGGCATTTGCGGGGATAAAGAAGTGATAATCAACCAAGCAGCCTGTTGCCATAACAAAAATTATGCTAAAAAGGCCTAAATAAAGGGATTTTTTACGGCGGCTTAAATT
>JAISHT010000039.1 GCA_031262415.1 Elusimicrobiota bacterium | reverse complement strand
CTAGGCAGCGATACATTTCCCCCGTGCTTAAAAAACTTAAACCATATTTTAAAGCGACCGCTTTACCCACGGAAGATTTGCCCACGCCGGCGGGGCCGTCAATAGCTATAGTTATTTTTTTAATATCCATTTTATTATCTCCCGCCTGCGTCTGCTTGCATAGAAAAGCCTTTTAAAGCCAACATAATAGCGTCAGGATTTGTTGAAAAATCTAAAATATCTTCAAGCCTGCATTTGCCTTCTTTATATAGACTAATTAAAGCCTGATCAAAAGTGCGCATACCGTAAAATTCGCCCGTTTGTATGGCGCGGTGTATATCGCTAATTTTATTATCAACAATAAGTTTTTTAATTTGCGCAGTTGGCAATAAGACTTCAACTGCCGGCACAAGGCCGCCGTTTATTTTTGGCAGTAAACGCTGGGAAATTACGCCGCGTATCAAATCTGACAATTGAAAACGAACCTGATTTTGATGCTCAGGCGGGAAAGATTCAATAACTCTAGAAAGCGTTTGGACAGCGTCCACAGTATGCAAAGTTGACAAAACCAGCTGGCCCATTTCCGCCGCCGCAACCGCCGCGCGGATAACCTCAGGGTCGCGCATTTCGCCAAGCATAATAACATTTGGGTCTTGACGCATGGCATATCTTAAAGCGGAAGAATAAGAAAGCGTATCCGTGCCAAGGCCAAGTTGGCTTATGATACATTTTTGGTCCGTATTGACAAATTCAACAGGGTCTTCAACCGTTATAATATGGCCGGAGCGGGATTTGTTAATATAATCCAACATAGCAGCTAGCGTAGAAGATTTGCCAGAGCCTGTCATACCAGTAACTAAAATAATACCGCGGTGATTATCCGCTATTTTTTTAAGCGTATCGCCGGGCAAAGCCAGTTCCTCAAAAGAAGGTATTTTAAGCGGAATATGCCTAATTGCCATACAAATTTTGCCAGATTGCCTAAAAACATTAAATCTAAAGCGGCCGTCTTCCTTAGCGTCTAGCGAAAAATCTACGCTTAAATTCTGTTCAAATAGATTTTTTTCCCGCTCGCCCATAACGGCGGCGGCTATTTTTTTAACATCTTCATTAGTTAGGAAACAATTTTCAATAACGCGTATTTTTGTGTTTATACGCACATAAGCGTTTGAGTTGCCCCTTATATGCAGCCCGCTGGCTTTATTATCAACTACTGTTCTAAGTAATGTTTTTAAACCTATTTCCATAATTATCTCCCCTCTTTTTGACGGCGTATATAGGCCGGTATTAATCTAGACATTTCGTCATCAAGGCTACTTACCGCTGTATTTTGCTTAGTGGCAACGCTACGGTTTTGGCCTAGTGGATTAATAGGCGAATATGTAGGCCTATTATTTAAACCTACGCTGACAACGGGCCTTCTAACACGGCCATAATCTTGCCTGCCAAAACCTGTTGCTATAACTGTTATTTTAAGCGTGCCGCTTGGCATATTTTTATCATACATATATCCAAATTTAATAATTGAGCTGCTGCTTGCGTATTGGCGGATAATATTCATAGCCTCAGCCTGCTCTAGCAGCGTAAGACTATCGGCTGCGGTAAAGAAAACAAGGTAGCCTTTTGCGCCGGTAATATCCGCATTTTCAAGCAAAGGCGAGGAAACAGCGTCTGATATAGCGCTTAAATGCCGCTTGGCCCCGCTAGCTTGCCCTATGCCAATTAAAGAGCGGCCCGCATTAAGCATAACTTTTTTTAAATCATTATAGTCTATGTTCATTTGTCCGGGTTTTAAAATAACTTCAGAGATGCCTTTTACCGCTTGGAGCAAAACCTCATCAACCATTTTATAGGCGACATCGTTTGGAGTGGTTGGGTCAACATTTTCAATTAATTTATCATTTGGCACTATAATCATAGAATCGGCGTATTTTTGCAATTCTTGTATGCCTTTAACGGCTTGATCAACACGGACATCGCCCTCAAACCTAAAGGGTTTTGTAACTACGCCCACTACCAAAATATTATCGCCATAAGTTTCTTTTGCAATGCGGGCAAGCTCGGGCGCAACGCCAGTGCCAGTTCCGCCGCCCATACCTGCGGTTATAAAAAGCAAATCGGTATCGGCAACTATTTGGCGCATTTGCTCAATGGATTCAGCCGCGGCTTTTTTACCTTTTTCAGGGTCCCCGCCGACGCCTAGGCCTTTTGTAATTTTCTCGCCGACTTGCACTAAATACGGGGCTTTGTTGCGTCTTAAATCCTGCGCGTCGGTATTAATGGCTATAAAATCAACATCGTCAACCACGGCTTCCATCATATGGTTTATGGCATTGCCGCCGCCGCCGCCAACGCCAATACATTTGATTTTTGCTTTTTTGCCTTCAAATTGTTCGGCTTGAGTAAACAGGGAATCTAAAGAATTTTCTTCCATAAATTAACCGCCAAAGAAATCAGAGTTTAAAATTTTCTTAAAAAAGTTCATAACGGGTGATTTTGATTTTGAGCTTCGCTCAACCTCGCCGCTTAAAGCGTCCCGTTTTGACACATAAGCCGCTAGCGACATTGCCGTGCTATACAAAGGGTCAAAATATTCTTCGTCCGCATCAATAATATCGCTTTGCACAACGCCTCTACGCACTTCTTTTAAACCTAAAATTTGGGAGCATTGCTCCGTTATGCCGGGCAGCAAACTACCGCCGCCTGTTAATATGCCCACGGCGGCATAAGCCCCAAAATTGTTTTTATCAACGCATATTTTTACTTCTTCAAACAATTCTTGCACACGGGGCTGGATAATATCAAGCAAAAAGCTTTTTTTGACTTCGTGGACTGCTTTGCCGTCAAGCGACGGCACGGGGATTTCCCCCTCGTCCTCTAAAAATGAAGGGAAGGCTATACCGTATTTTTCTTTTATTTCTTTTGCGGCGACTTTTGAAGTATGCAAGGCATAAGCAATATCCCGTGTTATTAAATCTGCGCCCAGCGGCAAATCTTTAGAAAAGCGCAATGCGCCCTCAAAATAAATACCTACCGACATTGTTTCCCCGCCGATATCAATTAAAATTGCGCCTATATCTTTTTCCTCTTGAGATAAAACGCTATCGGCTAGACACATAAGGCCGTAAAAAGTGCCGTCTACGTGAAAGCCGGGGCGGGTAATGGCTTTATTTAAATTGTTAAGGCTGGAAGAGAGGCCTGTAGTAATGTGGACATCAACTTCCAACAAAGAGCCTTCCATACCGTCGGGGTTAGTAATGCCTCTTTGGCGGTCTATTGAAAAGCCTTGCGGAACTACGCTGATAATTTCATTATCATTTTTTATTGGAATAGAGCGAGCGTTTAAAATGGCTTGGTCAATATCCTCGGGGGTAATTTCTTTATCCATACGGGATATATTGTAAGTGCCGTGGTTTGTAAAAGATTCCAAATGCTCCCCACGCACGGCGACATATAGGCCGTTTAAATTGGAATCGGCCTTTTCTTCCAAGCGGTCAATAATTTCT
>JAISHT010000034.1 GCA_031262415.1 Elusimicrobiota bacterium | reverse complement strand
CATAAGCCCGCTGGTTGTTTCACTTCAATATTTGTTTGCACTAGGCTATACCTCACTATACTAATTAGGATAATAAATGTTATAAATTATCCCAATTATATGCAACTATTTCTTTAGCTTGTTAAATTATTTACTTTTGTGGAGTAGTCTTTGGCGAGAGCAAAGTTTCCGCCGTTTTAAGAGCTTCGTCAATATTTTTACACAAATGCTCTTTGCCCACCAACTCTATAAAGCCGTATTTTTTAAGGAGTTTAAGCGGCTGCGGTTGAACGTGAGATAGTAAAATTTGGATATTATTTGCCGAGCATCTTTTATAAATTTGCTCCAAAGCGTGGTATCCCGTTGCGTCCATAGCGGGCACATTACGCATACGCAAAATAAGGACTTTTGTCGCTTTAATATTTTCAAGCGCGTCAATAAACATACTTGCCGCCCCAAAGAAGAATGGGCCATTAATTTCGTAAACGGTTATGTATGGGGCAATCTTTTTAAACTCAATATCGTCTTTATCGCGGTGAGCTTCATCTAAAATATCGTCCTCGCCAAACTTAGAGATATTGTAAACATCTGCCATACGCTTCATAAAAAGGAGCGCGGCTAGCAGCAAGCCAAATTCTATGGCGACAACCAAATCTTTAATAACCGTAAGCCCAAATGTGGCTAGTAAGACGGCAATATCGCTGCGGGGCGCTTTAAACAAACTAACGAAACTACGCCAAGAACTCATTTTATAAGCGACTACAAATAATATAGCCGCCAAAGACGCCATAGGAATAAGGCTGATATATGGCATAAGGTAAATCATCATAATAAAAAGGAAAAGGCTGTGCGCCATACCCGCTATCGGCGTGCGCCCGCCATTATCTATATTAGCGGCCGTCCTAGCTATTGCGCCAGTGGCTGGTAGCCCGCCAAAAAGCGCGCTAGCCATATTGCCTAGACCTGTCGCCACAAGCTCTACATTTGAGCGATGTTTTTTGCCTATCATACCATCAGCCACTACGGCGGAGAGCAAACTTTCTATACCCGCCAAAAAAGCTATTGTAAAAGCAGGGCGGATTAAATCTGCCGCCATGGCAAAAGATATTTTTGGCAAATGCGGAGAGGGTATAGATAAATCCAAATTACCAAAAGTTGTTTGAATAGTGGCGGCGTTAAAATTAAAAAATTTAACCGCTATTGTGGTAATTAGTAAAGCCGCTAAATAGCTGGGGAAGAATTTAAACTTCTTCGGCCAAAAAATTATAACAGCAAGGGCGAGTAGGCCAATAAGTAAAGTATCATAATTAATCAAATTTAAATTTTGAAAATACATTTGCCACTTGCCGATAAAATCGCCGGGTATATTTTTTAGGCCAAGGCCTAAAAAATCATTTATCTGTGTGGAAAATAAGACGACGGCTATGCCGCTTGTAAAACCGGTAACCACCGGGTAAGGAATATATTTTAGGAATGCGCCAAATTTTAAATAGCCCATTATTACAAGTAAAATGCCCGCCATTAAAGTGGCGACTAAAAGCCCGTTTAATCCATATTGCGTTATTATGCCTGAGACTATGACGACAAATGCCGCCGTAGGCCCCGCAATTTGCACGCGGCTGCCGCCAAAAAATGAAATTAAAAAACCTGCGACAACTGCCGTTATCAAACCTTTTTGCGGCGTTACACCAGAGGCTATTGCAAGCGCAATAGATAAGGGCAAGGCAATACAAGCTACGACGAAGCCGGAAGTTATCTCCCTCAAAATATCTTTGCGGGTAAACTCTTCTTTATTATCTCTAAGCAATGTGTAAAATTTGGGCCTAAACTTCATATAAATATTTTTGATATTGATACTATTAAAATATCGCTACAATATAATTTTACCTTTTTTATATTTGTTTTTTTAAATTTAGCAGATATTTAGCTGATATTTAGTAAATATTCGGGTAAACTTTAAATGGAAAAGGCGCCGTTTTAAGCGGCGCCATTTTGAAAGATTTTTTTGTTTTAGTTTAATTATTGTGTTTATCAATAATTTTATTTATAAACCCCTCGGCCCCTGCTGGATAATTTTATTTATCCTGTTAGCAAGGGTTTTATCCATGGGAATATATAGCTCCTTATTGGTATCACTAGCATTGTTAATCCCAAACATAACAATTTTATTATTTGCTTTGTTGCGGAAGTAAATAGGTTCGCCCGGATAAATTTTTTGAACTTCTATCTTGCTTTTGTTTTTCATAGTATAATAACTATCCATTATGTTGCTAGACAAATTAAACTTTGCATTAGGATAATTGTGGGTAAAAAATACTGTTTTCTCTAGGAAAGAAGAGTCCAATTTAGCACTCAATTCAGGGAAAGCGGATAAAGCAAGCCTTCTAAAGAAAAGATTATCGCCCCCTATTTCTGATGAAAGAGTTTTATTTGTTTTATCAATCTTAATGTTTTCCATATTAATTAAAACCAAATCTGTTCCTTTAACAGGTTCATAAGCAATACTAGCCGCAGTATAAGGGAATGACATATAAAAAGCGCGCGCCTTTTTGCCCGGAGCTTTTACTGTAAACTCTAAATCCACTAATTGCGTTTCTGTAGTCCAGTTATATTTATTATCCTGTGGAGCAACAGTCCTTGCTTCCACGCAATGTTTGTGAGTTAAAAGCCATTTATTAGATACAAATGTAGCGCCGCAAGTTTGGGTACGAACCGAGGGATAAACTTGCGCACTATATGTATTTGCAATAATAAAACGTTTCTTAGAAGTAATCAAAACAGAAGGCGGCATATCCTTCTCATTATCAATATCTTTGGTCGCCATTTGATAGCCGTCGTTTAAAGCCGTTTGCAAAGCCGCTTCCATATTTTTATCTATCTTTTGGGCCGCCATATTAAAAGCATAGGCGGAGGTAGAAAACAAAACAATGCACGCAAATGCTACTAGTTTTTTCATAAACACAACTCCTTCACTTAATCTAACATCTTATACTATATTATACCTGCCTGCCTGCCTGCCTGCAAGGGAATTTAGGCCTACTTACGCATAGGTCTTTAGGCCTATGCACAATAATATCCGCTTAACATCTTATATATAGCTAAAACGCCCCTTGTTATAGGGGCGTTTTTTAGCTTATCTTTTATTGCAATTTATTTTGAGTAATAATCTTTAGATACCGGCAATTTGTGCTTGATAAATGCGCCGTTTTCAAGCTCTTCAAAAGCTTTGCCAAGCTCTTCTTCCGTGTTCATAACAATTGGGCCGCCCCAAGCAACAGGCTCCCCAAGCGGTTTGGCGGCGTAAACTAAAAAGCGAGCGCAGCCATTTGGCCCAGCGACGACTTTAAAGCTATCGCCTTTTGTTAGTAAAACCGCGCGTCTATCTTCAAGAAATTCGCCCTTGCCTTCAAAGTCTAGGGCGCCTTCCACTATATAGATAAAGACGGTTTCCTCGGGGTCTGTTTTCATTTCCCAAGTGTGTTTGGGGTTTAGGGCGACATCTAAATAAGTGGTTTTAATTGCTCCGCCCATAATTTCGCCTTTAGCGCCTTTATACTCGCCCGATATTATGCGGATTTTTACGCCCTCTTCCTTAACTACAGGTATTAGCGAGCTTTTAATATCACGGTAAGCGGGCTGGGTCATTTTTTGTTTTTTGGGCAAATTTATCCAAAGTTGGGCCCCTAGCAATCTAGGCGTTGGTTGGGGCATTTCTTGATGGATAATGCCACTGCCTGCCGTCATCCATTGGCAAGCTCCGTTTGTTATTGCGCCACGGTTGCCAAGGCTGTCGCCGTGGTCAATTTCGCCCTCTATAAGATAGGTGACGGTTTCAATACCTCTATGCGGGTGCCAAGGGAAACCTTTTATATAATCTTCTGGATTTGTGGAATCAAAAGCGTCAAGCATTAAAAACGGGTCAAAATCTTTTACCGTGGGCAAGCTTAAAACCCTGTGCAAATTGACGCCTGCGCCGTCTTGCGTATAATAACCTTCAACTATTTTTGCTACTTTGCGTTCTTGTGCCACAACTTCCCCCTTCTTATTTTATTTAGATTTTACTTACAGTTTACTTGCGTTTTACTTAAAAACTTTTAGCCTTGTTTCTATTGGCTGTTGGACTTTATTAAACGGCTCGGCCGTTGGGTTGCCAAAAGGCATTTGGGCAATAAGCCGCCACTCTTTTGGCAAGTTAAATACTTTGGCGACTTCAGCGTCAATTAGCGGATTATAATGCTGGAGCGACGCCCCTAAGCCCTCAGCGGTAAACGCCGCCCAAATAACATATTGGAGCATACCGCTAGACTGCTGAGCCCAAGGTTCAAAACTATCTTTATAGGTAGGTAGTTGGGTTTTCAATTTTTCCACAACACTTTGGTCTTCAAAAAATAAAATTGCGCCAAAGCCAGCAGCAAAAGAATTTATCTTTTTTTCCGTCGGGGCAAATTTATCGGCTGGAACAATGGCTTTTAAAGTGTTTTTGACAATATCCCATAGTTTTTGATTATGCTCGCCAAAAAGCAAAACAAGCCGCCCGCCCTGCGAGTTAAAAGAAGTAGGCGTATTTTTTAGGGCAATTTCCAAAATTTCCTGCACCCTAGCTTGGGTAATGCTTACTTTATTATCAATAGAGTAGCGTGTGCGCCTAGCGGCGATAACTTCAAAAAAGTCTTTACTCATAATAGTCCCCTCAAGGTTGAAATATAATATATTTTTATGATACATAGATAGACTAGCAATGTCAAGCAAATGGGTTGGCTTGCGGATTTAAAGAGTTAGCGGATATTTTGTAGATATTTAGTAAATATTAGGGCAAGTTTTAAACGGAAAAGGCGCCGTTTTTAAGCGACGCCTTTTTGCGAAAGATTTTGTTTTAGTTTTTAAGCAATTTACTTATCTGTGTTTATTGATAATTTTATTTATCCTGTTAGCAAGGGTTTTATCCATGGGAATATACAGCTCTTTATTAATATCATTTGAGTTGTTAATACCAAACATAATAATCCTATTATTTGCTTTGTTGCGGAAGTAAATAGGTTCGCCAGGATAAAATTTTTGAACGTCTATCCTGCTTTTGTTCTTTATAGTATAACTAACATTAAAGATATTGGACAAAATAAATTTTGCATTAGGATAATTGGGGGTAAAAAACCTTGCTTTCTCTAGGAAGAAAAGATCCAATCTGCCACCTAGAGCAGAAAAACCTGATAAAGCAATCCTTTTATAGAGAATGTTGTCGCCTCCTATTTCTGACGAAAGAGTTTTATTTGTTTTATCTATCCTAATGTTTTCCATATTAATTAAAACCAAGTCTGTTCCGTTAATGGATGCATAACCAATCTCACCATCCGAATAAGGGAAAGACACATAAAAAGTGCGTGCCTTTTTGCTTGGATATTTTATTGTAAATGTTAAAGCCATTAGTCTTTTGCCAGAAAACCAAGGGGAGTCAGGCATGCCTTCTTCTAACAAATCTCGCGAACCATAAATGTCCGTTTCTACGCAATTTTTATGGGTTAAAAGCCATTTATTAGATATAAATGTAGCGGCGCAAGTACTCTCCAGAGGGCGGCCGCCATTTCTGTGTTGCCGAATAATTTCCGTAAATTTTTCTGGACTTATATGAACTTCTTCTTTGTCCATCATTTTCACAATCCTCATCATTTCCTCAACGGTAGTGTATTCAGACCATTCGGGATGATTTGCGTTTCTAGCAAAATAACGTATTTTAGAAGTAATCAAAACGGAAGGCGGTATATCCTCGGCATTTTCTTGAATCGCTTTTTCATAGCCGTCGTTTAAAGCCGTTTGCAAAGCCGTTTCCATATTTTTATCTATCTTTTGGGCCGCCATATTAAAAGCATAGGCGGAAGTAGTAAACAAAACAATGCACGCAAATGCTACTAGTTTTTTCATAAACACAACTCCTTCACTTAATCTAACATCTCATACTATATTATACTCGCCCGCTTGCCTATCTGCAAGGGAATTTGTGCCTACTTACGCATAGGTCTTTAGGCCTATGCACAAAAATAGCCGCTTAACATCTTATATACAACAAAAACGCCCTAGTAAAACTAGGGCGTGGCTTTAAGCGCGGCGCTACTGCGGGCCGTATACTAAAGAGAGTTTAAAAACTCTGCTTTGGCTGCGGTGCGGGGCGTGTTTTGGCAGGCTGGGGCTGACTAGCTTTGCGCCGTTTTTTGGCGTAGCTTACAGCCCCACTCAGTTGGCGGGGTTGGGTGGAAGCGTTTATGGCTAGGTCGCACTTATGCATAAAATTTATATCTCTTAAAGCTTTGTTTTTTAATGAGACAATGGGATTTTGCACGCTTTTGTTTTTGCAATTAAATTTTGCGCCAAGCAATGTTTTTATATCCAAAATAAAAGCCTGCGTTTTGGCGGGATTATTTTTGCCAGCCGCCCAAAAGGCCTTAAAGTCTTTACTTAAAAATATTGCGCCTTCCTGCCACCACAAAGGGGCAATAATTTTAGACTTATTAAAATTGTCTTTATTATTTAAAGAATATTCTTTTACGGCTCTTTCAAAATTATGCAAAGCCTTAAGTTTTGCCGCGTCCAAATTTTTTACAACAAACCATCTTGCTATTAAATAATCCATTTGACTTTGCCCCCGTTTAATTAAGTTTTTTTATTTCCACAACCCAACGCTTTTCTTTTTTTAAATATTTGGCTTTGATGTTTTGGGGCAGTTCAAGCAAACTCGCCTCGCAGCAAAAACTTTTTACTTCGTAATCTCCTATCCTTACAAATGGCACGCCGTTAAAATATTGATTTAGGGTTTTATCAATATAATCAAACTCTTTAACAAAAGGCTGCAAATAACAACGTCTTTCAAGCAAAGTGTGGAGTATTTGGTAAAGCTCCTGCCAAGCGTCTTTGGATATGTCCGTAGTTAAAGCCGTAGCGGAAACTAAAGTTGTGGACGGGGATAAACCCTTATTTTGCGCGCCAGATGAAGAAAGTTTCATAAAAACACCTCTGCATTTTTTAAGATTAAAATAAACGCCCGTGGGGAGGTTGCCGCTTTTTTTGCGGCGATCCTTAAAAGAAAGGATTGTTGGGAGAGCCGTCTCGCATCCAAATGGCTAGGCAAATGGCTTAGCAGCTGGATACTTTGCCCACGGGCATTTTGCCGCCTTTATCGGCGGGATTTGTAAGATTGCTATTTCAAAATCTTATCAAATCTGATACAATTGTATCATAAAATATACAATCTTGTCAAATCTTAGACGGTTTTAACCGTTTGACATTTGCTCTTATATTTGTTAAAAATTATCAAGGAGCATATTATGACCCTGGGACAAAAAATAAAACTGTTGTTAAAAGAACGCGCTATGAAACAAATTGAGCTTGCGCAAAATATAAAGCTTAAAGATTCTAGCGCAATATCGCAGTGGATTAAAGGAAAAACAAAACCCAGCAGCGACAATATTAAGAAACTTTCCGAGGTTTTTGGCAAGCCGCTTTCATTCTTTGAAGACGACGAGGAATATGTTTATAACGGTATGGTTATGGATAAGCGGGCCGATACCCAAAAAACATTAGAAAAATTGCTTTCTTCTTTCCCAATAATTCGGCCTGTAGAAGTGCGTAGCAATATATCAAGTGAAACTTTTGACCTCTTTGTCTACACTCAGCCCGAGGAGTTTTTGCCAATTATGTTTGAGGCTAAACCCGCCTCGCCTTTTGCATTAAAAATAGAAGATACAAAAGCTTGCCCGTGGGCAAATAAAGGCGAGTATGCTATTTTTGCGCCCGTGCCAGAAGGCGCGCAGGGCAAAATAGTTTTGGCAAAACACAAGGGTATGCATTCAATCAAAAAGTTTTTTAAGGGAAATGATAAAGAAAACAATACTGTTTTTCTTGAGGATAAAAACAAAAAGCGTAAAAAATATCTTGCGGAAGAAGTGGAAATAATAGGCCAATTGCTGGCTTTTTATAGAAAGCCGTAAGAAAAATAAAGCAAAAAATAATAGATTGTAAGACTTAGCAAGAAATGTAGTAGAATATACTTGCTGGCAGCCCTGCCATGCAAATCATAATTGGAGAGAGTAAGAAATGATTATATTATGCCTAAATTGCGGTAGCTCATCAGTAAAATACAGCCTTTTTGACTGGGAAAATAAAAGGAATATCGCCGTCGGCCTTGTGGAAAGAGTAGGCCAGCCAGAAGCGGTTATATCACAAGAAGCGCCCGGTAAAGAAAAATTTGAAAAAACAGCCCCTTGCCCTGATTTTAAAACGGCTATTGAGTGGGTTTTGGAAACTTTAACCGATAAAGAACACGGCGTTATAGAAAATATGGGTATTATCGGCGCAGTTGGCCATAGAGTAGTGCACGGCGGGCCGCTTGATAAATCAACCTTAATCACGCCTGAAATTATCACTCTCTTAAAAAGCATTTCTGACTTAGCCCCCTTGCATAACCCCGCAAATATTTTGGGTATGGAAGCGGCTATGCATGTTATGCCAAATGTTCAACATATTGTGACGGCAGATACCGCCTGGCACCAAACAATGCCATCGCATACTTATATGTACGCCTTGCCTTATGAGTGGTACGAAAAATATCACATAAGACGCTACGGCTTTCACGGCACATCTTTCCTATATAATGCAAAGCGGGCTTCAGTTTTACTCGGTAAAGACCCTTTTGATTGCAACCTTATAATTTGCCACATTGGCAACGGCGCAAGCGTCAATGCCGTCAAAAACGGCGTTTCTTACGATACCAGTATGGGCCTAACCCCGCTTGAAGGCCTTGTTATGGGCACCCGCTCTGGCGATTTTGACGCCTCTATCGCTTTTCAGATGATGGAGAAGGAAAATATTTCGCCAAAGGATATGTATAATATCCTAAACAAAAAATCCGGCGTGCTTGGCATTACGGGCAAATATCAAGATAGGCGAGATATTGAACTAGCCGCCGAAAAGGGCGACAAACGGGCCGAGCTTGCCATACAAATGGAAGCCTACCGCATTAAAAAATATATCGGCGCATATGCCGCCGCTTTGGGTAGGGTTGACGCTATTGTCTTTACCGCCGGCGTTGGCGAACGCGGGCCGCTTTATAGGGGGCTTTCTCTAAGCAATATGGAGCACCTTGGCATAAAGTGCGACGCAGAGCGCAACAAATCAGCCATGACAAAAAATGCCGAAAGTTTAATTTCTACTGACGATAGCAAAGTAAAAGTTTTTGTTATCCCCACCGATGAGGAAATTGTATATGCGGAAGATGTGGCGGCAATAGTTAACGGCCACTATGATATCCACACAAAGTTTAAATATACTTTCCAGGATAAAAACTACCGCAACAGCTTGCGTGATGAATCTTTAAAGAAAGAGCTTATCAAAAAGCCATTTTTGAAGAATGCCATCATCAACACCCCAAAGGAACTGCTCGGGTAGCTTTGGGCTTTAGGCTTTTAGTTTTAAAACCTGCTTTCATAAAGAAAGCAGGTTTTTTTTGGCTAATACTTAAAACAATATCGCTCCATATTTTCCTATATCCTTTAAGTTTGCTATACTTAATATATAAAGTAGTGGGTAGCTTTATATGCAACTACTTTATACATAACATCACCATAGCAAAGGAGAGTTTTTTATGCTAACAGGCCCGCTTAAAGCGCTTTACAATATTGGTTTTTATGTTGACGGCATCGGCCGCAGCGCAAAACGCGCAATACTTTTTGTTTTATATCTATTTTTAATTTGCTGTTTCATTATGGCTATAGCAACATATTTCCAAGCCAAACCCGTATTAAATAGAGCGTTGGATACCATCGCTTCCTATACGCCTGATATTTCTGTGCAAGACGGCATTGTAAGCGTCAATAATGATAATATGCTTGTTATAGAACCGGAAGAATTAGACGGCTACAATATAGTTTTTGATACCGGCAGCACCGCCCCCGTCTACCCAACGGAAATGGCCACAAATGATACCGTTATGCAAATTACGGCCGATACCGTCTATGTTAATTTTATGGACCAGTTCCAAGCAACCAAATTACCGCCCAATACTAATACATTTATAACTAAAGATACCGTCTTAGAGGGCAAGCCTGCTACCGTGCAACTTTTGCTTTATTTCTTTATAACTATTTTGATTATCGCTCAGCTTTTTAAAGTGCCTTTTATGCTACTCTTTGCATTTTTAATGGCAGCCATAATAAACACCATTGCTAAGGCGGGCATTAAGGCAAAAGACTTGTTTAAATTTGCCTGCTACGTTCAAGCGCCGGCAACTTTACTGTTTTTACTAAATTATATTTCACCCATAAAAATACCATTTTTAATTTTTATCTACCTGCTTGTTTTTGTGATTTACGCTCAATTAGTTTTTTCAAGGCTTAATCCTAGCGCAGAGAATAATAACGGCGGGCAAAACGGCGACGGCGAAGGCGGCAATAACCGCAATTTAACCCAAACCCAAGAAACTGACGAAGAAGAAGCCTTAGAAGTTCAAAGAGAGTGGCAAGGCGAAGAAGAAACCGACACCGCCGAGGAAATGACGGAAATTGAACAGGATATAAACAAATGATTTTAAGGATTCGGCGCAAATTTAGCTCGGCTCATCGCCTGCCAAATTATAATGGCGAATGCGCCGCCCTGCACGGCCACACTTGGCAAGTTGTTTTTGAAATTGAGGGCGATATCCAGCCAAGCGGTATGGTGGCGGATTTTAAGGCTTTAAAAAAATTGCTTGACGATAATTTGCCCGACCATAAATATTTAAACGATTTAATTGAAAACCCTACTGCGGAAAATTTGTGCGGCTATCTTTTTGATAAAATAGAGGCCGTGCTTAAAGGGCAAAATTTAAAACTTAAAACGCTTGAAATATGGGAAAATGAAGATGCAGCAGCCATCATCAAAAAATAAAACTTTAAAAATAAACGAAATTTTTTATTCCTTGCAAGGCGAGGGTAAATACGCAGGCAAGGCGGCCGTTTTTGTGCGTCTTAGCGGTTGCAGCGAGGGCTGCCCGTGGTGCGACACAAAATACGCCCATACCGTAAATGCCGAGCTTACCCCCCAACAAATTTTAGCCGAAATTGCCCCCTGCGGAGCAAAAACCGTCGTCATAACAGGCGGCGAGCCGACCGAACAAGATATAACCCCGTTAATAGACTTGCTCCACAAAGATAATTTTGAAATACATCTAGAAACAAATGGCTCAAAAGATATTGATACAACAAATATTTTTTGCACCACTGTTTCCCCCAAAACGCATACGCTTGAAGAAATGCTTAAAAAAGCTAATGTTATCAAAGTGATTATTGACGATGATATTACCCCGCAAAAACTTTTAAACTATAAAAAATATCTAAACGAAAATACTGAGCTTTACCTTCAACCCGAAGGCAATAAGCAGGAGAATATAGAAAAATGCCTAAAAATAATAAAACAAAATCCCTCTCTAAAGTTAAGCCTGCAGCTGCACAAGCTAATCAACATAAGATAACTGAAGAAAAAATGCAAAAAAATCTGCGGGAGATTTTAACCTATATAGGCGATAATCCCGCCCGAGAAGGCTTAAACGAAACGCCAAAACGCATTATAAAAAGCTGGCAAAAACTTTTTGCGGGCTATAATCAAAAGCCAGAGAGCGTGCTAAAAACTTTTACCGAAGGCTCTTGCTCTGAAATGGTTATCCTCAAAGATATTGAGTTTTATAGTATGTGCGAGCATCACTTTTTGCCCTTTTTTGGCACTATAAGCATTGGCTATTTGCCAGATAAAAAAGTTATAGGCATATCTAAACTTGCTAGACTGGTTGAAATTTACGCCCGCCGCTTGCAGATACAGGAAAATCTTGTAGCGCAAATTGCCGATAGTCTTATGGAAAATTTAAAACCGCTTGGCGTTATGGTGGTTTGCAAAGCAAAGCATATGTGCATTTGCTCGCGCGGCGTGGAAAAACATCAAGCTGAGATGATTACAAGCGCGCTTCGCGGCGTGTTTAACAGGCACGAAGTCCGCCAAGAATTTTTGCAATTTATTCAAAGAATATAAAAAGCATAAAAGACGGCAAGCTTACATTCAACAGGTGTAAAAATAAATAATGAAACAATTCCCCCTTATCATGGGTATTTTAAATACCACGCCAGATTCTTTTTTTGACGGTGGCAAATACGCCGCTATAGAGGCCGCTATACGCCGCGCTGAGGATATTTTAAGCCAAGGCGGCGATATTATTGATATAGGCGGGCAGTCCACAAGGCCGGGCTCTGGCGATGTTGAAATTAAAACAGAAATCCAAAGAACTTTGCCTGTTATTTTGGAAATTAAACGCCTGTGGCCTAATACCGAAATTTCTATTGATACCTTTAACTACGAAACCGCAAAAGAAGCTTTAAGCGCCGGCGCAACAATAATAAACGATGTTAGCGGCCTTAAAGATACCCGCCTTGCCACTTTGGCGGCGGACTACGATGCAAAACTTGTCATTATGCATGCCCGCAGCAAGCCGGCCGATATGCAAAATTTTTGCGATTACGACGATATTTTGGCCGATATTCATAAATTTTTTGAAGAAAAAATAGAAATAGCAAAACAGCTTGGCGTTAAAAATATTATTTTGGATCCCGGCCTTGGCTTTGCAAAAACTAGAAAACAAAATTGGCAATTACTTGATAATTTAGATTGTTTTAAAAATCTAAACTTGCCATTTCTAATTGGCGCATCTAGGAAATCTTTTACTGATAAAACTCTGGAAAAATCGCTAGAAGCAGTAAAAAAAGCCTATCAAGCTAATGCCGCAATATTGCGTGTTCACGATGTAAAAGAAACAAAACAATTTTTGGAAAATTTGAGAGATTAAAAAAGTTTGAGGGATTAAAAATGGATAAAAAAATAGTTTCTATAACCGTAGCCTCCGCTTTTAGCGCAAAACATTGGCACGATAAAACCCTAAACGAGGCCGTGCATACGCACAATTTTAAATACGAAGTAAGTTTAAAAGGACCGTTAAATGAAGAGGGCTATCTTGTTGATTTTCGCTCGCTTGAAAACTTTTTAAACACTCTAAACGCTAAACTAGAAAACCGCACTTTAAACGATTTAATGCCTGCCCCTACTACGGAAAACCTAGCTATATATATTTTTGAAGAAACCGCCAAAGTGTGCCCTATGGTATACCAAGTTAAAGTGCAAGAGAAGGAAAATTATTATGCCGCCTATGCCCGCTAAAACAGTTTTCATAGCTTTTGGCAGCAATTTGGGCGATAGGCTTTCAAATATAACCGCCGCCCTAAAGCAACTTGCAAAACTGGGCGAAATAAAACAAATCTCTCCACTTTTTGAAACCAAGCCCGAGGGCTACCTTAACCAAAACAATTTTATTAACGGCGCAGTAGAATTTAAAACCACCCTACCGCCGCTGGAACTTTTAAAAGAACTTAAAAAAATTGAAAAGAACCTCGGTCGCAAGAAAACATTCCAAAACGCCCCAAGGCCAATTGATTTAGATATTATTTTTTACGAGGGCATAATTTTAAACTCGCCCGTCTTAACTTTACCGCACCCAGCCGCCCATCTGCGGGAATTTGTTTTGCTGCCCCTTAGCTTTATTGCAAAAGATTTTATGCACCCTATGCTAAAGAAACCAGTCAAAACTTTGCTTAGCGAAATTATGGCAACAAAAACGGTCAGCACATGTAAAGTTTACAAAGACGGGGATTTGTTATACAATTTCTTACAGCAAAAAATTACAGGAGGTATTTAAATGCCGTATATTTATTGGCTTATTTTGGGCATTGTTTTGATTATAGGCGAAATTCTTACTATGGATTTTTCGCTTACTTGTTTTGGTATTGCGGCCCTTGTAGCGGCTTTACTAAGCTGGCTTGGCTTAAATATTTACTGGCAACTCACCGCCGCCGCCATAACTATTTTTGTTTTACTTTTTACTTTAAGGCCTTTTATGCTAAAGTATCTTAATAAAAATGGAAAAGATTTCAAGAGCAATATAGAAGCCTTAATCGGCAAAAAGGCGGAAGTCTTCAATGTGCAAAATGAAGATAAAACAAAAGCTCTTGTAAAAATAGACGCAGATCAGTGGCCTGTTATATCAAACAAACCGCTAGTTGTTGGGGACAAAGTCAAAGTAGAAAGTATTGACGGCGCAACCTTAATAGTTAAAAAAGAGGAGAAATAAATGGAAATATTATTTACAGTACTGCTTGTTTTTGCAGTTGTATTTTTTATCAGAGGCATAAAAATTGTTAAACAAGCCGAAGTTATGATAATTGAAAGATTAGGGCGTTATAATAAAACCTTAACCTCAGGGCCTAATTTTATAATACCCGTGCTTGACCAAGCCCGAAGTTTTGAATGGAAATATTCAAGAGAAGTCGGCGGCAGGCTTGTTGCATATTTGCAAATGCTTGACCGTATTGACCTGCGTGAAACTGTTTACGATTTCCCCCGTCAAGACGTTATTACAAAAGATAATGTGAGCATTCAAATTAATGCTTTAATTTATTTTCAAATTACCGACCCGCTTAAAGCTGTTTACGAAGTCGCCTCCTTGCCAACCGCTATTGAAAAACTTACGCAAACAACTTTGCGCAATGTCATCGGCGAGCTGGAGCTTGACCAAACTTTAATATCGCGCGAAACTATAAATGCCAAACTTCGCTCTATTCTTGACGAGGCTTCCAATAAATGGGGCGTTAAAGTAAATAGAGTGGAATTGCAAGATATTACCCCGCCGCCCGCCATCAAAGACGCTATGGAAAAGCAAATGAGAGCCGAGCGCGAACGTCGCGCAATTATTCTTGAGGCCGAGGGGCAAAAACGCTCCCAAATCCTTAAAGCCGAAGGCGAAAAGGAAGCCGCTATCAATAAAGCTGAAGGCGCAAAGCGGGCCCGTATTTTAGAGTCAGAAGGTATTGCCGAGGCTAAAATAAAAGTGGCCGAGGGCGAAACCCAATCCATAAAAATAGTGGCTGATAATGTTAAAAGCTACTCAAACCCGGCAAGCTATCTTATATCAATAAAATATATTGAAGCCTTGCAAAAAATGGTTGACGGCAAAGACAATAAACTTGTTTATATGCCTTATGAAGCTACGGGCATACTTGGCGCAGTTGGCGCAGTAAAAGAGCTTATAAAAGACACAAAAACCAACGCCAACTAATTGTTAATTAGGCCGCCATTTAATTGTTGCCTACTTGCTTGCAAAATATATACTAAACCCCTCCTCTATATTTTAAGCGGAGGGGTTTTAAAATACTAAATATTATCTTTATATTAAAACACTTTAAGAGGCGATATATATATTATTAATCTCGCAATACTTTTTGAAAGGTCCTGAATTTGCTAGAGATGTTTCCCTACAGCGAAAGGAACCATCATTTCCCATTTTATCATAAGCTCCTACAGCACCTATTGAGGATAAGAGAACAACCGTTATATTTTGTCCTGATGTTGTTATTCCTATAGTATATTTTCCACAGTTCCATCTAACGCCGTAAGAACTACTGCTTGTTATTTCTGTACATCCTTCAGGCAAACCCCAAGTAATTTCGTTCACGCTTGTAGGATATGTTCCCCTGCCATGGATAAGTTGGTATTCATTTTTGGCAGTATAAAGCCCACTCATAGCAACCTCAATTTGTTTAATTTTGCTATTAAACACTACTTGTTTGTATTGCGGAAGTGCAATAGCGGCAAGTATGCCGATTATTAATACAACTACTAATAATTCTATTAATGTAAAACCTTTTTTACTTACAAACTTATTTCTTTTTGTTTCTATCTTCATTTTGTTCCCTCCCGTTTTTTAAATACCATTTAATTAGCCATATTTAAATGACACTAAAATTTTAACATATTTTGCCCCCCCCCCCCGTCAAGTTCACGACGATAAACCGCCTATTGCAATCCTCGGACAAATAAACATATCCGTAATTTTTTGCGCTTTATTTTTATTCTATTTTTTGTATTTTCGCTGTTTACTCTTGCCTTGTTTTTGTAATTTTTTTTGTTGTGTTTTTGTGTTTAAAACCCCCAGTGAAAAAAGAAAAAACAAGGGCAAAGAGTTGTGGTCGTATTTTTAGACCAGCTACAATAATATATATGATAATAGAAGAGAGGCATAGAAAATGATGAGGCGTGGAAAAGAGTAAAAGATAGTGATTGAAGACAAGCGATAAAGACAAATTGTGTCGTTGCCGTGTCATTGCTGTGTCGTTGCCGTGTTGTTAAACTAACCCGCTGGATTAGTTTCTTGGCGATTTCGCACGGTCCATAAAATTTGGAATTTTTTTGATATTCTTTGCGGCGGTTTGTTTGAGCTTGATTTAAGCGAGTTGCCGCCGCAGTGTTGTTGCCGTTTAATCTCCCCGTTCTTCTTATTTATCGCCTTTCGTCTTCGCTACGCTACGACGCAACAAGGTTCGTCTTGCTTCCATTACGACGCAATAAAATTTCAAAAGCGTCTGCAAAAAACCGTTTTTGCGTTTTTGCCGTTTAATTCCCCTGCTGGGTTAGTTTCTTGGCGATTTCGCACGGTCCATAAAATTTGGAATTTTTTTGATATTCTTTGCGGCGGTTTGTTTGAGCTTGATTTAAGCGAGTTGCCGCCGCAGTGTTGTTGCCGTT
>JAISHT010000070.1 GCA_031262415.1 Elusimicrobiota bacterium | reverse complement strand
TAATAATAAAAGGAAAGCAAAAAATCTTTATCAATATTTTTAAGCGATTTTATGCCTTTAATATCTTTAAGACTATTTTGCGCTACGCTAACTGCGGCGACTAAATCCTCCTCGCTACTAGCTTCAACTACCACAAAAAGTTTTTTAGATAGCGGCGAGCTTTGAAATAATTTTACTTCATGGGAAATTGAGGCGGGCGTCATTACCAAAATATTCTCTTCGTATTTTATTTTGCTAAATAAATAAACGCAAATTAGCGTAAACAAGCAAAAACAAATTAGAAATATTTTGGATTTTTTCGTCATAACATTATGGCTTCAAAACGTTTGGCGGCGTAGCGTGGTTAAGCAGAGTATTTGTAAAAGATATTATTGTTTTATCGCCGCTTTTGTCGTAAATTTCAACACGCACTACTGCGTTTTTATTTTTATTAAAAAAGAGTTTAATACGCTTTACTGTTTGCTTGTCGCTATTATCTTTGGGCAGCAAATCAATACCGTCAGCACGTTCTTCAATATTATAAATTTTGGAAATTTCCTCTGTTTCCATAGAAACAAAAATATAAATTTGCTTTGCCATAATTTTGGCAAAACTTTGTTTTGAAATATCTTGCGTTTCTTTTTTGTCGCCTATTTGCTTCCAAGAATAAGCCTTTTTGCCGTCTAACAAAATACCGTGGGCAAAAGGCTTTGTATATTCCCAACGCAAAAAGCCCGGGCGTTCAAAATAAAACTTGCCGAGGCTTGTAAGCGGTTTTTTGGCAATGGATACATACCTTTGCATAATAAAATCACTGCTGATGGTTTTTACTTCGCTAAAAGCAGAATAATTTGCCGCAAAAAGCGAGGCGGCAAAAAACATAGAGATGATAATAAAAAATATCTTTTTCATTCTTATTTAAATTTGCATTTTTTAAATTTTGTCAAAGGAGTATATCCTAAGCTCGCCAGCGGCTAAAGTTTTGCCTGCATTATTCGTAATTTTGCAATTAGCTATATATGTTTGCGATATAAAATCCGCCACTTTTACTTGGCATTTTAAAGTGTCGCCTAGTTTAGCATCGTCCAAAAAATCTATGTTTTTGAGGACAACTAAAAAACCTTTTTGCGTAGGCAAACCATCTTGATAGGCTTTAAATGCGCTTTTAGCCGCCAGCGCTTGCGCCATAATTTCAATAAGCGCGCTGCGTTCCAACAGTCCGCTACTACCGTCAAGGAAAATATTATCCGCCTTAACTTCAAACGAGGTCAACGCCGTATCTTTATCCACTTCTAAAAGTTCGTCAACCATCAACATTGGCGCGCGGTGCGCCATAGCCGTTTTTAAATCAAAAGGCATTTTACTGCTCCGCTAAGTTCTGATTAATAGATTTGTTTAAAAAACCAATCCATCTATAATAACCTTTGTGAATTTTGCCATTTTTTGCATCTAGATTTCTGCTGTCTTCGTAAACTATTTGATAGCCTTTATCATTATATGGAATATTTATTTTAACCATATAGACATTGCGGGAATTTAAAACGCCTTCAATAAGGCCTTCCTGCGTAGCGGCGCATATCCAACCGCGGCTTTGACATGCTTTTAAAATACTTTCTTCTATTTGCTTGCTACTTTTGCCGACAACCGGATAATTGTCGTTTTTTATTGGCATACTATTGCACGCAACCAAAACAAATGCGGCTACTACAGGAATTAATATTTTCTTCATACTTACCTCGCAAGTTCTTTTATAATAAGATTTTTTACATATTTAGCCATATTTAATGCGCTTATGTCGCCTTTTTCAAATGGAGCAACCGCTTCCAAAAGCGTCAATTTAATATCGGACGGGCGCACAACAACGCAATGCTTTGGTATTGCTTGGCCCAAACCTTTCAAAGCCGCTGGGATAACTGGCACATTACATTCCTGCGCAAGCAAAAATGCGCCCGAGCGGAACCTATGCACCTTATTATCTACGCTTCTTGTGCCTTCGGGGAAGACAACTATTTTCAGCCCTTTGTCAAAAGCTTTTTGGGCTTCGTTTTTTAAGTTTTCAACACTTACATTGTCTTCTAAAACAATACTGCCTGCGCTGCGTAAATATTTACCCATAACAGGCACTTTTAATGGCCAGCCTTTTGATATAAAAATTACATCTTTAAGCCCAAATTCCCCCCAACATAAAATATCTAAAATGGAGGAGTGATTAGCCGCTATCAATGCGCCGCCGCTTGGCAAACTGCCCAAAATTTCAACTTTGTAGCTTTTGCTTACAAAACGCACCATTGCCATAACAGTGCGGGAAATTAGGTAAAAGAAATGGCGAACTTCTTTCTCGTCAAACTTTTTAAGCCAAAGATATGGATAAAGCAAGACAAGAGAGGCCCCAAATACGAAAAATCCGCTTAAAGTCCAAAGAGCGACAAAAACCTTACGCATTTTTTTGTTTTATTAATCTTTCTACAAAGTCGTATAGGCCGCCAAGCGTGCCAAAATCGCCAACTTTATAGTTATTTCTTATATCAATTTTAAACATCTGTTCCAAAACTATAACCATATCCACAGCGTCTAGGCTATCAAGCCCAAGCTTAACAAAGTCTGCGTCGGGCGTAAGCATAGATTCATCTAATTCAAACTCTTTGGCAAGAGCTGCGTTTATCTGTTTGATTATTTCTTCTTTTTGCATTATTTTATATATCTCCTTATAATCATAGAGGCATTTGTCCCGCCTAGGGCGAAACTATTTTTTACAAAAGTGTTAATATTTAGCGCCGCTTGAGTCCTTATATGGTCTACGCCTTGGCAAGCTGGGTCTACATTATCCAAATTTAAAGTTGGCGCCATTTTGCCCTCAAGCATCATTTTTGATATTGCAATAAGCTCTAAGCTGCCGCTAGCCGCCATGGTATGGCCTAAATGGCCTTTTAAACTATTTACTTTAATAGACGGGCCAAAAACTTTAGCTATAGATTTAGCTTCTTCCTCGTCGCCGGCCAGTGTGCTGGTGGCGTGGGCATTTACCATATCAACATCTTTGGGAGCAATTTTTGCGCTTTTAAGGGCAGCTTCCATACAATCTATTATGCTATCGCTTGACGGGTGGGAAATGCTTTTTGTTTCGGTATTACAAGCAAAGCCAATTATTTCAGCCAAAATATCCGCCCCACGAGCAAGCGCATTGTCCAAAGTTTCTATATAAATTATACCGCTACCCTCGGAGCAAACTATACCGCCCCTATCTTTATCAAAAGGGCGGGAAGATTTGGCGGGCTCGTCGTTAAATTGGCTGCTGGCTGCGTTCATCATAGAAAAGCAACCCGTCATCATAGGGTGATACTCGTCCGTGCCGCCGCAAAGCGCGCTTTCTATTAGTCCCGCTTTAATTGCGGTGTAGGCTAACCCTATGTTTACTAGCCCCGTTGCGCAAGCATTGCAAACGCCAAAACCCGCTCCTTTAATCCCCAAAGCCTGCGCTACATTTGCTAGCGGGGAATTGTTCATAACCTGAAAGACAGCGGTTGTTTTAACTTGCTCTAAGTGATTTTCTAAATATTTTTGCGCCCAGCCTATCCATGCTTCCATACTGCTAATTGTTGAGCCCAAATAAAGGGCTGCGTCTTTGGGGGAAGACTCCAGCTTTGCGGTTTTTAAAGCTTCTGTTGCCGCCATAGTTGCAAATAAGGACATTTTTGTCATTGAACGGCGGTATTGCCTTGGGATAAAAGTAAAATCAATATCTGGCGCAACGCCCGCAATATGGCTGTTTATGCCATTTATACCTTTAAGCGCAGGGTAAACGCTTAATGCGCTTTTGCCTTCAAGCAGGCTTTTAACCAATAAATCAACGCCAACTCCGTAAGGCGATAATGCGCCTGCCCCAGTTATAACAACTCGCTTACTTTCAGACATTTGCCGCCTCCGCCATTTTATCAACCATTAAAGATGTTATTATTGAGCCCAAAAGGCCCGGGACCAAAACTGATTGCCCGCAAAGATATAAGCCTTTGATTTTAGTCATAGGCAAAACTTTAGTCTTATACATATCGTGCATAAGGCCATACCCGCCAGAATATCCAACATAACGCCGAGAGGTGGCGGGCGTGGAAACCTCTATATATTCAAGATATTTTGCAATATCAGGCGCTAATTTATTTATATCATTTTTTATGCGCAGGCTATAATTATTTTTACGCTCTTGATAATCAGGGCTATTTTTATTCCAAACTGCTGGCTCGGGCGAGGTAAAAGAAATTATACTAACATTTTGCTCTTTATCCGGCGAAAAATTTATGTAGTAAGAAGGATTGTTGCTATTTGTATTAAAACAATCAACGACATTTGTTTTTGATAATAAATAAATATTGCTAGCCTCAACCCGCGGGCCTTTGTATTTGGCATAAAGCGTAAAAAAGCCGGGGGTTTCCTCTAGCGCGTTTACTCTGGTTTTATAACCCTCTCTATACGCATTTTGCGGAGCTATTTTTAAAAACTCTTTTGGGTGTATTGAAGAAATACAAATATCACAGGCAAAACTATCCTTATTTGTGCGAATTATTTTTTTATCTCCATCTTCTTCTATGGAGGTTGCTTTTGTATTTAAAAAGACATCAACGCCAGCCTTTTTTAAAGCCTTTTCAAAAGCATTTACTATAGCTTTGCCGCCGCCCAAAACGCCGTATGCGCCGTGAAAGAGGCCGCCAGCTATACACGCATGCATACCAAAAGAAATTTTATTTGGCGGTGTTCCGTGTAAAAAAGACGAAGCCGCCAAAACAGCTTTGATTTCGTCAGATTTAAAACATTCGTCCAAGACTTCTTGTAGGCTTTTTGGGGTATCAACAGGGGCGTTTAAATCAAGCGTTTTATCACGGTGTAAATTTAAATAAGCGGAATTTAAAAAACAGTCTTCTAGCTTGTCCAAATATTTTTTTAAATTTTCTTTTTCCTCGGGGAAAACTTCGCCAAGGCTATGCTCTAGGTTTTGGCGCGGATAAGCTAGTTTAACAATGCGGCCTGAGGGCAGATGAATTTCGTCATATCCATTTTGCAAAAGCGGATAGGATTTTATATCAAGGCCGAGCAAATCAAAAAAATACTGGCCTATTTCCCCCTCGCCTAGGCCAAAAGCATAGTGAAATCCCGTCTCAAAATGCGCGGCGGCTCTAGTAAAACCGCTAAGCGTTGGGCTAAGGGTGGCGCCAGCCTCAAGCAAAGCCGTTTTTTTGCCCCGCTTTGCGCTTAGCAAACTAGCCGCCATACCGCTTATGCCGCCGCCTATAATTAGTTCGTCGTAGTTTAGCATATACCGCCGTTTATTTGTATTGCCTGCCCGGTGATATAGGCTGCTTTATCCGAGCATAAAAATGAAGCCATTTCAGCAATATCTTCTGTTTTGCCAAGGCGGCCAAGGGGAATATTTTTGATAATTTCCTGCAAAGGTAAGCCGTCTAAAATATCAGTTTCTATAAACCCGGGGGAAATTGCATTTACTAAAATATTTCTCTTTGCAACCTCAGCGGCTAGCGCGCGAGTTGCGCCAACTAAACCGGCTTTTGCCGCAGAGTAATTTGTTTGCCCGCCAACGCCGATATGGGCCGAGGCCGAGGCGATATTAATAATACGCCCGCTTCTACGCTTTAGCATATAGGGCAAAACCGCTTTTACAACATTAAAAAATCCGTCCAAGTTAACATCTATAACGCTCTTCCACTCCTCTGAGGTGAGCCAGACAAGCAAATTATCCTTCCTAAAACCGGCATTATTTATAACAGCAAAAGGTATGTTGCCGCCGTCAATTAAAGGCTGCAAAACTTTTGTGGTTTGGGTGGCATCTGCAACATCAAATTTAAGAAGAGAGCAAGCTCTGCCTACAGCTTCTACTTGGGTTTTGACTTCGCTTGCGGCTTTATCGTCGCTTCTATAGTTAAGCCATATATCAAAGCCGTCTCTAGCTAGCGTAAGCGCAATTTTTGCGCCAATACCTTTGCTTGCGCCTGTTATTAATGCGATTTTAGCAGAATTTTCCACAAAAGCCCCCTTCAGCATAGTAAAGTTGTTTATATATGTGTGATGTTAGAAATACTATCATTAATAATTATATGTAAAAACTATGCCCAAGACAATAGTTTTTAGCGTATATTTGTTTATTTTTTGCTTTAAAAACATTTGTTTTTTGGGATTTTTTGTATAATAAAACTTACAAGAGCCAAAGGCTCTATCTAAAAAATAAAAGTAAGGGGATATTATATGAAGAAAATCTTTCTAACCGCAATATTTACAACTTTTGTCTTGCCCTTTTTTCTAGGCTGCTCAACAACAGTTAAACAAAACGATCTAATGCCCGCTACTGCTGCCACAGGGACAGCCGCCACAATTAAACTGCAAAGGAATAAAGTCATTTATGTTTTGCCCTCGCAAGACGGTATTTTTGACGGGCGCACCTATATCGGAACGGGCGCAAGCGTTGCGGATATGTTTGTGGCGAATTTACGCCCATATGCTGCAAAAGTCCAACTTGCCACCGAAGGCAATATTCCCCAGGACGCTTACTATGTTGTTAAGCCTACTATTTTGCATTGGGAGCCTAGAGCAGCGGCGTGGTCTGGCATTTCTACAAAGGTTGAAATTAATGTTTCTATAACCAATGCTACGGGCGGGGTGGAAGTGATAAACAAATCTATCCAAGTAAGCGGGCGCAATGTAACTTTTGTAAGCCAAAGCGCAGATGCCCTTGCCCAATATGTTATTAAAGATTTTTGCTCTAGCATTTTCTAAGGCGTAAAGATTTAAGAAATGAAGATACTTTTTATTTGCCATGCAAATATTTGCCGCAGTTTTATGGCGCAGGAATTTTTAAACCATTTGCTTAACGGCAAAGGTTTTGAAGTTTTCTCCCGAGGTTTATTTGCAAATTCTTACAGCGAAGTACCAAGCAAGGTAAAAAATTATCTGGCTTCTTTTGGCGTGCCTAGTAGCCCCCATACGCCAACACTATTAAGCGCAAAAGATTTAAAAGAGGCCGATTTGGTTTTTGTTATGGAAGAATCTCAACTTGATTTTTTGCGTGATCGCTACGCAGAGTATACCGAAAAAATGTTTTTACTTTTTGATTATGCCTTTGGCAAAGAAGAAGACGCCGCCGACCCTTTTGCCTTAAGCGGCCGCAGTTTTGAAAAATCTGCCGCTCGCATACTTGAAGCTGTAAAAGCCATTGCCGCAAAAGTTAACGCTGTAAAATAACCCCGACGCTACTATAGCAAAAAGCCAATGCGGAAAAAGCCAAGGCTAAATAAAATATAAAAATTTCAATAACAAAAAGTCCTGCGGCAAATTTTTATACAATAACTTTATGGATTTATTTTTAAGAATTTTACTTTGCTTATTAATGCTTTTTGCCACTCTCAGCTTTGCCGGCACTGAACCTTGGGCGCAGGCCATTTTGCAAAGCGCAGCAGCGGCAAGCTTAATTTTGTTTTTATTTTCACGCCGCAAAATATATTTAACTCCGCTATTAAAACCGCTGCTTTTTATTTTTGGCTTAATTATTTTCCTTGCCGCTTTGCAGGCTGTGGCCCCTATTACTATTTTGGATAATGTCCCTCTGCGGCCACATACTTTTGTGCGTCTATATACGCTAGAGGCTATAAGCTACTTTTTTAGCCTTGCGATTATAATACTGCTTGCCAGCAATCTTTTTGATACACGTCGCCAAGTCGCCACAGCGGTAAAAACATTTGCGCTATGTGTATTTATAATTGGAATTATTTCCTTTTCCTTTCCGGGTAAAGGTTATATCTACTTTTTTACAGGTGTTATTGGCGATATAGGGCCGTTTTTAAATCGCAATCACGGCGGTATATTTTTTGCTATGGGCAGTTTGCTTGCGCTTACTTATACTGTCTATAGATATTTTATATTTAAAAGCGGCGAGTGGAGTGGTAGCAAACAACAATTTTATATTTGCCAAATTATGTGGTGCATAGTCGCTTTATGTTTAATGCTTACAGCTATTTTCACACGCTCGCGCGGCGCAATGCTTTCTTTGGCAGCAGGCCTAGCAATGTATAGCTTGCTGATGGCTTTATTTTTAAGCAAAACATCAAAAACTCGCTTTAAGAATACGGCTACTGTGCTTGTAATAACCGCCGTGGTGGCTTTTGCCGCTTATTTTAATGTA
>JAISHT010000056.1 GCA_031262415.1 Elusimicrobiota bacterium | reverse complement strand
TCGGAATTAGCGTTAACAAGCACTTGAACCATAGCAAAATTATCATTGGCGGCGGCTTTCATTAAAGCGCTTTCCCCGCTGCCAACGGCCGCAAAATTAGGGTTTGCCCCTAGTTGCAGTAAAGTAGCGACAAGTTCTGTATCGTTTTTTTCAGCCGCTAAAACTAAAAGAGGCAAGCCTTTAGAATTTGGGATATTTGGGTCTTTTAAAAGCTCGTTGATTTTTGTTAGAGCGGTTTCCATATCGCCCTCTTCTATATAACTGGCAATTTCATTTATGGTATCTGTCGGCGTGGAAAGTTTAAGTTTTGATACGGATATGCGCTTGTTTTTAGATTGCATTCTACCGCCGTTAAAAGTATAAACGGCAAGCAAAAACAACGGTATAAGCAACAAGCCTGTTGTTATAAGTTTTTTAGAAGGAAGTTTCATCTTTACCCCTTTTAAATAAAGATTTAAGCAGTTTTTTTAGCAAGCGCATTAAAAGAACTTAATGCTGCTTTAGCAGCTTCCTGCTGGGCCGCTTTTTTATTATGACCTTTGCCACGACCAATTTCCCGCCCGTTTATAAGAGCCGTTACCGTAAAAACTTTATCGTGCTCCGGCCCGACGGTGGAAATAACTTCGTATATTGGCGCGGCTTTACCTTTTTTTTGAAGATATTCTTGCAAAATGCTTTTATAATCGCCGCTATCTTCTTCTATTTTTTGCGTCTTAAGCCAGGCAAGTATAATTTTGCTAGCGGCATCAAAACCGCCGTCAAGATATACTGCGCCTATTACGGCCTCCATGGCATTAGAGAGTATGCTTTGCCTCTCCCGTCCGCCGCTTGCCGCCTCCCCCTGCCCAAGGAAGATATAATTACCTAAAGCCAAATCTTTGGCCCAAAGGTATAAATTGCGCCTTGAAACAAGGTTAGATTTTATCTTGGAAAGCACTCCCTCTTCTTTAGCGGCTAGCAAGTTATACAAATACCCCGCCACCACCAAACCAAGCACGCTATCGCCGAGAAACTCAAGCCTTTCATTATCTTTGCTTTGCCTGCGTTCGGCAACGTGCGACCTGTGAGTGAGTGCTTCTCTCAAAATATTTTTATCTTGGAAAGTATAATTTAATACTTTCTCTATATCATCAAACACTTATTTTACTACTTTGCTTTTGATGTGTTCCAAAGCTTCGCCTACGGTTTTAATTTTTTCGGCTTGTTCGTCTGGGATTTCAATGTCAAATTCTTCTTCAAGAGCCATAATCAACTCTACGGTATCTAAAGAATCAGCACCTAAATCATTAACAAACTGGGCTTCGGGTTTAACTTGCTCTGGTTCAACGCCAAGCTGTTCAACGATGATATTTTTTACTTTTTCTTCTACTGTTTTTGCGTCCATGGTTTCCTCCATTATAAAAACTAGATGTATAGGCCGCCATTTACTGAAATGGTTTGGCCGGTTATATAGCCTGCGTCGTCCGAGGCTAAAAACATTACCGCAGAGGCAATGTCCGTAATTTCTGCAAATCTTTTAAGCGGTATATTTTCCAAAATTTCTTTTTGGGTTTCTTCTTTAAGGGCAGCCGTCATTTCTGTTTTAACAAAACCCGGCGCAACCGCATTTATCCTTATATTTCTTGAGGCAAACTCTCTAGCTAAACTTTTAGTAAGGCCTATTATGCCCGCTTTTGAAGCGCTATAATTTGCCTGCCCGCCATTGCCCATTTGGCCGACGACAGATGTCATATTAACAATATTGCCGCTGCGCGCTTTCATCATATATTTTAACGCGGCTTTGCTCATAAGAAAAGCGCCTTTTAAATTAATAGAAAGCACCTTGTCCCAATCCTGCTCGCTCATACGAATAAGCAAAGTATCTTTAGTGACGGCGGCATTGTTTATCAAAACATCAATTTGCCCGTATTCTTTTATTATATTATTTATAAAATCTTCGCACTCGCTAGCAGATGACACGTCAACTTTTTGCGTGTAAATTTTACCGGGCAAATTTAAGGCTTTTAAAGTTTCTTTGGCTTTAGCCAAAGTATCAGGAGAAGTTGCGCAAATTGCAATATCGGCGCCATTAGCTAAAAACGCTTTTGCAAGGCCAAGGCCTATTCCTCGGCTAGCGCCCGTTATAACAACTTTTTTGCCCTTAAAATCCATTACTCCCCCAACTCGTCAAAAACGGGTTTTAACGCCGCCACATTTTCTTTTATGGCTTCAACGGCTTTGCTTTCCACCAACTTGGCGGAAACTTTTATAGCATTATAAATAGCTTTTTCGTTTGATTTACCGTGGCAAATTATTACCGGCCCGTTTACGCCTAGTAGCGGCGCGCCGCCGTAAGCATCTGGGTTAGTGCTTTCTTTTACCATCATCAAAACTTTTTTTGCAAGCAATAGGCCAAACATAGCAATATAATGTTTTTTAATTTTATCTTTAATCATTCTAAATAAAGATTTAGCCAATCCTTCGGATAATTTCAAAACGATATTACCAACAAAACCATCGCAGACAATAACATCTATCATACCTGTATGAACATCACGGCCCTCAATATTACCAAAGTAATTAAGGCCAAGTTTCTTAATATGTTTTGTGGTATCTTTTATAAGTTGATTGCCTTTGCCTTCTTCTTCCCCGATGGAAAGCAAGCCGACTAAAGGATTTGCTACGCCGTAAGCTATGTGCGAATAAATTGAACCCATAACAGCAAACTGAAGCAAGTTTACAGGTTTGCAATCCGCATTTGCGCCGGCGTCAACAACAAGCGCAACGCCTTTTTGCGTTGGCATTGGCGAGGCTATGGCAGGGCGGTCTATGCCTTTTATCCTGCCTAGGCAAAACACGCCTGTAACCATAGTAGCGCCCGAGTTACCCGCCGATATCATAGCGTCCGCCTTACCTTCTTTAATAAGGCTTGCGCAAACTACTATACTAGCGTCTTTTTTGGCGCGGCATTCCCTTGCGGGATATGCGGCCATATTGATAACTTCGGGCGCGTGTACTATTGAGATTTTTGTTTCATCATAAGGCCCAGCGGTTTCTAGCTCTTTTTTGATAACAGCAGCATCGCCGACTAAGATTATCTCATAGCCGAAGTCTTTGGCTGCTTTAACAGCGCCCAAAACATTGGGTTTTGCACCAAAATCGCCGCCGAGGGCGTCAAGCGCTATCCTCATAATTTAACTATTTTGCCGCGTCTGATTTGCTTTTTTTAGCTTTTACTTCTACCACTAATTTACCACGGTAAAAGCCGCATTTTGGGCAGATATTATGCGGGAGTCTGGGCGCGCCGCAATTAGAGCAGGCAACTGTGTTGACGGCTTCTAATTTGGAGTTTGCTGATCTCCTAATATCTCTTCTTGATCTAGTATGCTTTCTCTTTGGATTAGGCATTTGTTCTTCCTCACTTAAGTAAATAAAATTGCTTTTATTTCTTTGAAAATTTATCTTTCAAACAAGCAAATGGCGAAGTGGACGGCGGCTTACAATCGCACTCAATTTCATTTTTATTACAGCCGCAAATACTACATAGCCCTTTGCAACTGCTGGAACATAAATTTTGTATATTATCCAGCAATGCCAAAGTTTGCTTTGTTATAGACATTATATCAATTATTTCTTCTTTAAGGGAATAGAGTTGTGTAAATTCTTCTTCAAATTCTCTTTCAAACTGTTTTAAACATCGGGAACATTCCACTTGCGCCACGCCGCTTAACTTGCCTTGCGCAAGTATTTCCTTTGACAAAACGGAAAAACTTAAATCAATTTTTATTTTTTTAATTTTTGTAGGACTGTTAAAAATATCAGTAAAATCCGCTGGGTTTAAAACGGACGAACATTTTAAACCGTGTAAATCAATAATATCTCTTGTATTAAAAACAAGGTCTTGAGGTATTTCGTAATCTTTATAGTTCATAATTTTCCATTAAATTGAAGCTGTTATTTTTGAGGCATCGGGCAGCCCGTTGCCTTGCTTTTGCGCCGCAACGCTTGAAAGCGGCGAGCTTATTTTTTGCATAACCTTATACACTTCCTGCGGGCTTGGTTTGGAGCCATATTTATTTTGCCAAGCCTCTGTTATTAAAGCGGCAATGCCGCTTATATATGCTGAAGCAAAAGAGGTGCCACGTATCCATATATATTGATTATTAATTGACGGTGTAAAAAGCTCCGCCCCCGGGGCGACAAAATCAAGCCCTTGCCCAAAAGAAGCGTCAGAGGGCGCTTGCTTATTATTATCAATTGAGCCTACGCCGATAACAAAATCATAAGCGGCGGGGTAAGCGACATCATTTTGCCCGCTGTTACCAACTGGGGCTACAATTGTAATGCCGCTATCATAAGCTTGTTTTAAAGCTTTTTGCAAAGGCTCGTTTTGCTCGCCTATCCCATAACTTATATTTATAATATTTACTTTATTATTTGGGTGGCGGGTATTATACTTAATAACTTCTTCAATAGCTTTTATTAACAAAACATTGCTTGTGCCGCCGTCGTCCCGTGTTATTTTATAGGAAAGTATTTTTGCCAAAGGAGCAACGCCTTTAAAACCGCTTGAACCTGCTCCGCTTGCCGCTATAATTGCGCAAACTGAAGTGCCGTGGCCAAGCTCGTCATTAAGTTTATTTTGGCCGGTAATATCATAAAGAGATACCGCGCCTTGCGCAAATTGTTCGTGCGGAGCAACGCCGGAATCCAAAACCGCAACCACTGCGCCGCGGCCGCTTAAATTAGTTTTATTTAAGCCCAAAGCCTCGCGCGGCCAATTTTGTACGGGCGGATTTGGGGTGTCAAGATAATAGTGATAGGAAAATACTACTCTTTGCACAAAGGGGCCTGCGCCTAGTTGATTTGCTGGCGGCGTAGTTTGGGGCGTTGTAGGCGCAGATACAGCAGTATTTCTAGCTCGCTCAACATATTGCATATTTGCATTTCGCGCGGAGTCTTCGGGGGCAAGCCTTTTTGAACTTGTCGGTCCGCCTGCATTAATTGTATTTGGCTGACGCTGAGGATAAACTTGCGTAGTTTGCGGACTAGTTTTTGGCTGCAGCGGAGCAACTGCTCGCTTAGGCTCGGGCAAACGATTTTGGGAAAAAGCAAATAAAGAAAAAAGACAAAATATAAAGGTTAATAATATTTTCATAATAAATATATTTTACAATTTATAAAAAAATAGTAATATATATTTATCTTACCCAGGAGGGTTAATAAATGAAGAAGTTATTTGCGGCCGCAGTTTTAATCTCGGCCTTTGCAGTAAGCGCATATGCGCAAAGCCCCATCAAGTTATCATTATTTGATAACATTGCTTGGCCAAAACCAGAAAAAACAAATGTCGTTATCGGTTTAATTGATAACAACACCCCAACAGTTCATGGCGTTGACTTCAACTTGTTCTCCGCCAGAGCTGATGAAATGTACGGTCTTCAAATCGGTTTACTCTACAACAGAGCAACCACTATGAAGGGCGTTCACGGCGCAATCTTTACCCGCGCTAGCGATGCAGTCGGCGGTCAATTAGGTTTTATCAACTTAGCTGATAAAGTTACCGGCGTTCAATGGGGTCTTTTAAATATCTCAAAAACTGAAATGCTTGGCGTACAACTCGGCTGGATTAACTTAGCCGAAAAAGCAACCGGTTTACAATATGGTATTTACAACCAAGCCCAAACCTTCACCGGTCTTCAACTTGGTATCGTTAACAATATTAACACCATTGATAAAGGTTTACAGATTGGTATCGTCAACCTTATCAGGAACAACGGCTGGTTACGCGGTATGGTTTTGGTAAACGGCAGGTTCTAATATTTAGCAACACAAAAAACCGCTCAGCGATGAGCGGTTTTTTTTTGCCATTTTATGGTATAATATATATAAGGTTTAGTAAGAGTTGGTTGCGAACAAAGTTAGTAAATTAAATGCCACCGCCTGAAACACCCGGCAAACTGCTACTCTGGATATCCCCTATCCAAATTAAGGCAGCAAGCCAACAAGGAGAAAATAATAATGAGCAACATATCAATGAAAGCCATGCTTGAGGCTGGCGTACACTTCGGTCATCAGACTTCAAGATGGAACCCCAAGATGAGCCGCTATATTTTTGGCGAAAGAAACGGCGTACACATCTTAGACTTACAAAAAACCGCAAAAGAATTAAAAAAGGCCTGCGCCTTCATTAAAGAAGAAGCGAAAAAGGGTTCTAAATTCTTATTTGTCGGCACAAAAAAACAAGCGCAAGAACCTATTAAATTTGAAGCGCAAAGGGCAAGCAGCCCCTGCATTCACGAAAAATGGTTAGGCGGCACTTTAACAAATTTCCAGACGGTAAGAAAATCCGTTGAAAGAATGGCCGAGCTTGAAAAATGGGAAGCTGAAGGCGTGCTTAAAGCAATTTCCAAAAAAGAATCTTCAAGACTCACCAAAGAAATGAACCGCTTGAGAAAACTACTCAGCGGCATTAAAGATATGAAGTCTTTACCGGACATTATCTTTGTAATTGACCCTGTTGATACGCAAGGCGCAATAAAAGAGGCCCGCATTTTAGGTATACCAATAGTAGCCGTTTGCGATACCAATGCAGACCCAGACCTTATTGATGTGCCAATACCGGGCAACGACGACGCCGCCCGCTCTATTAAACTATTCTGTATGGCTGTTGCGGATTCTATTTTAGAAGGCCGCAACGAAGCTAACGGCGCAAATCAAAAAATTGAAGATCAAGTAATCGCCGAAGAAGCTAAAGCAGAAGTTGAAAAACCTGTTGAAAACACCGCCATGGCAGATGCTTTAAGAGGCGCAAAATTAGTTGAGGCCGATCAAATAGTTAACGAAACTATTGCCGAAGAAGACCTTGCAAAAGACGCCTTAATTTCTTCAACGGAAAAAACGCCCGAAGCTGCCGACGCTTCCGCAGTAGAGGAAGAAGAAATTGAACTAGAAGAAAAACCGCGCGCAAGAGTAGAAAAAAAGGTAAAAAAAGCCGTAGCGGCAAAAGCTTCCGTTAAAAAAACGGCAAAGGCCAAATAATTATTAAGTAAAATTGCCCTGCCTGTGTAAACAAAATACACAGGCAGCCTTAAAAGGAGAAAAAATTTATGTCCACTGTAGAAAATATTAAAACTTTAAGAGAAAAAACTGGCGCAGGTCTAGGCGCATGTAAAGCCGCCTTGGCCGAGTCTAATAACGATATTGAAGCGGCAGTAATTTGCTTGCGCAAAAAAGGTCTTGCCGATATGGCAAAACGCGCCGGCAGAGAAACTAAAGAAGGTATGGTTTGCGTAAAAACCTCGGCCGATCATGTCTATACCGCTATGGCCTATTTAGGTTGCGAAACGGACTTTGTCGCCAAAACGCCGGATTTTAAAGCCTTGGTAGAAAAAATCGCCGATTATATGCTCGCCCACCCTCAAGTGGCCGATTATACCGCCGACGAAGAACTTAAAAAAATTATAACCGAAGTCGCCCCAAAATTTGGGGAGAATGTTTCCCTTACCAAAGCAGTTTGCTGGAAGTTAAGCGGATATTGCGGCATTATCAACTACTATATCCACACCGACAACAAAAAAGCCGCTATGGTTGAAATGGCCCCCGCAGACGGCAAATGCAATTGCCATTGCGAAAACGGCGGCAAAGAAGCCATGCGCCAAATTGTGCGCGATGTCGCCTTGCAAGCTGTAGGTATGGTCGCCCAATATTTGGACGAGGCTGATGTGCCGGCAGATGTTATTGAAAAGGAAAAAGATATTGCCATCACCCAAGCCAAAAACGAAGGCAAAAATGACGCCACTATTGAAAAAATGTTGCCCGGCAGGATTAAAAAGTTCTTAAAAGACGTTGCTTTGCTTGATCAACCTTCTATGAAGGATAGCAAATTGAGCGTTAGAGAATATGTCGCCGCCAAAACAAAAGAAGTTGGCACAGAACTTAAAGTAGTAAGGTTTGTAAGGTTCTAATTTTGGCAAAGCAAAACAAAAAGTTTAAAAGCTCTCTTTTTTAAAAAGAGAGCTTTTTTTATGCCCCAAGCTAAATAATTTTGTATTATAAATAAAACCACTATAAAGAGGATTTCTTATGCCAAAGAATACAACAAAGAGAGTGCTTTTAAAATTATCCGGCGAGGCCTTGATGCAAAAAGGCGGCCGGGGTATTGACCCAACTGCGCTGCGCTCAATTGCGGCGGAAATAAAGGACGCTTTAAAAACTAAATGCCAACTTGCCATAGTTATCGGCGGGGGCAATATTTGGCGGGGCGTAAGGGACGGCGGCGGTATTATTGATAGAGTAAACTCAGATAATATGGGTATGATGGCTACTATAATTAATGCTTTGGCTTTACAATCTGCGCTAGAAGATATTAAAGTGCCAACCCGTGTTTTAACTTCAATTAATATCTACGAACTGGCCGAGCCTTTTATAAAACGCAAAGCCGTGCGCCACCTTGAAAAGGGCCGTGTGGTAATTTTTGCCGGCGGCACTGGCAACCCGTTTTTTACCACCGATACCGCCGCTGCTCTTAGAGCGTCGGAAATTAAGGCTGATTTAGTTTTAA
>JAISHT010000044.1 GCA_031262415.1 Elusimicrobiota bacterium | reverse complement strand
ATAAAACTCAAACCTTACCAGTTAAAAAACTTAATAAATCTGCCTGCGCTCTTAATAATAAGCCCACTAACAACACGCCCGTACCCGCCCAAATAACCCCCTGGCAAGTTTTAATATTTAACTGCAAATAAGTAGATTAGATTGTAATAAATATAGAACCGCCCCTAAAAAATAGGGGCGGTTAAATTTTAAACTAAATATCTTCTAAAAATTACTACACATTAAAAGAATAGTTTTGCAAATAAGCCTGCTTTGGAATCATTATAATCGCAACCTTTTTGGTTGGAATCACGGTCCCTATACTGATACCAAACGCCAACTTTAAAGGCTTCTTTAAAAGCATATTCAACTTCAGGCCTGACGGTTATTAAGTCATCATTGCGTTTTACATTGTTGACTTCTTTAGCATAGTCCATATTTTCATAGGCTACTGTTAAAGCCGCGGTCCATTTATTAAAGACTTTTTGCGAGAACATTAAAGAAACCAAGGTATCTGCAAAATAGCGGTTTATGCCGTAAGTAGATTCCTGCATATTACGCGCGCCAGATAAGCGGAGCTTATTGTTTGCGGTGGGTTTCCACTCTACTGATACAACGTATCCAAGCAAGTCATTGTAATTATCTGCGCCGGCTAAATCATTTTTATAGTCACGCATTTCATAGGTGGCTTTTGCAACGCCGGATACTTTGGGAGCAATTTGCCCCTCAATACCTAAAGCAGCTGTGCCGCCGTTAGAATCATTTACTTTATTGGTTTTGTAGCTAATATCGTCGTATGCATATTCGGCAAAAATGCTGGTTTTGGGAGATAGGTTCCAAAAAAGCCTTGCGCCTGCGTCTACGCGGTTCCTTGTAAGGCCTTTGTATTCAGTGTCAATATAATAATCGTAGGAATCATCGGCAAATACGCCAAAGCCTATGGTCTTTTCTCTTGAAGTTTCAAAAGAAGCAAAAGCATTATTTTGCCATCTTTTAGCGCGGTCGGTAAGCTCGGAGTTGGCAGGGTCTGAGGTGTAAATAAACCTATCGCCAATATTAAAGAACCTATTGCTTAAATCGGCCTGAGCGAAAGCGTCAAAATAATTATTTTTTGAGCTATTTTCCGTATAAGCTAAATAACCGCCCATACCTTTAAGGGACAGTTTTAAGCCGCTTTGCGGAATTTTAGCCGTATAATCAGCAAAAACACGGGTTGTGCTGATGAAAGAATCCTTTTCATTGCCGTCGGTTAAATAGATATTGCTATCATAATTTAAATCTTCGGACACTGCAAATTTCAAGTTGTCAGCGGCAAAAACGCCTGTAGCCGCAAAAACAAATGCGAATAAAACAAATATCTTCTTCATTCTTTACAAATCTCCTTAATTACCTTGGGGCCGAAGGGCTTAAAACAGCGTCTTCTGCAACTTGCTGCCTTGCGGCGGAATTTTCAGTAGTGCTGAGCAAAGCCAAATCTAAAACAACTGGGTCTGTTTCGTCGTCGGAAGTAGTTGTTTCTGCCTTAGCTTCAGTTGAAGACGCGGCAGCTTGGCCAGTAGTAGCAGCTTTTTTGATAACCTGATTTTTGGAATAGGTTGTTGTTTTGCCAGAAGCATCTGTCAAAGCGACTTTGCCTTCCATAACCTTAATATCGCCGGTTTGGCTGTCAACTAAAAATACAGAATGGCCTTTAGAGGAAATTGTTGAATTGCCGTATTTCACACCTTTAATATTTTCGCCTTGGATAACAACGGAATCGTTTTTATCGCGGCCAACAACAATAGTATTGCCTTGGGGTATGACAATTGTCGCCCCTTTATATTGGACATTTACGCTATCTGTTGCTTTAACTTGCACAACATTGCCAACTGTATATTTGCTTGCTGCGCCAGCGGCATTAGCAACACCCGCTAGTAAACAAGCGCAAAATACAAATGCTATTACTCTCTTCATCTTGTCTCCTTAACTCATTTATAAATCAATCTTTTTGCAAGTTTATAAACATCACTCTCAAGCACATTTTTAGATTGAAAACCCCTGCCGCCCAAACTATGATAAGATATAGTATGAGCAACAGAGCTTATTAGTTTATACTTTATAATAGCAAAATATTATTAAAAAATAAAGCAAAAAATATGACAAATAAAACTTTTGATTCTTTAGGCTTAAACGTAAAAACGCTTGGCGCAATAAAAAACATAAACTATCTTGCCCCAATGCCCGTGCAAGGAGAGGTTATCCCCCTGATACTGCGTGGCAAAGACGCTTTAGTAAGCGCGCAAACCGGCAGCGGAAAAACGGCGGCATTTACTATACCGCTTTTGGATATTTTAACCCGCAACGAAGACGCAAAATGCCTAGTAGTTGCCCCAACTAGGGAGCTTGCCCAGCAAATACAAGCCGTTTTTAGAGAGCTGGCGCAAGGCAGCGAGATTAAAAACGCCCTTATCGTCGGCGGGAAAATGATGGTGGGCCAACTTAAAAAACTCAAAATGAACCCCCGTTTTATCATTGGCACGCCCGGGCGGCTTAACGACCATATTAAAAGAAAAAGTTTAGACCTTTCTCAAACCAAATAT
>JAISHT010000014.1 GCA_031262415.1 Elusimicrobiota bacterium | reverse complement strand
CGTATAAGGCGGCATTTGGCGGGCGGGGCAATTTTATGTTTTAGGGCCGAGCCTAAATCCATAACGGAGACAAAAATTATCTCATCGGTAATTTTGGCAAGCATACGCTCAAGCCAAATATAGAAATTATGAACCAGCTTGTTTTGACCCTCGTAAAAAGCAAAACCGTGGACGGTGTGTATAATTTTAATTTGCTTGCGGCGTTTATAGTTTATCAGGCGATAAAAAAACGCCGCCTTACGCCCCAAAATACCCGCTTTGGAAGAATTTGTATGCACAATATCAGGCTTTATTTTTAATAGATTTTTGGTAAGTTCAAAGAAGGCTTTAGTATCTTTTATCAGGTTAATTTTGCGCTCTAAATCTTTTATGAAAATAAGATTTTTTAAATGTTTTTTTGCATATTCGTCAAAATATCCGCCCGGCCCTGTTAGGAGGAAAGGTTCAAAAAATTTATCTAAATGCTTTGCCGTGTAGAGCACGCTTTTTTGCGCTCCGCCAAGCTCAAGTTTAGTTATTATGAGGGCAATTTTTTTTGCAGCCATTCTTTTGATATCTCTAAATTAGGATAATAGTATTTTAAGATTTCATTTCTTGTTTTGCCAGCTTCTGCCATACCGTTTGCGCCGTCAATACAAAGGCCCTCGCCAAGGCCGGAGTCCGTGCCAATAAATAAATACTCTTTTTTATTATTAAACGGAATGAAAAAGAAGAAATTAGAGCGCAAAGTGCCTGCCGCTAAAATAAAATTGGCTTCTTTAAAAGGCAGCGCCACGCTGGTTTTACTGCCCACAAAGCGCACTTTAAGCACTCTTCCGCTTGGCGAAAATTCCGCAGGCTCTATATTTTTTAGCGAACCTATTTTATGCTTTTGTTTAAGCCTAGCCTCAATTTCAGTTTTGGGCATAGAGTAAATCCATTTTACAGGCGCCCAAAGCGTTGGGTCTTGCGGGGCGGAAATTAAATCTTTAGGCGGGTTTGAAATCATATATTTAAACAAATTCGCGGGGGAGAAAGAATAATCAATTTTTTCAGCCGTGTTTCTTACTCCGTCCTCGCTAATGACGGAGCAGGAGCGGTAAATTTGCGGCGCGCTTAAAACTTTTAGGCCGCCCTGCTCTGCTGTCAGCGCAGTGTTTACAGTATTAATAGCGGCGTTTTTAACGGGTTCAGACTCCATATTAACCCCGCCGTATTGCAAGTTGGGGGCATTGTCTGGCACATCGTAGATAAAGCCCTTGGTATTTGCAAGCTCGGCCACTAGGCGGGTTCTTAAAGCTATTGCCAAAGCTTCTAGAGCCGCAGGCGTTTTTACGCCGCGACTTAAAGACATTAATGCGCTAGGCAGCATTTCTTCCAAGGTGGTATAGTTTACAACTGTCATACCGTCTTCGTGCGGGATAACAAGCAAGCTGCCTTCAAGTTCTTTATCGCCCAAGTTTGAGGCGAAAATATTTTGCGCTTTTACATCTTTTACAAGGAAAGTATAGCCGGGCTTATCAAGTTTTATGAAGAAGGGGCGTTTTGTAGAAAAATCGGAATTATTCCACTTATTTTGTATATGCACGCCTTGATGTTCTTTATCAAAAACTATTGTTTTGGGGGTAAAAGCCTCGCCGCTGATTACTTTGCCAAGCCTTTCGTCTTCTATACTAAACGACGAGCCGGGCAAAAAGTTAAAGCTTTCTATTTGGGTTAAATTGCCATTGTAGTCGGAAAATAAGCCTATACGCACGGGCTCGCCGCCTAGCTCGTCAGGCTTTTTGGTGTAAATTTCGTCAAGGCGGGTGTAGAAGAGATAATCAATAGGTTTGGCGGTTAGAAACTTGGTCATAGTTTTTAAGTTTTTGGCTATTTTAGAATCTTTTGTATCTAGGATAAATAAACTTGCATTGCTTTGCCACGCGCTTACATATTCTTTTAATTTTTGCTGAGCTTGGGCTAAATATTTTAAAGCCATATAATTATTATTATCGTGATTTAAGGCTTGTTCAAATAAAGTTTGCGCTACTTGATAATCGCCGCCGGCAAAATTAATGCGGGCCATAAGATAGGCGGCGTAGGAGATTACATAAGGGTCGTTAGCGTAAATATTTTGAAGCAAGCTCATTGCCTCTGCCGTTTTTTTAGCGTGGAAATATGCGCTTATTAGGGCTAGTTTAGCGGCGGAGATATATTCAAAATCAGCTGTTAAAAAAAGCAAATTTTCGTATTCTTTAGCGGCTTGCTTATAATTGCCGCTAGCAGATAAAACCCATACTTTTACAAGTTGATAAAATGGATTGTGCTCTTCTATCTCAGTCGCTTCTTTGGCAAAAGTCAATGCTTTTTTATAGTCGCCATTTTGCAGGTGCAACAAGGCTGCTTGGGCGGCTGCGTAGGCGGAGCTATCGGTGGCGGCGGCGGCCTCCTTTTCGTATTCTGCTAAAGCTGTTGATACCCCGCCTGTTTGATAGGTTTTATCCGCCGCCAAAACGCCGCTTTGCACGGAGTAATTCATAACGGAGCGGGTTATTATATTTTCATTAAGTTTAATATCGGGCAAGCGGCTTACGCTTAGAGATGCGGTTGCCCCGCTAGAGTCTTTGGCCTGTTTGGCTTCCTCAGCTTTGGCGGCTTCAATCTTTTCCTGCTCTAAAGCGGGGGAATTGCCTGCAAGCGTGGTTTTGCCGCCTGTAAGCTCTGCAAGGCTTTGCGCCAAAAGCGGAGCGCAAAATAGCGCGCAAAATAATGCGCTAATAAAAATTGGTAAAACAAAGTGTTTATATTTATAAATTTTCATAATATCATTATATAAAAAATACCCCAAGGCCGCAGGGCAAAGGGATATTTTTTATGCGCTAAATTTAATAATAGACCTAATAACTTAAACAGTTATTGGGGGTTGAACCAGTTTTGCGAGTAAAGCCAACATCATAGCAAATGGATTTGTATTGTTCTGTTTCCCAGCAACAATCCATACCGTTATCGCCGACATTGAAAGAGTATTTGGTATATGGGGGCAAGCGATAAGCAAGGACAGTGTTGTACCCGGGGCTAATTCTATACCTAAAATATTCGGTATTGCGCGAAGTAGCCGAAACATAAGTGCCGGGGAAGTTTATATCAAAATCATCAATGGATTGAGCCGACTCTGTGTGCGTGATATTATATATACGCAAAGCATTTTGCATACTGCGCATTACGCTTAACGCCTCTACCGCGCGGCTTCGCTCAACGCTTTTGCGATACATAGGCAGAGCAATTGCCGCTAGTATGCCCAAAATTAATACTACAACTAGCAGCTCTAGCAGCGTAAAACCCTTTATTTTGTTTAATGCTTTCTTCATTCTTTACCCCTTTTTATAAGTTAATTTACTTTAAATCTGCCGTGCACTGTGGGCATTTAGTGGCTTCTTTTGGTATATCCATAATACAAAATGGACATTTTTTTGTCGTCGCAGAAGGCGGCGTTGGCGCTTTTTTAAGCTTGTTGATAAACTTAACTAATATGAATACGGCCCAAGCCGTAATTAAAAAGCTGATTAAATTGTTTAGGAAAGAGCCTAAGTTCATAACCACAGCGCCGGCTTGACTAGCGGCTTCTATGGAAGGATATGTCCACTTATCATCTGCGCCATGCATCAAAACAACAAACAAATTGCTAAAGTTTATTTTTGCAAGCAAAAAACTAATTGGCGGCATAATAATATCTTTAACTAAAGAATTTACCACGCCCGTAAAAGCTGCGCCGATTATAATACCGACGGCCATATCTATCATATTGCCTTTTATGGCAAATTCCCTAAACTCCCTAAATACGGAAGATACTGCGCTTTCTATTGCTTTAATCATAGCGTCCCCTATGCATAATGAATATGAGTTAATAACATATTAAACATATTTTTTTGTGAAAATAAAAGGCCCTTTGCGTTTAACAAAGGGCCTTTGTGTAATGTGAAGAGTTTTTATTTTCTCTTTTTAGCTAGCTTTTTGCTTGGCTTTTTAGTTGATTTGGCTTTAGCTTTCACAGCAGCTTTTACAACTTTTTTAGCTGGTTTTTTAACAACCTTTTTAGTTGCAACTTTAGAAGGCTCCGCTTTACCAAACACTATTTTTATAACCTCGTCCATATGAGATACTGGTATAAGCGTTAATTCCTTGCGCACTTGCTCTGGTATTTCGCTTACATCTTTCTCGTTAGCTTTGGGGTAAAGTATAGTTTTTATATTTTCCCTATAAGCCGCTAAGAACTTTTCCTTTATCCCGCCAACGGGCAGGACGCGGCCGGTTATAGTAATTTCGCCCGTCATAGCAAGGCCCTTTTTTACTGGGACATTTGTAAGCAAGCTAATTAGCGCGGTGCATATAGCAATGCCGGCCGACGGGCCGTCTTTTGGCACGGCGCCTTCGGGGAAGTGGATATGCAGGTCTGTCTTATCCATATTAATATTTTTAGCATAGCCCTTGCTTCTTGCAAAAGTTAAGGCGGCTCTGACGCTTTCTTTCATAACATCGCCGAGTTTACCCGTTAGGATGAGCTGGCCTTTGCCGTCAAACTTTGTCGCTTCTATCGGCAAGGTTTCCCCGCCGACAGATGTCCACGCCAAACCTGTTGAAATACCTATGCCGTTTTCTTCAGTAGAAGCATTGGAATATTTTGGCACGCCTAGGTAGTTATGCAAATTAGTTGTGTTTACCAAGACGGGTTTATTTGTTTCAACAAACTGGCGGGCGGCTTTGCGGCATATTGTGCCGATTTCGCGCTCAAAATTACGCACGCCCGCTTCTCTTACATAATCTCTCATAATAAGGTCAAGGGCGGGGGTGTCAATTGTAAGATTGCCTTCTTTTAACCCATGCTCTTTCATTTGCTTGGGGATAAGATATTGCTTTGCAATTTCCCGCTTTTCATAGTGCGTATAGCCGGAAAATTCTATAATCTCCAAACGGTCCCTTAAAGTAATTGGTATGGTGCTTAGCGAGTTTGCCGTAGTAATAAACATTACTTTAGAAACATCAAAAGGCACGTCTAAATAGTGGTCAACAAAGTCTTTATTTTGCTCGGGGTCCAAAAGCTCAAGCAAAGCTGCGGCAGGGTCGCCACGCCAATCAGAGCCCATTTTGTCAATTTCGTCTAACAAAAACACGGGATTATTGGTTTTTGATTTGCTTATGCCTTGTATAATACGCCCGGGCATAGAGCCGATATAGGTGCGCCTGTGTCCGCGGATTTCGCTTTCATCACGCACTCCGCCTAGCGACATTCTTACAAATTTCCTGCCAACCGCTTCCGCTATGGATTTGGCGATAGAGGTTTTGCCTGTGCCGGGGGGGCCTACAAAGCAAAGAACGGGGCCTTTAAGGCTTTTTGTAAGCTGCCTTACAGCCAAATATTCAAGTATTCTTTCTTTAACTTTATCAAGGCCGTAGTGTTGAGCGTCAAGCACTTTTTTGGCTTTGGAAATATCCAAAACATCTTCGGTAGAATTGTTCCAAGGCATATTTACAAGCCAGTCAAGGAAAGTTTTTGATACCGTAGACTCAGGCGAAAACGGCGCCATTTTTGAGAGGCGGTCAATTTCCTTCTCGGCGATTTCGGCGGCTTGTTTTGGCAGGGCGTTTTTCTTAACTTTTGCCCTCAAGTCGTCAATATCTTTTTGGAAATCGTCTTTTTGACGCAATTCTTTTTGAATGGCCTTCATCTGTTCGTTAAGGTAATATTCTTTTTGCGATTTTTCAATTTGGCTTCTTACCTTGGAGTGGATTTTTTCTTCAAGAGATATAATTTCCACCTCGCTGGCGAGCAGTTTTAAAAGTTTCTCAAGCCTTGCTTTAATATCAACCGTTTCCAAAATATCTTGCCTATCTTGTGTTTTAACTATTATGTTGGAGGCAATGGTATCGGCGAGTTTGGACGGGTCTTCAATTTGACGCAGGAAGGAAACGCCCTCAATGGCAATGCGTTTTGTTACCATGGCGTATTCTTCAAACTGGTCAAGCGTTTGACGCATTAAGGCCTTAAGCTCGGCGTCGGGCTGAGTGTCGTCGTGCGGATACTCTGCTTCTGCATACCAGCATTTGGCGACTGGATTAAACTCTAGCTTAGTAATTTTAGCGCGCGCCACGCCTTGCAAGAAGACTTTCATACTGCCGTCGGGCATTTTTAGCGATTGCGTAATTTCCGCCAAGACGCCGAATTTGAAAAGGTCTTCCTCTTTAGGGTCCTCAATTTCAGCCGTTTTTTGGGAAACGGCTATAATGTATTTGCCCGTCGTGCCTAGCGCAAGCTCAATAGCTGCGACGGATTTTGGCCTATCTACCGAGATAGGCAGCGACATTCCAGGGAACATAACCACGTCCCTTACCACTATAGCAGGTAGGTTTTTGGGGTTGGTGTCTGTTTCCTTTTTGACATCATTTATCATGTTCATGTTTTCTTCCCCTCTTGCGGGCTTAATTTGTAGTAAACTATCTATGCAAACAAGCCCTTTAATTGGTAAAATTTGTTTGCGGCCTTGTTGGTTTTTTAGACATAATTTAAAACATATTTTAAGGCCACTTTAATATTATAGACAATTTTAGCAAATAAAGCAATAGGTTGCTAATTTTGAAATGTTTTTAAGTCGGCAAACTATTTGGAAACTATATCTAGCAAGGTTGAAATACTAGGCAAAAATATATGGAAAGCGAAATTAAAAAGCTTTTAGCTAAAGCAAAAAAAGAGCATATTTTAACGCAGGGGGAGTTAACGCAAATTTTAGCTTACCCAAGCGGCTCTCTTTTATACGCCGCCGCCGATGAAATCCGCCGCCAATTCGTCGGCGATGAAGTTCATCTAAGGGGGCTTATAGAATTTTCAAACTATTGCAAACAAAATTGCCTATATTGCGGGCTTAGGCGGGAAAATAAAAAAATTGCCCGCTACCGTATGGAAGTGGACGAAATCCTTGCCGCCGCCGCCCGCGCAAAAGAGGCGGGGTATGAAACAATTGTCTTGCAATCAGGCGAAGACGATAGTTATTCAACGGAAAAAATAGTTGCAATTATAAAAGGTATAAAAGCCTTGGGCGTTGCTTTAACATTAAGCCTTGGCGAAAAATCTTACGACGAATACGAAGCTTACCGTCAAGCCGGCGCAAATAGATATTTACTGCGTATTGAAACCACTGATAAAAAACTTTACGAAGACTTGGACCCGTGTATGTCTTGGGCTAACCGCTTAAAATGCCTTGAAGATTTAAAAGTTTTGGGTTATGAAGTAGGCTCGGGCGTGCTTGTTGGCTTGCCCTCTCAAACGCTGGAAAGTTTGGCCCGTGATATTTTGTTTTTAAAAAATTTCCCCGTGCATATGGCAGGCATTGGGCCTTTTATTGCAAACCCCGATACTCCGCTAGCCGCCTATAATAAAGAAGGTAAAAACAATTTAGAACTTGCTCTAAAAGTTATGACGCTAACTAGGCTTTTAATGCCGTCAATAAATATACCCGCAACAACCGCTATGGAAGCCCTTTCGCCGGGTGGCCGCTTTCGCGCTTTGCAAGCCGGGGCAAATGTTATTATGCCAAATGTATCTGACGAAAATTACCGCCGTCTTTATAAATTATATCCGGGCAAACCGCTTCCGCTTGAGGATATAAAAACTTACCGCGCTAACTTAGAAATTAAACTTAAAAAAATAGGCCGAAGTATTGGCCTTGGACACGGCGCAAGCAAAGCTTTTTTAAGTGGAAATTAGATAAGAGAAGTTTCGCAAAAGAACCTGCGCAAAAAGATATTTTTACTTAGGCTCAACTAGGCGTTGATAGCCTTTGGCCTTAATTATTTTTGCTTTAAAAATTTGCCCTGCTTTAACAGGTTTTATAAAGCTTACTGTGCCGTCAATATCTGGCGCATCTTTATAAGTGCGGCCTAGCGTAGTAGTGTCGCTTATAACTTCAAGCGTTTGACCAATTAAATTTTTATTTATTTTATCAATAACACGGCTTTGAGCTTTGTTTAAAATTTCTGCCCGTTCTTTTTTTACGGCGGCGGGGATTTGACGCTTCATAGAATAAGCCGGGGTGCCTTGCTCGCGGAAATATTCAAAAACGCCCATATTATCAAAACCATAACTTTTGACGAAGGCCAAAAGCTCGTTAAAATCCTTTTCGCTCTCTCCGGGGAAGCCGACTATAAAATTAGTGCGTACAGCAATACCAGGCACAGTATCTTTAAGCATAGCAAGCACTTCTTTTGTTTCCTCTGCGGTGGCGTGGCGGTTCATTGCCTTTAAAATATTATTTGAAATATGTTGAAGCGGTATATCAAGGTAGGGGATAATTTTTTCCTCGCCGGCCATTAATTTTGCAAGCTCTTTTGTAACTCTGTGGGGGTAAGCGTACATTAAACGTAAGCGCTCAATACCTTTAAGTTTAATCAACTTTTTTAGCAGCGGGATTAATTGAGGCTTGCCGTATAAATCATACCCGTAAGAAGTGGTATCCTGAGCAATTAAAGAGAGTTCTTTAACCCCATTTTTGGCCATTACTTTGGCCTCAGCCATAACTTCTTCTATTGGTTTTGAGCGGTATTTGCCCCTTATATAAGGTATAGCGCAATATGCGCAGCGGTTATCGCAGCCGTCGGCAACCTTTAAATATGCGCTGTGTGGTAAGGTAAGGCTCATTTTATATTGCGGCAAATGCAGAGTTTTTTGTATGGGTTTTATTATCTCGCCTTGCTTTTTTATTATTTTTTCAATGCTTTCTTGCGCTGAAATGGAGAAAATTAAATCTAAATTTGGGAATTCTTTTTTTACTTCTTCTTTAAGCCGCTCCACCATACAACCGGTTACGGCAACTCTACTCACAATACCTTTTTGTTTAAGTTTTAAGGCGGCTTTTATATTATCTTTAGCTTCTTTAATTGCCGAGGATAAAAAACCGCAAGTGTTGATTATAATTGTATCAGCCTCCTCTGGCATAAAAACCATTTTGGAGCCTGTTGCAATTAATTTGGCGGAAAAATCTTCGCTATCAGTAAGATTTTTGGGGCAACCTAAACTTATAAGGTAAAAATTCATATACATATATTATACAATTTAAGAATATACCTTTAAGGAGTCTTTGTGAAAAAACTACTAAACGTCTTCAAACGAGATTTTACAAGCGTCTTTATCGCCCAACTTACGGGAGCATTTAATGATAATTTATTTAGGACGGCCTTTGCCACTTTTATAATCTACAAGGCCGCCGCTATAACGCCTTCTGGCAGAAACTTTTTTACGCTGGCGGCTTTAGCGGCCTATATGGCTCCGTTTTTTATTTTTTCTATACCGTCCGGCGAACTTGCCGATAAATACGATAAGGCAAAAGTAATTAGGTGGATAAAGTTTAGCGAAATTTTTACCGCTCTTTTAATTTTGCTTGGCTT
>JAISHT010000101.1 GCA_031262415.1 Elusimicrobiota bacterium | reverse complement strand
CCAAGTCGGCGGTAATTTAACTAAGATTTTTGAGCGCATTGTTGAAAATATCCGTGAAGAGAGCAAACTTGAAGAAAAACTTCAGGCTATGACGGCCCAGCAAAGAATACAGGCCTTAGTTGTTGGTATAATGCCGTGGATTATGGTGGGCATTATGTTTGTCTTCCAGCCTGACACTATGATACGTTTTTACACAAGTCCTCTTGGCATTATAGTGTTGTTTTTATGTATTATTTGGATTTTCCTTGGTATTAAAATGGTTAATAAACTTGGAGAGATTAAAGTATGACAATGGGCGCCTATACAATTTTGTTAACAATTATTTCTATGGTGGGCACCGTAGCTTTTTTGATGTTTTTTGTTAGGCTTTTAAACCCGCCTCAAGAAGTGCAAGCAATAGCCGATTTAGAGGCTAGGCAAATAAAATCAACATCAAGTTTCTCTCGTTTACGCCCTAATGAAAGAGTTATGGATAGATTGGCTTTTTTCATTTTGAATGCTTTTAAATTACAAAAACCGCTTGAGGATATGTGTATGCTGCTTGGCAGCCCAAATAAGCCACAACCAGTTGATTTGCTTTACTCAAAAATATATTGGGCAATTTTTACACCGCTAGCTTTTATGTTAGCTTTCCAAAGTTGGCTTCCTATCGTTTTTGTAATCCTTGGTTTTTATATTCCTGATTTGCAAATAAGAGGCCAAATACAAAAACGCCAACAGGAAATGCTTGGCAACTTTGCCACTACTGTTGATTTAACGGCTTTGGTTATAGAATCCGGCCTAGATTATATGACGGCTTTTGAGAGAATTGTAAAAATAGCAAGGCAAAAAACTTTGCTAGAAGTAGAGCTTGAAAAAACTTTAAATGAAACTAAACTCGGATATTCCCGCCGCGAGGCTTTGGAAAGGTTGGCTGCTAGAACTGGCGTGCAAGATATACGCTCTTTTGTTGGGCTTATAGTGCAATCTGACGAGCTAGGCACAAGTTTGGTTGATTTGCTTCGCAATTTTTCTGTAGATTTAAGATTTAGAAGGCTAAATAAAGCTGAAAAGCTTGCGGCGCAGGCAGCGACAAAAATGTTAATACCATTGTTTATATTTATCTTTCCAGTGGTCTTCATTATGATGCTTGCCCCGATGATAGGCGATTTTATAGGCGGAGGTATGCCTTTTTAAAGAGGTTTAACTTATGAAAAAATTATTATTATCTTTTACTTTAATCACAGTGACTTTTTTCGCTTTTGCGGCGGATAGACCCATGCGGGAGCATGGTAAAGAGCCTGGTATGATACTTGATTTGCAAAAAATATCTCTTGGCACTATTTCAAATGTGGAGCAAAAAAAACAATATCTTTCCACCATTCAACTGGAAAAGCAGCGTATACAAAACTACACTTTAAGAATGGTTTACGAAAATGCTTATGCTCTTTATCGCCGTGGGGATTATCAACGTGCGCAAGAACTTGCAAATGTTATTTTAAGCATTGACCCTACCCTAACCAAAGCCCAAACACTTGCTACAGAAGCAGGTCGTATGGCTACTTATGGCACTATTTCGGAGCAAGAAATTATTAATATGAAATATAGTGAAGGCGAAAATCTTTATAAAAGTGGCAGGCTTGTTTCGGCCCAAAATAAATTTGAGGAGATACTCGTCCTTCGTCCATATGAAACCCGTGCGAAAGAGTGGCTGAAGACTATTGACGATGAAATTGCCGACCAGCATATCCGCCGCGGCTACTACGCCTATAAAAATGGCGATTATAAAGAAGCTTTGGATCAATGGTATAGCGTACTTTTAATCAAAAAAGAAGATAAAGATTTAACCGCTAAAATAGCCGAAGTAGAAGATTTGATGAAGAAAGAGGAAAATAAAAAAGTATTAAATAAGGCTTTTAGCTTATACTCGCAGGGTAAATTGCTTGGCGCATATAAAGAGTTTGAACGCTCGCTAGAAATTCAACCGGGCGAGCAGCAAACCCAAAAATACGCAATGCAACTTAAAGAAGAAATAGCTAAAGGTTATTTTACCTCTGGCACTAAAGCTTATAATGCAAAAAAATATACCACTGCCATAAATAATTTTAAGGCGGCAAAAAATTGGGGTTATAATCAAAACGATGTTAATAATATGATTAAAAATGCTGAAAAAGCAAAATCCGCCCCTATAACTGAAGTTAAACAGCCCGCTCCTGCGCCCGCTGAGCCTATAGCGCCGGCCCCAGTAGTGCCTGCTCCTGTTGATGGCCCAACGCCCCAGCCTATTACCGATGCCCCAACAGACGGCTTCCCAACAGGTGTTTTAACGCAGCAGCAAGGCGGCATTGTAACGGAAGAAGCAAGGCAGGCTTCAATTGAAAGGTATAAAAATGGTATAGTTTTCTTTAACGATGCAAATTATGAAAAGGCTAGGGAAGAGTTTCAGGCGGCTTTGCAGCTTAACCCGGAAAATTCTGACGCAGCCCAAGGCATTAAAAGGATAGACGCTCAATATAGCAACAGGTAAAATTATGATTAAGAAGATAAGCGTTCGCTGGTTTCTTTGGTTTTCCCTTGTAGCGGGGTACGCCGTTATTTTGGGCGCGCTGTTGTATTTTAATTTGTTCAAATATGTTTTTGATGTTAATTTGCAAAATCAAGTAATTGATACCGTAAGGCGCAATGCCAGCGTGCTTATAGAGGGCCTTGTAACTAAAAACTATATAACAATGCCCGAAAACGATATAATAACCTCTTGGCCAAGGCAAGATAACAGAATTTTAGGCGTGGTATACTTTAATGGCAATGGCACGGTAAGATACCATAAAGATGCCGGTATGTGGGGCAGAACTTTACCCGACTACGAACGCGGCGGACATCTTGAAACAGATGCCGTTGTAGAAGCCTTTCAAACAGGCCGCTCCCGTGTTATTATGAAGGCGGACGGGCGTTTATACGAAATTGCCATACCGCTAAAAGCTAAAGACAATAAAATAGCCGGCGTAATCAGCCTAGATGTTTCCCGCACGCAAGTTAAGGCGGAAATTAATAAAGCGCTGTATTCTTATTTGGCTGGCTCTATTTTAATACTTGGCCTTATGGGACTAGTTTTGTATTTATTTGTTATTCGTAATGTTGTTAACCCAATACTTTATTTGACTGAAAGCATAGACAATATTTCAACAAAAAGTTTACAATTAGATTTTGTGCAGCGAGAAGACGAAGTGGGCGCGCTTGCAAAATCTGTTGAAAACTTTTTAACCAAAGTCAAAGGCGAGCTTGAGGAGCGGGAACTGCTTGATAAAAATAGACAAAATTACGAGCAGGAGTGGTGGTCCTCCGTGCTTGCCATTACCATACCAAAAGGCAGCCGCGCTATAGTTGTAGACGAAAATAACAATATTATGCACACTAATTTTGAATTGAATATCAAAAAAGACGGCCCAATACATTTGCTAGATATTTTTGGCGGCACTCAGCAAGATATCGTGCATATTGTGGGCCAAGCCATGGATAACCCGGGCAAAATCTTCCGCGCTAAAACGGAAAGCAACGGGCGCACTTTTGGCATAAAGACTTTGCAGTTAAACTCTAAGGGGGGTATTGTTCGCACAATTATCGTCTTAGAGCCTTTAACACAAACAAAAAAATAAAATGTTTTAAAAGGAGAAATAAATATGAAACTTGAAATTAAGAACATCAGCCTCAAATCAGTTGTTTTCTCGGCCTACCCGTTTATTATTTTGGCCTTAAGCCTTGTAAACTCGGCCTTAGCAGGCACGGCGATTGATTGGAGCGCAGGCGTAATCCCAACAATCTTGCAGCTTCTTTTATGGGCTCTTGCAGAAACTATGGTTATTGTCATTGTTTCTTTGATAATAGCTTTTGTATACAATTTGTTTTGCTCTTTTGGTATCCGCGGCATAAGGTTTGATATTGAAGAAGTTGAGGAAAAATCTGCGCCCGAACAAAACGAAGCGGCTCAGTAAAAGAAGTCTTTATATTAATAGGGAGGTAGTATGAGAAGTGCAAAAATAATTTCACTAGCAATGGCGGTATTTATGCTTACCGCTACGGCGGCGCAAGCGCAAAAGAAAACTAAAAAGGCCGCCGCTACAAAAGAAATACCAATAACAGTTATTGTTATGGCGGATAATCCTCACGGCGGGCAAGACGAAGCCTTAAACGCAGGTTTGCAAAACTTTTTTGGCACGCCGTTAAAAATTACAACGGTAAATAGAGAGGACGCTCTTAAAGACCCAAAATATAAAGGCCTTAACCTTGATTATATGCCTTTGTATCTTATCAAAAGGACCCCGGCCGTTGAAGAAAAATTTGGCCAGCATATCAAAAACGGTATGCCCGCAACGGAAGAGTTTGTGATTTTTGAAAAGCAAACCCGCCATGGCGTGCACGCCGGCAGGCCTCGTAAGCCAAATGTGCTTGAAATTTTTGTTATGTCGCAATGTCCTTTTGGCGCAATGGCGGAAGCAAGGGTTATAGACGCCAAAAAACTCGGCCGCTTACCAAATGATGTGCAAATAGATATTAAATACATCGTCGGCCCCGGCCGTGGCGACGAGCCTTTTAGCAGCTTACACGGCACCGCCGAATGGGAAGAAAATGTAAGGCAAGAAATTATTAAAGATAAATACCCAAATAAATTTTGGAAATATCTTGAAATTAGAAATAAAAACTATAAATCTACCCTATGGGACGTTGCCGCCGAACAAGCAGGCATCAATCCAAAAGTTTTTAGAAAATATTGGAACCGCGGCGTAGAACTGCTTAAGCAAGATATGGAATATACCCAGCAGCTTGGCATAGGCGCATCGCCAACTTTCCTATGGGAAGGCCAAACAACGCTTGATCTTAACAGCGTTTGGCAAATTAAGGGTTTAGAAGGGCTTGCCCCGTCGGGTCAACCTGCTTCGCCTGCAGCAGCGCAGGCTCCAGCAGGGGCTTGCTAAACTTAAGACGCAATTTTTAACATTGGGGCATAAGTTTTTATGCCCCAATATTTTCATATAGAAAGACCATTTGTAAATATAAAAACGATATAAAATGAAAAAGGGACATC
>JAISHT010000089.1 GCA_031262415.1 Elusimicrobiota bacterium | reverse complement strand
ACCACCTCTAGCCAAAGCATAATGCAGTTTGTGGATAGAATGTTTTTATCCTGGTATTCCGCCGATACTTTGGCGGCTTGCTTGCCGGCGGGGTTTATGTCTTTTACAATAATTGCTTTTTTTATGGGCACTTGCGGATATACAAGCGTTTTTATTGCCAATTACTACGGGCAAAAACGCTACGCAAGCCTTAGCGTTGCGCTGTGGCAGGGGGTTATAGTCGGCTTAATAAGCTGGCTTGTAATTATTGCCTTGGTGCCGCTAGGCAACTTTCTTATAAACACTTCTCATCACGATGCCGCCGTTAAAATTTTGGAGCGGCAATATTTCACAATACTCACTTTGTTTGGCGGTTTAAGCGTAGTTAACAATGCTTTGGCTGGGTTTTTTACGGGGCAGGGCAAAACGGCTATAACAATGATTGTAAACTTAATAGGCAATGCGGTAAATGTTTTGTTGGCTTATGCCATGATATTTGGCAAATTTGGTTTTAGCGAAATGGGCATAGACGGGGCGGCTTGGTCAACCGTGATAGGCGGGGCAAGCGTCAGCTTAATATTTTTAGCTTTAATTTTTAGCCCCAAAGTTAATAAACGCTTTAGAATTGGCCGCCTTTTTGGCTTTAATAAAAAAGCCGCCTTGCGCCTTGTAAGATACGGCTTGCCAAATGGCTTTGGGTTTTTTATGGATATGTTTTCTTTTTCCGTCTTTGCATTTTTTACGGGTAATATTGATAAATTATCCCTTGCGGCAAGCAATATTGTGCTTACGCTGCAATCAATAGTTTTTATGCCTATGCTCGGCCTAGCTATGGCAACGCAAATACTTATGGGGCAATATGTCGGTATGAAGCAGCTTAATTTGGGCATAAAAACAACTTATAATGCTTTAAAATTAGGGGCGGTTTATGTGGCAATTTTATGCTCGCTCTTTATTTTTGCGCCGCAAATGTTTACTAGTTTGTTTGTCGGGGGGGAGTTGACGGCGGATATGCAAAGCATTATCAAAAAAACCGTCCCGCTTATGTGGCTGCTTTGCTGTTTTACTTGGGGGGATTTGGGCTACCTAGTTTTTGGCGATTCTATTAGGGGAGCTGGCGATACTAAATTCCATATGAAAGCGATGGTATGCTGCGCTTTGCTTTTAATAACGGGTAGCTACATTATAATAAGCGTTTTGGGCCTTGGCATAATTGAGGCTTGGGCGTGGATTACTTTTTATTCTTGGATAACAGGCATAGTTATGTGGCTGCGCTTTTTAACCAAAAGATGGCGCAATATTGACATAACTGCATAGGCTTTTTGTAAGCTTTGTTTTAAACTACCACTTCTTGATGAGTTTTGTTATATAAGTTGCTAGGCAAGCCTTAAATAATCCGCCCAGTAAAAAGGGGAAAAACCCAACGGCAAAGCCGTATTTTGTAAATATTGAAAGCCACGTCGCGCCCATGGTTATAATAATAAGTTCGCCAAGGCAAAAAGCTAAAAATGAAGATGGCAAATTATGCACAATTTTGGCCTCAAACATATAACCAATAACATAAGCTGCTACGGCAAAACCCATAATATAACCAACCGTAAACATACCTGCGCTTATAACAGGCAGGCCAAATATTCCCAAAGCTATATAAGTTAAAACGGAAAGCACGCCCTTTTTGCCCAAAGCGGCCGCTACCAACATTGTAGCCAAAGTCTGCATAGTTACTGGCACAGGGGTAAAAGGCAAAAACATAACTATTTTTGAAAGTATGGCTATAAATAATGCCCCGCCGATAATTGCTGAAAATTCTTTTGATATTTTGTTAGATATTGCGTTTTTTAAATTTTTTACTTTTTCCATTTGGGATAACCTCAAACTTCCTAATTAACAAATGCTCTAAGGATATTATATAATAATTGTTGATATGATGAAAAATTGCGCCGCCAAATTTTTAACTTTTTTAATATTGCTTTTCGCCCTTTTTGCGGGCGCCGAGGCTGCGCTTTTTACTTCGCAAGATAAGGCCTTTACCGTTGATTTGCCCGCCTCTTGGGTTAAGGTAAATGACGCTAGCTCCGTGCTTTCTCTAAAACGGGCGGGCGCAACTATGAAGTTTAAACAAATCCCCAACTGCCACGATATTGTTTGCCTAGAAAATACCGTGCAAGACGACCTTGCCGCCGTCAAAAAAAAGAAGTTCCGCATTTTAGAAAATACTTATAGCGGAGATATTATAAAAAGGACTGAATTTTCAACCGGCGATCCACTTTTTTCCTTTAATTTCTCCGGCGCAACGGTTGATTTTACAACAGGCTATTTTTTGGCCGACGGTAGCGCATATAGCGTTGCTATAAAAGGTTTGCCTTATGTGGAGGCGGATTTAATACTTTCCTTTATCTCGCCGGCCGCTAAACCAACCGACCCCGAGGAGGGCGCATCGCTTGATAAAGCGCTTGAGCGGCCCGCTATTACAACGGCCTCGCTAGAAGATGTTTCAATAAACGCTGGCGCAAAAAACATAGGCGGCAATTTAGGCAATAGCGAAGACGAAAGTGAAGTTGTGATAGAAGAAGACGACGGGCCTTCGCTCGTTAGCCAAAGTATAAAAGGGCCGCTTACTCTTAAAAAAATAATTTTGCTAATCGTGCTTTTATACGGATTTATTTTCTTACTTTCTTTTGCCGCCCGCCTTGCTCTGCCCGCCCCAAAAACAATTACTATTGCTAACCCAAAATCAGGCTATCCTATAAAGGGGGCGAGGCTTTACGGCTCGCCGGATTTGTTTTTTAAAGCGCACGATAATCAGGGCAATAATTATATAGCAACTTCGGCCCGTTGGGGCAACTTGCTTATGGGCTTTGGCATTTTTGGCTCGCTATTTTTCCTGTTTGTTAAGGCCGCTTTTGCCGCTTTAGCCGCTAAAGGTATGCTTCACTTGCACGCTGTTATTATAAATACAATATTGTCGCTTAGCTCGCTTTTAGTTGTTTTAAGCGCAGTAGTTTTTGCGGCTGGTTTCGTCTTAAATATGGTTTTTGCTTATAAGTTTTATATTTATGATAAAAGCGGACAGCAGGCTTTTAAGTGCGTGCAAAAAGGCTGGAGTTTATTTAAGGAAGATTATATAGTTGCCGACGCTGCCTCCGCTGTGGTTTTTAAATTAAGCCGCAAACGCTTTAGCCTTGCGCGGGAGTGGACTATATCAGACGCGCAGGGCATTATTGCAACTATAAAAGAAAACTCTAAAATGCGCGCGCTGGCTAGGTTGCTGCTTGGGCATTTGTGCGGATTTTTAAGAAGTAATTATATAGTATCTGGCAGATTTGATTCTAAGGGGACAATAATTTCCTATAGCAATTTGTTTGCTTATTTTAAGTGCGAGCTTGATAAACCTAGCGCAATTGAGGCCGAAACTTTGCTTGCAACGGCGGCAATTATATTTTTGAGAGATAGGGATAAATGGCACCCTTGGGTCAATTAATATGTTAATTAATGCGGCGGGGCGTGGCAAAATATTTTTTAAATTAATACTGGCCGCTTTTACGCTTATTTTTTGCCTTCAACCGCTCTTTGCGCTAGAAGATATTCAAAACATTCTTAACAAATATCCACAGCTTAAAGGCGCGCAAACTTCTGTTTACGCTAAATATATTGACGGGGCAGAAATTATCTCCCTAAACCCGGATTTACGCCTTGCCCCGGCAAGCGTTTTAAAACTTTACACCACCGCCGCCGCCCTTGATATTTTGGGCCCAGATTTTACTTTTGAAACTAAACTTTACTATAGCGGTAAAATAAAGAAAAAACGCATTAAAGGCGACATTTACATTAAAGGCGGCGGGGACCCGACGCTTGGCTCTAGGCGTATTGCCGCTACGCAAAATATAGAGGCTTTAACCGATACTTGGGTTGAAACAATAAAAAGCTTGGGCGTCAAACGCATTGACGGCAATATTTATGCGGACAATACTATTTTTAGCGGGGTTCTCTACCCGTGGCATACCACTTATCAAAATATAGGCAATTATTTTGCCGCCCCCGTTGACGGCCTTAGCATTTTAGATAATTCTTACGATATTTATTTTGAGCCTTCGCTTGAAGACGGTAGCCACGCAAATGTTTTACGCACCGACCCGCCTATGGACGGCCTTATAATACAAAGCAAAGCTACTATTGCCGCTAACCCTAGCGGCGGCGCATACGCAAACTATTTACCGGGTATTGGCGCAGTTGTGGTTTACGGCAAAATTTCAACATCAAAACGCTCGCTTGAAATTTCTGCGGCTATGCCAAGCCCAGCATTATTTTTTGCAGATTATTTTAAAAACAAATTGGAGCTTGCCGGTATTAAAGTTAAAGGCGATTTTATGCTGGCCTCCTCGCCAAATTATGAAGATAAAACTTTAATATTAACTCACTCCTCCCCCGAACTTAGGGAAATTATTAAATACACAAACAAACGCAGTTTTAATTTATACGCCGATACTTTGCTTAGAACTTTAAGCGTAAAAAACGGCGGGGCTGGCACGGCGCAGGCCGGCGCAAGTCAGGTAAAAGATTATTTAAACCGCCTTGGACTAGAGTCTAGCGGCGTTAATATTTTAGACGGCGGCGGCCTTGGGCGGGATAATATAACCACTTGCCGCTTAACAGTTTCTCTACTGGAAAAAGTTTTAAAAACGCCTTATAAAGACGATTTTGTCGCCTCTATCCCCCGCGCAGGCGACCCAGAGGATATAGGCTCTGTTGCCCGTCGTATGAAACATACCAGCGCAGCGCATAATGCCTTAATTAAAACTGGGGCTTTAAACAAAGTGCGCGCGCACGCAGGCTATTTAAAAGACAGTAAAAACCGAAAAATAGTTTTTTGTATAGTAAGCAATAATTTTGACGGCTCTGCTAGGGAGATTAATGCCCCGCACGAGGAAATTATTTGCAAACTCTCAGACATCGGCCTAAATAAAAAACCGACTGCCCGCCGCCCCAAAAGAAAGACCAAAAAATAATAATTTGCCGTTGTTTTTGGCGTTGAGTTTGCCCAGCGCAGCCTTTATTTCGCCGCTAGTCCCCCAAAATTGATAAAATATAAATATGGAATTTAATACAGATTTTAAAAGCGGTTTTGCCGTTATGGCCGGCCTTGCAAATGCGGGCAAATCAACTTTGCTAAATAAATTTGCGGGGGTTGATTTATCGCCCGTCACGCATAAGCCGCAGACCACTAGGCAAAATATTTTAGCCATAAGCGAAGGAGAGGGTCATCAAATAGTTTTTGTTGATACTCCCGGCTTTTTACACGCCGAATATAAATTGCAGCAAATAATGCTAAACTCGCTTGATCAAGCTATAAATGAGGACGCTGATTTAGTTCTCTTTGTTTACGACGCCACGGCGCCGCTATCCAAACATTTGCCGCTTATTAAAAAGCTTAAAAATTTGTATTGCCCAATTTTACTTGTTATAAACAAAATAGATTTAGTTAAAGATAAAGCGGAACTTGATAAAATTGAAAACACTCTTAAAGGCGAAATAGATTTTAAAGACGTGTTTCGTGTAAATGCAAAAGAAGGCGTTGGCGTTAGCGAGCTTGAGGCCGCCACACTTTCTTATATGCCGCCAAGCCCGCCGTATTTCCCTCAAGGGCAATTGACTGACCGCTGGGAAAGGTTTTATATAGCCGAGTTTATAAGGGAGCAGATTTTTTTACTCTACGGGCAGGAAGTGCCTTACGCTACTTTTGTTGAGGTGGAAAAATTTACCGAGGATTTGGGCGATAAAAATTTTATTCGCGCCATAATCCACGTTGAGCGCCAAAGCCAAAAGCCAATTATCATAGGTAAAGGCGGCGCGGCTATTGCAAAATTACGCAAAAGCGCGCAAGCTAGAATAGTTGATTTTTTGCAGCAAAAATACCGTTTGGAACTTCAAGTTATGGTAACGCCAAATTGGCGTGGTAATACAAAAAATCTAAGGCAATTTGGCTTTTTGGATTAGCTTCCGCTCAATACTTTAATATTTAATATGTTTAATGAAAATCAAATAAAAGCGCTTATAGAATTAATACAAAAAGAGCCCAATTCAAAAATTGAGCTTAAGGCGCAGCTTGCCAAAATAATTAAAGCGCAGCCGCAAAAATTTAAAAGGCTGATAGAAGATACTTACGGCGGCAAGATGCCTAATTTCGTCGGGGAAGTTATAAATAATGTCCACCGTGAAAATTTAAAAAAGCCCTTTGCTTGGTTTTTTGATAAACATAACCCCGATATTTATGAAGGCTTGGTTTTGCTTTGCAAATTTATAAACCTGGGCATTAAAGATGAGCAAATAAAGAAAGAATTTAATGCTCTGCGTACTGCCATCTCCGAAGTAGCCGATAGTTCTTTTGACACTTTCCATAAAGCGGAAGTTTTTGCAAATTTCTTTTTTAATAAACTTAATTTTAAGCTTGAAAATTTGGATAATGACCCAAAACTTCTCTCAATTTACGATATTATAAAAACACGCAGGGCCGCCCCGTTTGCTATGGCGGTTTTGTATGTTTTAATGGTAAGGGACCTTGATGTTTTTGGCGATATAACCGATATAGGGGGCAAGCCTTTGGTAAGATTTCGCGATGCAATTTCTTTTGAGCCTGTATACATTGATATTACGGCGCGCGGCCAATTTGTAGGCGAGGACGAGTGCCATATCTACGCCGCCAGCCGCGGTATTAAGTGGCAAGCTAAAGTATTATCCCCGCTATCAAGTAAGGAAATTATTAGGCGCCTAGCGGCTAATTTAATTTATACTTATGCCCGTCAAGGCTCTAAACATAACGAGCTTGCGCTTTCTTTGCTTCGCAGCTTCATAAAACAAGGTTAAGTTTATTTTTTGCAACCGTTAGCTAGTTTGACAAGGTTGTAAAATAGTATTAGAATATATTTAGAAATCTTCGGGGAAGGTGTAAATCCTTACCGGCAGTTATAGTCTGCGAGTTTGCTTTTTTTAAAAGCAAATTGAGCCTGTGAAACTCAGGCACCGACGGTCAAAGTCCGGATGAGAGAAGATATCATTGCGCTACGCCGTTTTGCATTTATATTACCCCGCTGATTATCATGGGGTTTTTTTATGCAATATAACAAAGAAAATATTAAATATATGCGCCGCGCCCTAAAATTAGCGGCAAAAGGCAAGCTTGCTCACCCAAATCCAATGGTTGGCTGCGTTGTGGTTAAAGACAGCAAAATAATTGGCGAAGGTTGCCACGAATATTTTGGCGGCCCCCACGCCGAGGCTAATGCGCTAATAATGTCCGCCAAGCAGGCCTACGGGGCGGATTTATATGTTACGCTTGAGCCTTGCAGCCACTACGGCAAGCAACCGCCGTGCACGCAAGCTATTATTAAAGCCGGGATAAAACGGGTTTTTATAGCTACCCCAGACGGCAGCCAAGAGGGCATAAAAACGCTTAAAGCAGCGGGCGTAGAAGTTTTTAGCGGCTTGCTATCCAGCCAAGCAAAATCTCTAAACAAAGAATTTTTTAGCCCCAAAAAACCGCATATTGCTGTTAAATTTGCAATGTCGCTTGACGGTAAAATAGCTACAAAAAATTATGATTCTAAGTGGATTACAAGCGCCAAAAGCCGCAACTTTGCTCGTAAAATACGCGCTAGCTTTGATGCCATTTTAGTGGGCCGTAGTACCTTAATTAAAGATAACCCCGCCCTTACCACGCACGCAAAAGGCAAAAACCCAGTAAGAATTTTCTTAGATAAAAACCTAAAAACCCCGCCGCACTATCAGGCTTTTGACGGCAAGGCCGTAAGTATTTTTGCCTATAACAGCGGGCTAAAAAAAGTGCCGCCGCATTTTAAAGCCAAAAATATAATGCTTTTGCCGCTTGATTTTGAAGCATTAAAAAAAGACTTTAGCTTGTTGCTTAATGCCTTAAACAAAATGGGCCTAAAAAGGATTTTAATTGAAGGCGGCGGGCAGACAATTGCCAGCGTTCTAGCAACGGGTAAAGTAAGCGAGGTTTTTGCATTTATCGCTCCGCTTATTATCGGCGGCAAAGCGGCAATAACCCCGGTTGAAGGCCTTGGCGCAGCAACGGTAAAAGAAGCTTTTAAACTCAAAAAAATAGAAGTAAAAAAAATAGCCCAAGATATTTTTGTAAGAGGTGTTTTATAATGTTTACAGGCCTTGTTGAAGAATTGGGCGTAATTAAAGGTATTACGCAGCAAACTTTAAACGTAGCAACCCAGCTTGACGATATAAAAATTGGCGATAGCATTGCCATAAACGGAGTTTGCTTGACGGTAGTTAAAATACAGGGCGATGTTTTAACTTTTGATTACAGCCCCAAAACGGACGAGTTGACAAATCTCTCCGCCTTAAAAT
>JAISHT010000086.1 GCA_031262415.1 Elusimicrobiota bacterium | reverse complement strand
CCGCAGTGAAAAACTAAAAACGCTTAACTTGCCAAAAGAGAGCAAAATAATTTTAAGCATAGCCAATTTAAAGCCGCAAAAAAATCCGCTTGATATGGTTAAGGCGGCAAAAATAGTCGCCGCTAAAATACCTAATGCCGTTTTTTTGTATTTAGGAACAGGCGAGCTTAAAGAAAAAACTGAAAACTTAATAAAACGCTACCGCCTAGCAAATAATTTTAAACTCCTCGGCCACAGAGATGACGCCAGCGAGCTTTTGGCAATTTCAGATTGTTTTGCCCTAACTTCTCTTTGGGAGGGTTTGCCCATGGCTTTAGTTGAAGCATTATCTATGCAAACGCCCGCCGTTTGCTACGACGCCGGCGGAATTGGCGAGATTTTGCAAAGCGGGCAAAACGGCTTCTTAATTCAACGGGGAAATTACCACGATTTAGCGGCGGCAATTTTGCTGGTTTTAGAGAGTAAACTCAACTTTAAACAAGACGCCGCCACATTAAAAGAATTTGATATTAGAACTATGCTTAAAAAACAAGAAGCGCTTTACAGGGAGGATTTAAAATGAACTATTTTAATAATCAAGAAGAGGCCGCCGCCGTGCAAAGGGCGGCAAAAGTAGCTAGTGAGGTTTTTAAACCATTGCGGGCAAAATGCGACGAGGACGAAGTATACTCCCCCGAGGCTACAACATCTATGGCAGAGGCAAATTTATTTGGCCTATGGCTGCCCAAAGAATACGGCGGGCTTGGGCTAGGCGTAAGCGCATTGGCTTTGGTTTTGGAAGAAATGTCAAAGGTTTGCATAGGGCTTGCGCTGCCCGTTGGCACAAGCGCGCTTGGCGGTATGCCGATGTTTTTTTGGGCCACGCCCGAGCAGAGGGCAAAATGGCTGCCGGGTTTAGCTAGCGGCAAAAAACTTTGGGCCTTTGCAATTAGCGAGGCTAGGGCCGGCTCTGACGCAACGGCAATGCAAACAACCGCAAAAAAAGAAGGGGACTATTATATTTTAAACGGCTCAAAGCATTATATTTCAACGGGCGAAGCGGCCGATTTTTATACTGTTGCCGTGTCAACTAACCCCGAGCGGGGCGCAAGGGGCATATCGCTTATCGTCGTAGAAAAGGGGACGGCGGGCTTCACTTTTGGCAAAAAAGAGCGCAAACTGGGGCTACGCACAAATCCAACTTATGATTTAATTTTTAAAGATTGCAAAGTGCCAGTTGCTAATTTAATTGGCGGCGAGGGCAAAGGCCTTTTAGCCGTGCAGGAAACTTTTGATTATTCCCGCCCTGGCATTGCGGCGCAATCCTTGGGCCTGGCGCAGGGGGCTATGGGCGAGGCTATAAAATATTTAAAAATACGCCAACAATTTGGACAACCTATAATCGCATTCCAAGGCATTAATCACGAACTTGCCGAGCTTGCCGCCAAAATAGAAGCAGGGCGCGCTTTAGTCTATAAAATAACTAGCGAGATGGACGCAGATTTTATCTTAGCTTCTTCCGAGGCTGTTAAAAATAATACTACCGTGCACGACGAGTTAAAAAAACTTAAAGGCCCCCGCTGGACAAAGCTAAGCGCAATGAGCAAACTTTTTTGCTCTGAAACCGCCATGGAAGTGGCCGACCGCTGTTTGACGCTTTGCGGCGGCATAGCCTATACCCGTGATTTCCCGCTTGAAAAATATGCCAGAGATGCAAAAGTTCTACAAATTTACGAAGGCACAAGCCATATCCAAAAAAATGAAATTGCCGCTAGCTTAATAAAAGAAGGTTAAGGAAGATTTATTTTTTGGCGGGCATTGCAGCGAAATTTCACATAAGCGGCAAAAAATTTTGCATAAAGCATTTACAAGAAAATATGCTTTATGATATAATTTATATACAGTAAGTCACCGTAGCTCAGGTGGTTAGAGCGAGCGTTTCATAAGCGCTAGGTCGGTGGTTCAAGTCCACCCGGTGACACCAGCTTTTAGCTTATATAACTCCTTTATATAAGCCCTTTAATTAGACACGAACTAAGCCTTGCTTAGTTCGTGTTTTTTATTTACAACTGCGAATTTATAAAATTGTAGTTGACAAATATCAAATACATAACTAAAATTTAGGTATGGAAAAAATATTAAATTCTTTTAAAGTATCTTTTAGGAAAGGTCCCATCATCGGCATACTTGATATGCTATTTAGGCTGTTCTCACTAGTCTTGTGGCTTTTACTCGTAAAGCTTTTATTTTCCTTTGTATGGGAAGCCATTTTCTTTGAGTCTGTTCTATCGGAAAAAATGTGGTGGCTTTGCTATTCTGCAATGATTTTTGTTATGGCAACTGTCCTAGCCTACACCGCCGTTTGGGATAGACACGCATAAAAACAACCAATACTAATTTACAACTAAAATCCCCTCTAGAATTAGCGGGGATTTTTATTTGAGTTTATTTGCGTATATAAAATTAGGCCTAAGATTTTAAGACAAAAGTTTTCTAGCGGCGGCGGCGTCTTTGTTGATTTGCTGGGTAAGCTCGCCAAGCGTGTTAAATTTTTGCTCGCCTCGTATTTTGGCGGCTAGATTAACGGTAAGATTGCGGCCGTAAATATCTCTATCAAAATCAAGTATATGCACTTCAGTTAAAGGTTTGCCGTGCGTTTCAACCGTCGGGCGCAGGCCAATATTACAAACAGCTTTAAAATTTTCTCTACCCAATTTAACCCGAGCGGCAAAAATGCCAAAGGGCAAAATTTTAAGCGGGTCAACATCTAAATTAGCCGTTGCAAAACCAAGCTGACGGCCCAGCTGGCGGCCTTTTACCACCGGACCGCTTATTTCATACTCGTAGCCGAGCATTGTATTAACGGCGGACAAATTGCCTTCTTTAATATTTTTGCGGATTAAGGAAGAGGAAATTTTATGCCCGTCGTCAGTTTCAACGAAATTCGCCTGTGTAAAAGAAATATTATTTTGCAAGCAGGCTTTGCGCAAAAAATCCAAATGGCCCGCTCTATCTTTGCCAAAAGCAAAATCTGGCCCCACAAGCAGGCCGCCCATATCGTATTTCTTAAGCAGGACATCAAAAAAATCTTGGCAAGTAATGTTTTTAATTTTATTAAAATTTAATTCTTCTATTTTGCCAATACCTAAGGAGTTAAGACGGGCAAATTTTTCATCTGGTAAAGTTAAAACGGCCATATCGCTAGCGGAAGAGAGCAAAACTTTTGGCGGCAGCGCAAAGGCAAGCGTCAAAGAATTCATTTTATTTAGACGGGCTAAATCTTTAAGCACATAAAGCAAATGTTTATGCCCCAAATGCACGCCGTCAAAAGTGCCTATGGTTATATAGTTTTTAGCCATTTTAAAATTTCCTCACGCTTTAAGGTTTTTATTTTTTCAAGCGGCAAGGCTTCGCTTACATCAAATCCGCCGATAGCTAGCCGCCGCAAATTTGTTATATGAGCAACGCTGCCCAGCTTTTGCCCCAGCATATAACCAAGCGAGCGAACATAAGTCCCGCTGGAGCAGGATACTTCCAAATCAATGGTATTATCTTCATTTAATGTAATATTTTCCCATTTGTAAATTGTTATCGTGCTTTGGCGCTCAATATTATTGCCCTTTCTGGCCTCTTTATACATGGCAACGCCTTTAACCTTTTTTGCGCTGTAATATGGCACGGGGTGGGTAATTTCCCCCGTCATTTCAGCTAGGGCAGCGTTAACATCTTCCAAAGTAAAAGGATTTACTTGCATTGTTTTAACTACTTTGCCAGCAGCGTCCCAAGTATCCGTTTCTACGCCCAAAACTATTTTTGTTTTATATTTTTTTGGCATTTGCTGGTATTGGCTTTGCAGTTTTGTAGCCTCTCCGATTAAGACGACAAGCAGTCCTGTTGCCATAGGGTCAAGCGTGCCGCTGTGTCCAATTTTTTTTGTTTTTAGAACGCCACGCAAATATGCGGCAACATCGTGGGAAGTCCAATCAACAGCCTTATCTACAAGGAGTATGCCGTTGACTGAAGGCAGCAGCGCGCTCTGAGCATTTTGTTCTGGTTTTTCCGATTTCATTTTAAGGCGGAAACTGCCGCTTTTACCGCCGCAAGCAGTTGTTTTTTGACTACTGGAAGTTTTGCGTCTTTAAGTTTAAAACCCGCCGCTCTGGCGTGTCCGCCGCCGCCAAATTTTGCGGCAATTGCGCTTACATCAACCTTGCCTTTTGAGCGCAAATTGACAGCTATGCGAGCATCTTCCTGACGGAACAAAACAGACACCTCTACCGACGGTATCATAATAGGCTGGCTTACAATGCCTTGGGTATGTTCGGGCTGAACTTTTAAGGCTTTAAAATCTTTTTTTTCTAGCGTAATTTCGGCTATTTTATCATTATAAAGCAATTTTAATTTTTCAAGCGCGCGTCCAAGCAACTTTAATGCTCTATAAGGTCTTGTATTGTAAATTATGGTATTTATTTTACTTACTTCAGCCCCGTTTTCAACTAAAACTGAGGCGGCGCGCAAACTCTCGGCCGTTGTGTTGGAGTGGAGGAAACGGGCGGTATCGGTAACAACGCCGGTATATAGACAAGTGGCTTCTTCTTTAGTCGGCTTGATTTTAAGATATTCAAAAATTTGCGTGATAATCTCGGCGGTGGAAGAGGCCTCTGCATTAATATAATTAATTGTGCCGTAAGGCTCGCCAGTGATATGATGGTCAATATTTATAACGGTTTTTACGGCGGAAAATATAGAGCCCAAATCGCCGCCGCGGTTTTTATCGGAACATTCTAAAAGGACTAGGGTATCAAAATCAATTTTGGCGGGTAATTTGGAAAAATGCACTGTGTTTAAGTAGGGTAAAAAGAGCAAATCGTCGCCGGGACGGTCATTGCTAAAAGCATAAACTTGTTTGCCCATTCTTTTTAGCAGAGAAGCTACCGCCAAAGTTGAGCCCAAAGAATCACCGTCCGGATTTTGATGGCCGGCGACAAAAAACTTTTTGCCTTTTTTGAAGGCAGCGGCTATTTGTTTAAAAGTTTTATTATCTTTTTTATTATTTTGCTTCTTCATTTGCTTTTTCTATTTTGGAAAAAATGCGTTCTACTTTTGAAGCCCGCTCTGGAGTATCGTCAATTTCAAAGGAAAAAGAAGGTATCCTTTTTATATGTATTCTACGGCGTAAAATTGCGCCTATTTCCCCCCTAAGCATAGAGAGCGTGGCGGCGGCTTTTTTGCGGTCTTCATCGCTGCCAAAGACGGAGTAAAACACCTTGGCCGAGCCTAAATCTTTTGATATTCTAACGGCGGTTATGGTGATAAATCCGCTAAAATTGCCGCTGGCTATCAGACGGGAAACTATGGCGCCTATTTCTTCCAAAAACAAGGCTTCTAATCTTTTAATTCTATCTATCATATTTATATTTTACTAAATTAGCGGGGTTAAAGTGTTTTTATTACGGGCTAGCGGACTAAGCCAAAAAGTTGCTGCCTACCCTAACCAGGGCTAGTCTAAAAAATTGCTGCCTACCCCAACCAAGGGTAGGCAGCGCCTGTAAAGAAAGCAACCGATTATTATTTAATATTCGCTTTTGCTTTCAAAAAGTCAAAGACCTTTTTTTCGTTAAGGCTGGCCAAAATATCGCCCTTTCTCTCGTTAAAGAAAGTTTTAACTTTATCTTGATCTTTTGGATTTTCAGCCAAGGCTTTATCAAGCTCAACTTGCCAATCTGCGTCGGTAGCGTTGAGGTTTTCCTTCTCCGCTATAGCGTGGACGATGTAGCCAATTTTCAAATCCTTCTCTACATTTGGGCGCATACGCTGAGCAAAGGCCTTTTTGTTTTCTTCCGTAAAATCGGCCTTTTTGCCGCCAAACATTCTATTGATAAAATTATCTACCGCAAGCTGGGTGTGATATTCAACCAAGCTACTAGGCAAAGCAAAAGTATTTTCTTTTACAAGGGCGTCTTCAATTTGAGCGGTAAAATCTCTCTCGCTATTTAATTTGGCCTCTTTTTCCATAGATGTTTTGACGGTTTCTTTAAGTTTTTCAACGCTGTCAAAGCCCATATTTTTTACAAACTCGTCGTTAAGCTCGGGTTTGATTTTCTTTTTAATATCTTCTATTTGCACGGTAAATTTAATAGCGCCGTCGTCAAGTTTGGCTTCAAATTCTTTCGTGTCGCCTTTTTTTGCGCCTTTAATAGCGTCTGCAAGGCCGGCAATTGTTTGCGGAGCTGACATATCCACAAGCTCGCCGTCTGAAGAATATTTTTTATCCGCAACGCCGTCTTTGCTGCCGCTGTATTTTACCACGGCAAAGCTATCGTCGCCAATTGTTGCGCCCGGGGCGTCGCTTTCAAGGCTGGAGTTATGGTCCAAAATTTCATCAAGATGTTTTTTAACATCTTCTTCTGTTATAGTATCGGCCTTTTTCTTAACTTCAATACCCGTGTAGCCTTTAGGCGTAAATTCTGGGGCAACATCTACCGCCATTTCAAAAGTAAATGGGGCGTTTTCTTTAAGGCTGGTAAAATCGGCTTTTGTGATAGAGGGCATCATAACGGCGTTTAGTTTGGATTTTTCTAAAGCTTTGCCGGAGGCATTCCTTATAACTAAATCTAAAGCCCTTTCTTGAATATGTCCGCTAAAATTCTTTTTAACTATAGCCATAGGCGCTTTGCCGGCTCTAAAGCCTTGCACCTGCGCGCGGGCCTGAACCTGCACTAAAGCGTTTTGAAAGCATTTATCAACCAAACTGGCCTGAGCGGTTACTTCTAAGCTTACCGTTGAATCTTTTTTGGATAATTCTTTAACTTCTACTTCATTATCCTGGGCGACTGCAAAAATTGACGACATATCTTCTCCTTACCTTCAATTAATTAAAAAAGCGGCAAATAAGTGGACGGAAAGGGACTTGAACCCTTAAGGATTGCTCCATGCGGTCCTAAGCCGTACGCGTCTGCCAATTCCGCCATCCGTCCAAATTTTAGTATTTTTACAACAGTTGATTTGTGCGCTACGCAGTTTAAAATGCGGGCAAGGCAAATCAGAAGTAAAAAAATGGGCCATACAAGGTTCGAACTTGTGACCTTACGCTTAAGAGGCGTCTGCTCTACCAGCTGAGCTAATGGCCCAGAACTTTCTTAAAAGATTATAACAAATTGCTAAGCAACTGTAAACCATATGTTAGACATCAATACATATGAGACTTTTGGACAACTTGGATTTGAGCTGTGGGACGGCTTAAAATATATTCCATTGGAGTAATATATTTTAAACCTTTGTGTACTCTTTCAGTATT
>JAISHT010000116.1 GCA_031262415.1 Elusimicrobiota bacterium | reverse complement strand
AACCAGCCTTACCGCTTGGGGCGCGTAAAGCATTTAATGCCTTATCTTCTTATGTTTTTGAACAGGAAATAAATTTTGATAGGCTTAAACAAAGCGTCAACGGTATCAATAAAAGCGGCGCTATGCAAATGCAAGTTATTATGACGCCAATTAACGAGCGTGAACTTGCAAGCGGCAAAATAACCGCAGATTATTTGCTTGAAATAAATCCGCTAGATAAAGATAGTTTAACAAGCCAAGCTAAAACAGGTGTTATGAACGAAGATATCCTAGCATACCAAGATGCGGTTTTGCTGGTTTCGAGAGAAGGCCTTGTGCTTAGGGCCAATAATTTTGCCCTAGAACTGCTGGGGCGAAGCCTTGAAGAAGTACAAGCCCGCCCGTTGCTGTCTTTTATTGTAGAGGAAGACGCCCAAGCATTAACTTCGGACATAGAAGAAATTTACAGCCAAGGTTTTATTAAGAGCCGCAATTATAGTCTGAAAGCCAAAGGCGCATTGTTGCCAATTGAGGCTGCGGCCGCTTTAGCTAGAAATAATAACTTCCTATTTTCATTTAGAAATATTTCCGCCCGCAACCAGCTTATAGATTTACTTAGAGAGCGCAGCCAATATGCTATAGCTTTGTCTAATGTTGTGGACGGCGCTTTGCTTGAGTGCGATATACAAAACAATACTTTTAGCAATTTTACCAATGCAAACGATGCCGCAAGCGATTTAATAGGTTTAAGTAAAGACGAGATTTTGACTCTAAACCTAGCTGCATTGCTTACCGATAAAGAGCAAAAAGAAAAGCAAAAGGTAAAGAAATATCTTGCCGCTAAAATTGAGCAGTTAAAGAAAGATAAAGTTATTTACTTTGAAGCTAAAATTGAGCCTGAAAATAGACCTTTGTTTGTTTCTATAAGAATAAGTTATTTTGAAATTTTGGGCCGTAAAAAAGCAATAATTGTTTTGCGCGACAGCACCAAAGAGCGATACCTTGAAGGCGAGCTTAATTATAGAAATCGAGAATTAAACGGCATTAAAGAGGCCCTTGGCGGTTTGTATGTTAAAGTCAACAGCAAAGGCATAATACAAGAATATAAGACTACAGATATGTCTTATAATATAAGCGTTTTTCCGTCGGATTTTGTGGGCAAAGACCCAAAAGAATATTTGGCCGAGGATACTGCCGCTAGCCTTAAAGCCAGCCTTGAGGAGGCTTTAAAAACAGGCGAGGCTGTTCGCACCAGCTTCTCTATGCAATATGGCAATGAATACCGCTTTTACGAAACTACTATCACCCCAATTAAAGGCGAAGATAATGCCATTTTGCTCATCAACAGCGTTGATAAACGCAAAGGCCTTGAAAATAGGATACACGATTTGTATGCCATCTCGTCTAAACACGAAGGCAGCTTTGTTGAAAAAATGAACGATGTTTTGGAATTTGGCAAACAAATTTTTGGCGCGCAAATTGGGCTTATTTGCCACTTCAGCGGGCAAAATCGCGAGCGTATTTTAATAAATTACGCTACAAAAAATGATTTTAATATCCACAAAGATATGGAAGGCAAAGCGCAGGAATGTTTTGCCGGCGTGAGAAATGGCGAAATAGTCGCTTGCAAAAATACCGCCGAGCTTAACTGCGATAACTGCTTGCATCTTGATAAAAAAATAACCGCTTTTATCGCCGCCCCTCTTTCTATGGGCGGCAAGGTGGAAGGCGCAATATGTTTTGCAAATGTCGGCGGCAAGGCCATGCAACTTACCGATGACGATAAGGACTTTATGGGTTTTGTGGGCGGCTTAATGAGTATGGCGCTGGAGCTTCGCCAAGCCAAAAAAGCGGTTGACGGCGGCATTAGCACGCTTAAACATCTTGCTGATTCTCTGGACTTGCCAAGCGTAATACTTGACACTAACTTGCGTATACAAAACGCCAATAATGTACTACGCGGGCTGTGCGGTATTTATGATATGGTAGAGGTGGAAGATTATAATTTCTTCTCCAAACTAACTTTTGACTCTACTAATGCCGAGCGTGATTTTAGGGACGCATACAAAACCTCCGCAAACGGAGCCTTTGATTTTACTTGCGACCTTAATATAACCGAAGGCCGCCGCCTTAATTTGCTTTGGCATGTTGTGGAAATTAAAGATATAAAGGGCCAAGTGAGGGGCTTTTTACTTGTAAGCGAAAGTATTAAAGACTTGCCCGCTTTGCGTGGCGTTTTATATGGGCCCAATTCGCATATATAGCCTTGTTTAACTTTGGCGGCATTGACAGGGTATTATGCTATGGTGTAATATATAAAAATAGGATTTGTTGTTTGTTCCTATATAGTTTTTTGTGTTTTTTTATATTTTTTAAAGGTGGTTTTATGAAAAAATTATCCGAAATAGGAGTATTATTTATTGTAAGTTTGCTAACTAGCTTGCCAGTTTATGCAGATGAAATACAAATGTCAGGCGTTTTACATAATACTGTTGGTGTGTTTTCAATAATGGACATCGCTGCTGGCTCAACCTTTGGTAAGTTTGAACTCGGGGCGAAGTCTTATAATTTAGACGCTACTAAACAAGCGCATTCCCGTCAGTATATAAATGTTTATGGCCCGCTTAGTTTTAATGCAGTCGGTAGGAATATGCTGATTACCGATAGCTTGACGCTTGGTGGTGTAGTTACAAATACTGCTTATATTCCAGCATTTTCTTTTGACGCTATTTATATTTATCCAAATAAACATATATATGCTGAAACTATATCCTCGGCGACTTCATCTGCCAATTTACATGCTGCTAATGCTAGAGCTTTGGGAGATTTTACGGTCGATGTTAAAAATGCTTTTGATTTTGCTGTTTCAAACGATGTGTATACGGAAAAAGTTGCCATGAATAATGCTTCAAATAAATATGTTTTAGTAGCGCCAAGGGGAGATATTATAGAATGGCAAGACATTTTTGCCACGCAAGGGGATACCTATGGTTTTTGGAGTTTGCCTTCAAATGTACCGGCGCATGATGATTGCGATGGTAATTTGAATGCAGATTATACATGTACTAATGCAGATCGTCAAGCTAAAAAGAAGTGCAGAGATGCTTTTGTTGTGGACAAGCCAACAATGCGATATTCCCTTTCAGGCGGAGCTCAGTGGAGTCATATTCGTGGAAGAAGCGAGTGTGTGTATAATTTTTCAACAAATTCTTGTGAATATGATAGTTATAAATACAAATGGACAAATGGATCAAATGTCACCAGCTTAATTAAAACAAGTAATAATATTTACACCGCTGGTTATCAACAAGGGCAAATATTAACCTGCCCTAGTTTTAGTAATAGTGATTTAGGTGCTTTATGCCATAGTTTGTGCTACAACTCTTCCTCAAACCCCAAAGGAATTTGTCCGTATAATGTTTCTTGTGTAGTGGCTTCGGATAATCTACAAACTACTTCCTCTGGAGTAAGTGGACAATCGGGGGTTAATGCTTGCGGTGCAACTGGTTGGCAGGTTGGTAGTGGACTTGAATGTAAAAACGCTTGGAGTGAATTTAGTGCAAGAGTTTTTACCTGTGGTGCTGGTTCAGGGGCTACAATCGGCGAAGATGCTCCTCACTTTCAATATAGAGAAGTGCAATGCGGCGTAGATCCATATCAAGTAAGTCCATTAAAAATAGGTAGATATGTGCTATCATACTACAAGCATTAAATAAAGTGATAACATTAATTTTTACAAAGTAGCTTGCGAGGATATTAAATGAAAAGCAAAATTTTATTATTAGGTATTTTTTTGATAGTTAGTTTTCTGGAAATAAGTGCGCAAACGATAAAATATGTAACTTATTTCCCCGTGCCGCGCACTGAGCATCAAGAAGTTTCCTCTAACTTTACTGTGCTTACTAACGGTAATGCAGTGGCAGATTTTGGTTCAACAACTGCTACTGGAGGGGTTGGCATAGATGGTGATGTTATTTTTCAATCTGTCGCTATTAGGGCGGCTTCTTTTAACAGACCAACTACTGAATTTAAACTTTATGTTGGTTCCGATACTGCAACTGCGCTATCTGCTCCATACGACGGCGAAGTTATGTCAAGGGGAAATTTTATTCTGAATAATGGTTTTAAAACTAATTCGGTTGATCTTCTTGAAGTTCACGATGAAATGAGTGTAAAAAGCTTTGGTTGGAAAGACTTGGGCGGATTTGTAACAAATCCTGATGGTACGCCTGTAGCTATGCCCGGACCTTGCAAAGGACTCATATCCTGGGAGCCGTTGGCTCCAGTTGCTTCTGGTTTTAAGAGTCTTGTTTACTATAACTTCCTTACATGCGGCGGGAATGTGTCGGGGAATATATATGAAAATAAACCATGTTATCCCTCTACCTACGTTGGACGCCGTGAAAGTTGCGGAAAATGCGGATATCGTACGCAAACGGCAACTTGCGTTGGCGGGGCTTGGGTTGATAATGGGTGGAGCGCTTGTGTAAATGTTGGCACTTGTGAGCCAGGCACAGTAAGGATAGACCCAACAAACCCATATAGAAAACAAACTTGCGATGAAACTTGCGAATGGAGCTCCTCTTACTGCCCGGATATGGGCACAGTTTACAATAAGGCCTATTACACCAGTTTTGCAAGCGGATATTGGTCCGATACTTTATGCCGCGGTATTTGCTGTTGCGCAGGTTGCACGGCGCATGAAACCGCTGATGGCCTATCCTGCCAATGCCCGCCGTCAGTTACTGGCCCAACGGCTTGCTACTGCGCTTCTAATAGAATTTAAAAATTATATGAAATAGGTTTTGTATAAAACAATAAGTAAATTAGTAAATATTATTCAGTCAAAACACAGGAGAGATTTATGATTAAAGACGGTTCAAAAGTAGCTATAGACTATACCTTAACGGTTGACGGGCAAGTGGTTGATTCTTCCAAAGGCCGCGGCCCGCTTGAATACGAAAGCGGCGCAGGGCAAATAATTATTGGCCTAGAAAAAGCCCTTTTAGGTATGAAGCCGGGCGATAAAACAACAGTAGAAGTTGAAGCCAAAGAAGCTTACGGCGAAGTCAATAAAGACGCTAAAAGGAAAGTGCCAAAAACCTCCATACAAAATGCCGAAAATCTAAAAGTTGGCGATGTTGTTGGCGCAAGCAATGGTGATCAGCATTTTCGCGCTATTATTAGCAAAATTGACGAGAAAGAAGTTGAACTTGATTTTAACCACCCTCTCGCTGGTAAAAAGTTAACTTTTGAAGTGGCAATAGTTTCCGTAAAATAATAATAAAATAATGGTCTAATATATAAGATTAGGCCATTTGATGTCTAAAAAATGATTCAATATTATTTTTAGAGGAACTATTGCCCAAAAATTGATAAAATATTAAAGATGTGTTTTGCCGAGATAGCTCAGCTGGTAGAGCAACCGCTTCGTAAGCGGTAGGTCGTGGGTTCAAATCCCATTCTCGGCTTTTATTTTTATATTTGGGCAACAAGGTGTATGTCAAAAAAACCAGCCCCAGCCACCCAAACGGGTGATTTTTTTCAAACAATCCTCACGCGTCTATCAAGCGTGTTATGTATCCTTATAGCAATATCATTTTTTCTCCTTACGCGTGATAGCGCGCAAGTTAAAATAACTTTATTTCATATCGGCGCTTTAAGCCTTTTTGCTTTGTGGCTGGCTAGTTTTATTTATAGGCCCGCTGCAATTTTTACCAAAAAAAATCTAATGCTTTTGCTTCCTTTTGCGCTTTACGGAATTTATGTAGTATTTTCTTTCTTTTGTCAGCCGTATATGCTTGCAAGGGGGGAAGATTTCCTCAATTTTATTTTGTCTTGCTTTATTTTTTTAATAGTTGCTTTTGAGTTTAGAGAAACAGCTCTAATTAAAATTTTTAAAGCTATATATATTGCCTGCTGGCTTGTGTTTTGCTATGGACTATTGCAAATTCTAAACAATACAATTTTGCCCGGGGCGGATTTGTTTTTCTTTACAGACGCTTTTGGCGCCCGCATATTTTCAACTATAG
>JAISHT010000077.1 GCA_031262415.1 Elusimicrobiota bacterium | reverse complement strand
TGCAGGCCGATAAAATAACCGCCCAAACAAAAGAAGGTATTTTTAGCTCGGAAGGCCGAGTAAAGGGTTGGTTGACAATTGCGCAAGATTTATCCAAAAAGAAGGAAGAAATGGAAAATGGAACTAAAATCAAGTAATATAGAAAAATGTTATAAGGATAGGCGGGTTGTAAAAGGCGTTGATATTTTGGTGCGCTCGGGCGAAATTGTGGGCCTTTTGGGGCCAAACGGGGCAGGCAAAACTACAAGTTTTTATATGATGGTGGGTTTTATACAGCCAACTTCCGGCAAGGTTTTTATTGATGGGGAAGATGTAACCGCTTTACCTATGTACGAGCGGGCCCGCCACGGCCTTGGCTATTTGGCGCAAGAGCCTACAATTTTCCGTGGATTGACGGTGGAAGAGAATTTGCTTGCTATTTTAGAACGCATTAACCCAAATAAAAATCAGCAAAAAGAGCAAGTCGCCGCTTTGCTGGAAGAGTTCGGTCTAACAAAATTAGCTAAACAAAAAGCGTGGACGCTATCGGGCGGGGAAAAACGCCGCATGGAAATTGCAAGGTGTATGATAAGCTCCCCAAAAATTATATTGCTTGACGAGCCTTTTGTAGGTATTGACCCTATAACGGTATCGGAGCTAAGACAGATGATTTTTAAATTGCGTGATAAAGGCATTGGCGTTTTGATAACGGACCACAATGTGCGCGAAACTTTGCCTTTGACCGAGCGGGCTTATTTAATTTACGACGGTAAAATACTTGTTGAGGGTAATCAAGACACTTTGCTTAACGACGCTAACGCCCGCAAGTTTTACCTTGGCGAAGATTTTAAAATGTAGTTTCTAAAGTGTAAGTTTAATGCGCGAAATTATTTATCTTTTCTTTGCAAGTCCCAAAGTTTTGCATATTTAACAACAGGGTAAAAGGAAGAAAATAAAGCCCATAAAAAGCCTTCAATCCCGTCTAAAAAACCAAATTTAAATAAATATATTTTGCTAAAGTAAAACGGCGAGGCCAAAAGTTTAAGCGGGTTAAACTTTTTCTTATTTTCATACATTGTTTGCGCCGCCAAAGAAGTGTAGTGATTAAATTTTGCAAAATACTGCTCTATACTAATATAAGTATTGTGCATAAAAATATTTTTAAGCAGCCCAATTTCTCCAACAACTTCAAGCCGCTCGTGCACTCGTCCGCCGACATATTTTGCTTTGGATTTCTTTACTAAACGCAGACATTTTTCTTTTGCCATACCGCCGTGTTTCATATGACGGCCCAAAAATACCGACGAGCGCAGCAGCTCGTACGCGTCATACTTCGGATTTTTAAGTGTATCCTCAATTTCACGGGCTAAGGCGGGGGTAAGGGTTTCGTCAGCATCAAGGTTTAATGACCAAGTTTTTGTAGTCTTTTCTAAAGCGAAGTTTTTTTGCTCGGTAAAAGAAGTAAAATCTTTATGGTAAATAATTGCCCCGTATTTTTTTGCTATTTCAAGGGTATCGTCGGTGGAGCCGCTGTCAACTATCACAATCTCGCCAGCCAAATCTTTTACGCTAGCCAAACAAGCGTCTAAATTTTTGCCCTCTTGTTTAGTTATTAAAAAAACTGAAAGTTCCTTTTGCATTTTTAATATCCTTGTTTTTTGCTAAAAATTTTGGCGCAAGTTTTGCCACCATATCTGCAACTTCAGACGGCGAAATATCCGCCAAAGTTTGGCCTTCTTCTTTTGCTTCCATTAATATTGTATCAGAACCGTACGGTTTTAAGATATTTTTTTTCGTGTCGTTGGGTATAAAAGCAATAACCGCTTTACCTAGCGCGCTAGCCAAATGCGACGGCGCTTTATAGTTTGACACCACTAAAGCGGAGCGGTTTAAAAGGGCGGTAAATTTTTCAAGCGTTAACTGCTCCCTCGCAACTAAGGGTTTTCTAATAGAGCGCCAATAAATTTCATTTGCGGCGGAAATATCTTTTTTTGTTTTGCCAATTAATAAAATTTTTACCGTCGGGAATTTAAGAGCTAAAGCGTCAATAAGGGCGGCGTATTTATCTTTTGGCCAGTTATCATCGCCTTGTCCGCTTGGGCACATTAAAATAAATTTATCACTTGGCAAAATGCCAGCGTCAGATAGATATTTTTTTGCCTCTTCATCAGCTTTTTTTGGCACATTAAGCATAGGCCCAGAGGGAAAAGAGTAAATAAACAAGGGGCTTAATAGGCTGATATTTTGCTCCGCCTTTGTTTTTGCCTCGTCAATTTTTACGGGGTTATTTATGAACAAATTTGTCAGGCGGCTACTTGGGGCTAAACGCTTTTTTACACCGGCTAAAAACAGCAGAAGAGAATATTTAAAAGATGTGTTAAAAAGAACAGCCAAGTCGTATCCAGCGTCTTTAATAGTTCTAAATTCTTTGCTAAAAGTTTGGGATAAAATAGTTTCCTCTACATATGGATTATTTGCAAAAATATAGCTTTTATCCGTCAATACTGTTATATCTGCTTTTGGGAAATTTCGCTTTAAAACAGAAATTGCCGGCGTAGCAGCCAGATTTTGCGCAATATTGCCAAAAGTTATAAGTAAAATCTTCTTCATATATACATTTTAGCATTTACGGCCTAGCATTTACAGAGGCGACACTTTCCTAAATGTGCAAATTTTGCTAAATTTACTTTAAGGATATTAAAGGATATTATATGAAGAATCTCATTTTATTTTGCTTTTGTATTATTTTTGCGGCTTGCTCAACCTTAACTCCGCAAAAATCGCCAGCTTACGTCGCAAAGGGGGAAATGTATCATAAAACTGGCAATTTTAAGAAGGCTTTAAAAGAATATAACAAGGCCGTTCAGTCCGACCCTTATAATATTGACGCTTACGCCGGCCGTGGCGCATTGCTTTATGATATTGCAGAATATGATAAAGCTCTTGAGGATTTTGATTTAGTTTTAAAAGCCGACCCCAGCCGCGCGGAAATTTACAGCGCAATTGGCGCCGCTCTCGCCTCAAAAGAGCTTTTTGTGCCTGCTAGGGAGCATCTTTTAAAATCCATAGAAATAAACCCCTATAATGCTCAGGCCTATGCCTCGCTCTGCGGGGTTTATTATTCCACCAGTAATTATCAAGCCGCTATTGAAGCCTGCGACAAGGCAATAAATATTCGCCCCGATAAGGCTTTGTATGTTTTGCGCGGGGCTAATCACGAAGCCTTGGGGGACAGCGTCGCCGCCCAAAAGGACTACGATTTTGCAAAATAGTCGTGTTTATTTTAAAATACCGCAAAAAAAATCTTTTAAAAAAAACTTACCTCTGGCTCAACGCTGCCCAAAGTTTCAATATTATAAGAATAGATTGCGTAGCGCATGGCGTCTAAAGCGTGGTCGTCAAATTTCACAGGCTCTTCTAAAATTACGCCGCCGCTAGTTGTCTTCCAAGTATAATTTTGTATTTCTCTTATTAAGTTTTGGGAGTTTTTGCTAACCTTTAAGCCCGCTGCTTTAACTGCCATAATGCCGTCTAAAACAGCTTTTTTTGCAGGCTTTATATTAAAGCCCGCTTTGGCAATTTCCGCAATTCTATCAGGCTCGGCGGCGTCTGCGTAAATGGTTTGGTTGCGGCGGCTAGCGGGGATAATATTTTGCAATTTCTCTATTAATGCATTTGTTGTTATGCCTGTTTGATACAATTTTTCCGTCGCAATATAAACTTTATCTTTAATATAAATTTTTACTAATGCGCTTGGGTTGTTAAATCCAAAATCAAGCCCCCAAATTATTTCATCAGCCTCCTCCTCGTCGGGTTCAGCCTCAACAGTTTGCCAAAGCGGATAGACGGCCTTTTCATTATGTCCCCATTTGCCTAGCGCAAAAACATTGTAGGCGTCTGCGTCGTAATTTTTAAGCGAGAGCAAAGTTTCTATATAATCTTTTTTTAAAAAACTGTTGTCTAGATAGGTGCTGTAAAAAACATCTACATCTTTTTTTACTATCAACTTTTTTGCTATCCAGGAATTTGCGGCAGATGGATTTAGCGTCAGGAAAATTTGATTTTTCCCATTTTCATTTGGGGCGGAAAGGCGGGTTAACAAAACAAGATAATCTTGATAGCTAAATTCATTTGCCTCTTCAAGCCAGATATAATTAAACTCCGATGATTTTATTTTCTCCGGGTCGTCTAGCGAGAAGAATTGCAAATGGCTTTTAGCCAGTTTGTAATAATTTTCCGTCTTATTATAATTCTCAGTTTTATAAAGCCCGTATTTTTTTAGCAAGTCAAGCACTAGGCGTAAACTTGTCATTTTAAGCGCGGGCATAGTCTTACGGGTTATTGCTATATTTAGCGGATTATTAACCGCGCGCATAATTAAAAGTTGCGCCATAGCATAGCTTTTGCCGCTTCTTGCCCCGCCGATATTTACGACGGTTGTAGCAGTTGCTTTTGCGGTTTTGGCAAAAATTTTATTTACCTTAATTTCCAGTTTCTTCTTGGACATATACTATCTGCCTAGCCTCCTGCGTTTCTTCTTTTGCTTCTTTTTTGGCCTTATTGTATTTTTTGGGCAGGCGATTGGTTAGGGAAAACGAAAGTATCCCCGCGCTTTTTGAGCGTAGGGCGGTTTCAAGCAAGGCAATTTCAAGTTTTAAATTGATTATTTTATCAAAGGTTTTTGCAAAAACTTTATCTTTAAAAATAAAGGCGCATAATGCGCTTTTGGGGAGACTACAAAGCTCTAATGCTTCGGCGAGGGTATCGCTTTCTTGCAAGGCTTGTAGAAATTGTTCTTTTAATTGTTTTTGTTGTGTGTTTTGTGTGGGCATAAGAGTCGTTTTATATTTACAAATTAATGTAAAAATTATTTGAACGGCTCTATTATTATAATAGCAAATTACGACGGAGAAGTAAAGGAATTTATCAAAGTTAAGATAATTTTTTAAGCTTAATTTTGCTAGGCCTAAAGCCCCGCAAAAAACTTGCTTTGCGGGGCAAGGGCCGCTATATTTATAAACTACTTAATGCAATATTTTATTTACTTAACTCGGCTATCCAGTTTTCAATTTCACGCTTAATTTGCGGGTTTTGTTTGACGGCTGCGGCCTCGGTAGCTTCTTGATTATTATCCGCATTACTGCTCGCCGCCGTGGCCAAGCTAATTTGCGCAAGGCTGTTTGGGTCTGCGGGTATTGCAACTAGGCTTATTTCGTAAATTTCAGCTAGGGTCAACCTCTCAGGGCGAGCAGAATCTTCGTAGTGAAACCTGCCCGCTATGCTTATGCCCTTTGCGTGGCCTTCTTGATAAATTTGCCTAGCGTGCGCCACTGTGGGGTGATTAGAGGCCGAAAATAAGGCTTTAAAATAAAGCCCTTTTTCGTCCTCTCTAATTTCTGTTATAGAGCCGGCCAAATGGTCAAGTCTATTTACGTGGTCTATTAGCAAGACGGGGTTTTTTCTAAATTCTGTAAGCTCGTAAACATAATCTCGCTTTAGGGTAAGGGGGGTTGGCACATCGCCGTATCTGTCTGCGGTATTTTTGGTATTTGCATAGCCTTCTATAAAGACAAGGCCGTTTTCTTTTATAATCTTGCTTTCCTCAAGCGCCAATATTTTTACGGCGGGGCTTGCAAGCGTTCCTTTGATTTTATGGGTCTTCATTATTTACTCCTTTGTTTTCTTGTTTTTTGTTCTCTCGCCCCAAAAGGCAGGCCTAAGGCTTGCACAATTTCCTCTTTAGTAAAGCCTATTTCGTGATAAGTTTTTGCCGCCGCCGCCCTTGCCGTTTCGTCTTCTTTTAAGACGGAGATATTGCTTATATCTTTATCAAAATACAAGGCGCTGTCAAAATGGGGCAGCAAAAATTCCGTAAAAGTTTCAAGCATTAAAGTTTGTTTTGGGTGAGCGCAAACTTGCCAGAAAATGCGTTGCTGTTCTTTGGTGTTAAATTGCGGGGCGTGGTCAAAAACGCCGACTAAAGCCGGCGGCACATGGAAGATAGCTAAAATGGTTTCTCTATTTAATTTCATACCGGATATAAAATCCATATCCCTTTGGCTTAGCGAAATATTTTGCCACTTCAGCCCGCCTTCAAGCAATGCCACTTTATGGGCCTTGTCCGCGCTTTGATATTTGGCATTCCACGCTTTCATAATGCGCGCTCTGGCGGCGTCGTCAAGGCGAGCGTCAGTTTGCAAAATGCCTGAAAGCGTGCCAGAGTTTTCAAAAAAAGCTCTATTAAAAGTTTCAGCTTTATCAAGCGTTTCAATGGCTTTACGCGCAGCGGCTAAGGGGGCTAGGCCGTAGAAAAAATAAAACGGATTAAAATATTTGAAATGTATAATATCCTCGGCCTTATAATAAACGGTTTGCGAGCCAGCCCTGTATTTATAACCTTCCACGGGGACGGCGGCATTTTTGCCGGGTATAATTTCAACCAGCTGACTAAGCAGGGGGAAAAGTTCCCTCGGGCAGCCGTCTTGACGGGGGGAATCTTTTAATATATAGGCATTGCCGGTAAGCTCTAGGCTAGCAATTATCCACTGACGCAGTTGCCGCCCGCTCATAAATTTATTTGGGCGATACATTAAATTAAGCGCAGGGTGTTTTGTAATAATTTCGCCCTCTTGATTTTTTAAAACGAAATCAGCCGATGACACAGCCTCCGCAATAACATTTACGCAGGCATAAACCCAAGCCTTATCGCCGTATGCTTCAACATAGGGGGCGTAGTTATGGGCGGCGGGGCCGGGCAATTTGCCGTCTTGCAAATAGGGCCCAAATTCCATATAAAAGGGCTGATTATTTTGCGTTTGGGACTGAGTGTTTTTTGCTTTTAGGTTGTTGGTTAGTTTTTCTAGGATTTTCATTTTTATCCGTTTTATCCATTTTGGCGGGCGGAGTTTTTTATACAAGGCGGCTTTTGTGGGGGGAATTTGTAGAATAAAAAAGCCGTCCGCAATTTATTGACGGGCGGGCTCTCTCAACAAGATTAATATAGCAAATTACGACGGAAAAGTCAAAAATTTGATTGCGTCGCAATGTGGCAGAATTAAAGAGGAACCTTGTTGCGTCGTAGCGTAGCGAAGACGAACAAAAAAACAAGAGCAAAAAGTTGTGGTCGTATTTTTAGACCAGTTATAATAATATAAATGTTGGGAGAAGAGAGGCATAGGAAATAGTAAAAGGTAGTGGGTTAAGGCAAATGATAAAGGTATGCCGTGTTTTTGTGTTGTTGCCATCGTGTTGTTGCTGTGCTGTTGTCGTTAAATCTCACCTGCTGGGTTAGTTTCTTGGCGATATTACGCTGTAGTTAAAATTTGGAAATTTTTTGATATTATTTGCGGCGGTTTGTTTGAGCTTGGTTTAAGCGAGTTGCCGCCGCGTAATCAAAAAATCAAATTTTAAGCGTGTTTGAGCCAAAAACTAAGTCAGCAAAAAAATAAACCCTAAACTTTTAATACTAAAATCATCAAATCAAAATAAATATTGTAAAATAAAATCAAGATTTAACTGTAAATAAAAAACAATAAAAAAGGAGCCACGCCAATGATTATCCCCACCATTATTGAAAAAAATGTCGGCTATGATATTTTCTCTCGTCTACTAAAAGATAGAATTATTTTTGTTTGCGGGCGCGAAGGCGAGGTCAGCACAGAAGCCGCCAATATGATTATTGCCCAGCTTTTATATCTTGACGCCGAAGATTCAAATAGAGAAATCAATTTATACATCAATTCCCCCGGCGGCCTCGTAACCGCCGGCCTAGCCATTTACGATACTATGCAATATATAAAAGCCCCCATCACTACTATTTGTATGGGCCAAGCAATGAGCTTTGGCGCAGTGCTTTTGGCGGCGGGTTCAAAAGGCAAACGCTATGCTTTGCCCCACGCTCGCATTATGATACATCAGCCTTTAATTTGGGGCGGCGGCATATCGGGCCAAGTAACGGATATTGAAATAGAATCAAAAGAATTGCGGGAGAATAAGGAGCATCTTTTAGATATACTTGCCCATCACACAGGGCAGGATAAAGAAAAAATCCGCTTAGATAGCGAGCGCAATTATTATATGTCTGCCAAAGAAGCAAAAGAATATGGTATTATTGATGAAGTGCTAAACTTGAAGAAATGATATGTAAATAATATGTAAAGCAGTAAAGTTAAAGCAGTAACATTTGTAGGTGTTGTTTTGTTGTGCATGGCAAATATTGTTTTGTTATTTAAAATGAATTTGCCTAGTGTAGTGGTAGTGTTGCGTTAATGGTTGCTTTGTAGTGTTAAAAAACGCTTGACATTTTTTTTACTTAAGTGTACACTATAAGTGTAGCCAGCAAGGCTATAAAATTATATACCTGGGAGGGTATCTATGAATAAGAAAGGGTTCACCCTTATTGAGTTGTTAGTCGTAGTCTTAATCATCGGTATTTTGGCTGCCATTGCGTTGCCACAATACTTCAAAGCTGTTGAAAAATCAAGAGCTTCAGAAGCTTTATCAGTCCTCGGCACAATCGCCGCAGCTGAAGAAAGATTCCGCTTAGCTAGCTCAACTGGTGTTTACACCACTGATTTCGGTGCTCTTGATATTGAATTTTCACCTGTTGGTGGCGGTACAGCTACTGGCGCTTCCTTTGCAACAAAGAACTTTACCATTACCCTTAGCGGTACAGGCGCTGGCGCTGGCGTAAAAGCCACCCGCTCTGGCAACTCTGGCTATTACATCATTAAAGATTATGCCACCGGCGCAATGACTTGTGCTGACGGCGGTAATGGTATTTGCGCTTCAATTGGTATTGGTTCCTAATTTAGCGTAAAATAGTTTTAAACTAAACCCCCGCTTACTAGTAAGCGGGGGTTTTTTGCGGCGTCTTTGCCGTAAATTTTAATTTTTTTGCCACTTCGGATACTTCTTGCCCTAACGGGCAAAGCTTATCTAGCGTATACCTTGTGTCAAATAAAAGTTAACATTTCCAGGCAAATACTTGCAAAAAATGGAGTTAAGTGTTTTTACTTG
>JAISHT010000068.1 GCA_031262415.1 Elusimicrobiota bacterium | reverse complement strand
TCCAGCCAGCGCGCCCCATACACGACTAAAGGCATTGGCGGTTATTGTTTGGGTTTCATCTTCCAGCGCAAATTGCGCCCAATTGTCTTTGTTTTTAGTTTGGCGTTTTTTAATTCTGGATATTATCCCGGCTACTTCTACGGAGCCTTTTGTGGGGTTATCGTGTATTTTGCTTATACTTGTTTTAACAAGTTTGGGCAAATGCCTTGCGTATTTTGCCAGCGGATGGCCTGATAAATAAAGGCCTAGCATTTCCCGCTCGTGGTTTAAAAGTTCGCTTTTGGTAAAAGGCTTTGCCTTTTTTAAATCAACTTTAGTTGCGGCGGTTATATCAACAAGAGATTCCCCAAACAAGCCGCCTTTTGCGCTTTCTTTTTCTTCTTTAATTTTTGCCGCATGGGTGGCAAGCGGGTCAATATCGGCAAATGCTTGCGCGCGGCTTAACAGCGGGTCCACTCCGTTAAACAGGCTATCAAATGCGCCGCCAAGGGCAAAAGATTCCAGCGTTTTACGGTTTAGACAATTAAAATCAATACGGTTGCAAAACTCTTGCAATGTTTTAAACGGGCCGTTTTTTGCCCGCTCGCTTACAATATTTTTACAAGCCTCTTCGCCAATATTTTTAATTGCCATAAGGCCAAAGCGTATAGCCTCTTTGCCGTTTTCTAGTTTTTCCACGCTGAAATTAGCAAGAGAGTGCTCAATATCGGGCGGTAAAATTTCAAAACCCATTTTGCGGGCTTCTTCAAGATAGGTAACAATTTTGTTTTCCTTATCTTGCGAGCCTATGGCATTATGCCCAATTTCATTTGTAAGCGCTGCGCACATAAATTCTATGGGGTAATTAGCCTTTAAATATGCGGTTTGATAGGCTACCAAAGCATAAGCGACTGAATGTGATTTATTAAAGCCGTATTCCGCAAATTTTGCCATTTGGTCAAAAATTTTATTGGCCAGCTTTTCGCTAACGCTGTTTTTTGCGCCGCCTTCAATAAATTTAGCGCGGAATTTTTCCATTATATCCAGCTTCTTTTTACCCATGGCTTTACGTAAGGTATCGGCCTCGCCGGGAGTAAAACCTGCAAGAGCTTTTGCAATTTCCATAATTTGCTCTTGATAAATCATTGTGCCGTAAGTTTCCCGCAAAATAGGCTCCATTAGGGGGTGATCTACAGTAATTTTTTCCGTGCCGTGTTTGCGTTTAACAAAGCTATCTAACATACCGCTTTGCATTGGCCCCGGCCTATACAAGGCGACAAGGGCTGAAATATCGCTAAACAGGCGTGGCCCAAGCCTTTTTACAAGGTCTTTCATACCGCCGCTTTCTAGCTGAAAGATACAATTTGTCTGCGCTTGACAAAGTAGGTCAAAGGCTTTTGCGTCGTCTAAAGGTATTTGGGCAATATCAAGATCTGTTCCACGCAGCTCTTTGATAAGTTTAACGGCATTATCAATAACGGTAAGCGTTCTAAGACCCAAAAAGTCTATTTTTAAAAGCCCCAAGTCTACCAATGTTTCGCCCTCGTATTGGGTGGTAATGGCCTCTCTTGCGCCTTTTGCCAGCGGGGAATATTTTGTAATTTCCTCACGGGTTACTAAGATACCGGCGGCGTGCACGCCTGTGTGACGTTTTAGGCCTTCAATCTTTTCGGCAAAATTAAAAAGTTGCTTTACTTTTGGGTCTTTTGAAATTTCGGCCTTAATTTCGGGCGTTTGTTCTACGGCGCTAGCTAGGGTAATATCAATGGTATCTGGTATTAGTTTTGCAATGCGGTTAGTATCGGCGACGCTAAAACCCATAACACGGGCGGTATCACGCAGCGCAAGTTTAGCCTTCATCGTGCCAAAAGTAATAATTTGGGCGACATTTTTTTGCCCGTATTTTTGGCGCATATATTCTATAACCTGCTCGCGTCCAGCGTCGGAAAAGTCAATATCCAAGTCAGGCATACTAATTCTATCGGGGTTTAAAAAGCGTTCAAAAAGCAATTTGTTTGTAATTGGGTCAACACGAGTAATATCCATACTATAAGCTACAATAGAGCCTGCGCCCGAACCGCGGCCCGGCCCAACGGGTATGCCGTTTTGGCGGGCATATGCAATGAAATCGGCCACTATCAAAAAGTAAGAGGCAAAACCCATAGAAGATATTACGCCAATTTCATAATCTAACCTTTGCATATAATTGGCGGGGATAGTATCAGTTTTAAGTTTCTTTTTAAGGCCGCTTATGCAAAGCTCTTTCATATATTCTTCTTGCGTTTTGTATTCTTGGGGTATGTCAAACTTTGGCAAAACAAAGCCTTCTTTTTTAAATTCAAGATTACATTTTTCCGCAATTTCTAAAGTGTTTTTTATAGCTTCGGGGGCAAAGTCAAAAAGTTTAGCCATTTCTTCTGGCGTTTTAAAGTAAAGCTCGCGCGTGGTCATTTTTAGGCGGCCGGGGTCGTCTAAAGTTTTGCCCATGGCTATACACATATGTATATCGTGCGCTTGCCAATCTTCCCGTTTTTCGTAGTGGCAATCGTTTGTGGCAACTAGCGGTATACCCGTTTTTTTAGATACTTCTAAAAGCACTTTTAGGGCGGCTTGCTCTTCTGGTATGCCGTGGTCCATAATTTCAATATAATAATTGCCTTTGCCAAGCATATCTTGGTAGCGTAGCGCAATTTCTATTGTGGCGGCTTCGCCTTGGTTTACGGCCGCCTGGGCAAGCTCGCCTTTTAAGCATCCTGAGAGAACAATAAGGCCTTCTTTATGATTGTTTAAAAGGTCAAAATCTATACGGGGTTTGTAATAAAAACCGTCAACCCAGGCGGCGGAATTTAATTTCATTAAATTATTGTAGCCTGTTAAATTTGTAGAGAGGACG
>JAISHT010000066.1 GCA_031262415.1 Elusimicrobiota bacterium | reverse complement strand
AGGGGATTTATTTGGTGATTTAAAAGAGCGGGTTTTTAAATAATAAAAATTACCCATTATAGGCTTGGTATTGTTTGAGCTTAGTTTAAGCGAGTTGCCAAGCCTCGGGTAATTTTTATTATTTATGCGACTATGAGCCAGATAAATCCCCTGCGAAATTTATTTTATGTGCATAATGAGCCAAAAAACTAACCCAGCTAAAGCCCGCCGCAGGCGATCAAAGAAAAAGCCAATTGCTATGAGGCGAAAATAAGAAGAACTAAAAAATCTTTATGCGTGCTTGAGCCAAAAATTTTATTGCGTCGTAGTGGAAACAAGACGAACCTTGTTGCGTCGTAGCAAAGAGAAGACGAAAAAAAACTATCCAAGCAAAAAACTCTTTATAGAATGCTTTATTTTTAGTATTTTATAAGAAACAAAAAGGACAAAGCCATTATGATAAATAAAATTAAACTTTCCCAATATGTACCAGTAATAAGCACTTGTTTAGTGCTTTTAGCCGGCGTTGCGCTTACCGCCTTTTTGGCTTATACAAAAACTGTTATGATGCCCTTTGTCATAGCCCTTTTTATTTCTATGGTTTCAAACACTATCGCCAATTGGATGCGTATAAAATGGCGTATCCCCCGTGTTTTGGGCCTTGTTATTATGGTCTTAATCTTTTTAGCTTTTGCAACTATAACCGTTTTATTTATTACAAGCTCTATAGAAACTTTTATGCAAAGCGCAGATATTTATCTTCAAAAATTGCAAGATACCGTAGAGTGGGCTGTCGCCACAGCGCAGCATTTTGGCATTAAAGCTAATGAGGAATTGCTTTTATCTTATTTAAACAATCTTCCTTTATTTTCTATGGCAAAAACTATGGGCGGGGGCATATTTTCCGTTTTTACAACAGCCTCTCTTGTTTGTCTTTTTGTTTTATTTATGTTTATGGGTAGAGCGACGGAAAAGACCACGCTTGAAAGCACTATAGAAAAGCAAATTTCCTTTTACCTTATCATCAAAATAGCTGTGGCATTGTTAACCAGTTTCCTTACTTGGATTGTGCTTGCTATTGTAGGCTCGGAACTGCTTTTAATGTTCACTTTGCTTACTTTTGTGCTAAACTTTATACCTAATATTGGGCCGGTTATTTCAACCGTTTTGCCTATGCCGGTTTTGTTTTTACAATATGGTTTTGATTGGCATCTTCTGCTTGCCTTGTGCTTACTATCAGCCGTGCATTTTGCCGTTGGCAATGTGCTTGAAACAAAATGGATGGGCAAAGGTATGGATTTAAGCCCGGTTGTAGTTATTGCCTGCTTGATTTTTTGGGCTTTAGTATGGGGCGTTATGGGGGCATTGCTTGCCGTGCCGCTTACTTCAATTATCAAAATGGTGCTAGAACGCAGCGCACCGACAAAACCGCTGGCCGATATTTTATCAGGCCGCCTTCCTTTTAAGTAAGTTCTTTTTAAGTGGTTTCTTTTAAATAGTTTCCTAAATAAAATTAGGATTGAAGCATATATTCCAAACTCGCTTTTACGGTTTGGTTAGGGTTTTTGTCCGCCAGTTTTAGCAAATTCTCTCTGTTGCCCTTATCTGCGCCTGCGTCTATTAGCGTAGTCATAATATCAATATTTGGATTACTTTGCACGGCAATCATTAGAGCGGTATTGCCATTATTGTCTTTTGCATCAATTGGCATACCAGCATTAAGCAAAATATTTAAAACAGCAGGGTTTTTGCCGACTAGGGCGGCAATCATTAGGGCGTTTTCTCCATTTTCGGTTTTAAGGTTAATATCTACGCCGGCAACTAGTAAAATATTTATTATTTCTTCGTCTGTAGTATTAGCAACAGCATACATTAGCGAGGAAATACTGCTCTTGTTTTTCTTATACATGGCATTAAGGTTAACTCCGCCAGCTAGCACCTTGCGCATTAAAAGCGGGTCCGCCTTTTCAACAGCTTTATAAAAATTATCGTCGTCATACCACGGCTTTGCTCCGCTGCCAAGCGTTTTTGCAGGCGGCAAGGCGGCCTCAATAATTTCTTTTATTTTTGGGTTTTTATTTTGACTGGCCGCCACCATTAATTTTTGCGGCTCGCTAATTAAAATGCCATTTGCTATTAAAATTTGAATAATTTTCTCGTTAGAATTAAGTTTTGCCGCAAGCATTAAAGCATTGTCGCCTTTTTTGTTTTTTGCATTTATAAACGGATTATATTTAAGCAGCATTAGCATAACATTTTCGTTAGGATTAGCGGCCGAGGCTAAAAATGGTGTTGTGCCTTCTTTATTTGCAGCGTTAATATCGGCCTTGGCTTCAAGCAGCACATGGGCAACTTGTTCATTTGGGTTTTTGGCGTCGGCAATTATCAGCGGGGTATTGCCGTTTTTATCAACGGCGTTAACATCGGCGCCAGCGTCAATTAAAAGTTTTGTTATGTTTGCATTAGCGCTAAAAAGAGCCGCCTTTAATAGCGGCGTCATAGAATTTTTATCCGCATAGTTAACATCAACGCCTTTTTTAATAAATAAATCAACATAGTCCGCGCGGGAGCTTGCAATAGCCTTATCTAAAACACTTTGCCCATTATTATTTATGGCATTAATATTTGCGCCATTATCTAGCAAAGTTTTTAATATTTGTAGCGGTAATTTTGGCTGAGCAGCCGCATTTAAAAGCGTAGTATTGCCATCTTTATCCGTATAATTAATTGTTGCGCCGGCTTTTATTAATAGAAGTAATTTCTCTGCGCTTTTTGCATTTAGAGCAGCCATTAAAACACCTCTTCCTTTTGCGTCCGTTGTGGCAATATTGGTAAAGGGTAAAACAGCTTTAAAAGTTTCCAAAGATGGGTCTTTTAACAAGGCGTTTAAAAATTCCTTGCTTTCAAACCAGTTTGGTTTTTGCGTAAGTTTTTTGGCAAGTTCTTCTATGCGGGGGTTTGGGTTAGTTTTAGAAATTTCGTAAAGCTCGGCCGCATTATCAGTTTTTGCGCCCGATTCTAAAAGGGTCATAATAATTTCTGGGTTGCGGTTTTGGGCAAGAGAAATTTCAAGCGCATTTTGCCCTTTTGAGTTTTTGGCCTCCAAATCTATCCCAGAGGCCGCTATGGCAAAAATTATTTTTGGAGAGGTCGTTTTTGGCAAAGCAAAAAGCAAAGCATTATCGCCCTCTTCATTTGTGGCGGCAAGATTGATGTTTGAGGTTTGCACAATGCCGGCTGCGGCGTCAGCGTCGTTAGCTTCAATAGCTTTTATAAAATCAGCATTTTGATACCAAACATCTTGGGCGGGCGTTTCTTTTTTTGCGCAACCAAAAGCAATTAGGCAAAAAAGCAAAGCTATTGTGGCTGATTTCTTCATAAAAAAACAACTCCTTTTTAAGTTATTGTGCTGACTTAAGTTGTTATTATACCGCCACCAAGCACTGTATCGCCGTCGTAAAAAACTGCGCTTTGCCCAGCGGTTATAGACATTTGCGGCTCGTCAAAAACAACTTCCGCCTTGTTGCCTTCTAGCGGCGTAATTTGCGCTACGGCCTCGGGGTGTTGGCGGCGTATTTTAACCGACGCTTTTGTTTTGCCCTCGGGCTTAGGTATTGAAAGCCAGTTAATATCTTCCACTATCATTTTTGTTGAAAATAAATCTTCTTTATAGCCTGCTATAACTTCGTTTTTTATAGGGTCAAGTTTAACAACATAAAGCGGTTTTTGCGTGCCGCCGCCAGTAAGGCCTTTGCGTTTGCCTATAGTATAATTCCAAATACCGTCGTGGTGTCCAATAATTTTGCCTGTTTTATCCACAATATTGCCCGGCTTTGGAGCAAAGCGTAAAATATCATTATAATCGCCGCAGTAGAAATCTTGACTTTCGGGTTTATCGGCGACGGGCAAATTAGCCGCCGTTGCTTTTTGACGAACTTGCGCTTTTGTGTAATTACCTAGCGGGAAAAGCGTTTTGGCAAGTTGCGTTTGATTGAGGCGATATAGAAAATAGGTTTGGTCTTTGGCTGGGTCAACGGCTTTTTTTAGTTGGTAGCGGCCGCTTGCTTTATCAAAATCTATTAAAGCATAGTGGCCTGTTGCAAAATAATCATAATTTACGCCTTGTCGCTTGGCGGCGGCGGGCAATGCGCCAAATTTAATATAGCTATTGCACCAAATACACGGATTTGGCGTTCTGCCTTGGCTGTATTCCGTCTTAAAATTGTTTAAAACTATGTTTTTGTATTCCTCAACGCAATTAATAACTTTAAAGGGGATATTTAAATATGCGGCAACTTTTGCGGCCGTTTCAATATCTTTTTCTTCCGGGCCGAGGCAGGCATTGCCGCCTTCAATAGCGGGACGCGGCATACTCTCGTCCCAAATAGACATTATTGCGCCAACAACATTATAACCTTGCTCCTTTAAGAGTAAAGCTGTTAAGGCGGAATCCACCCCGCCGCTTAAACCAACTATCACTGTTTTCATATATTATATTTTAACAATTTTTTTACCATTAACTCTTATTAATTGTATTTGCTTTATTAAGTATATAGGCTAAGTTTTTGTTGCTAAATATTTGCGCAATTGCTATAATACTAAAGAAGGCAACAGCCTTCAAAGCAGAGGAAATTTGCTTTTGCGCTCGGGCAATTGACGCAGCGCATTGGTTATTTTTCTCTTTTTTTGGTAAAATAAAAATATGTATTCAATAATTGAAACAGGTGGAAAACAATACTGGGTAGAGCCCGGTAAGAATCTGAAGGTTGAAAGACTTGAAGCAGAAGTCGGCGCTACAGTTGAATTAAAGGCACTGTGGGCGGCTGAAGCTCAAGGCACCTCATCAGATGCCAAAGCAGGTAAAACTGCCAAGGTCACCGCTGAAGTCGTAAGACATTTACGCGGTCGCAAGATTATTGTATTTAAAAAAAGGCCTAAAAAAGGTTATGAAAAGACCCAAGGCCATAGACAAAATCTTACAGAAATAAAGATTAAAGAAATAATCTTATAACCGGCTTAAAGCCAAGAATAGGTGAAACACAATGGCACATACAAAAGCACAAGGCTCCTCCTCAAACGGAAGGGATAGCCACGGTCAAAGGCTTGGTGTTAAGAGATATGGTTCACAATTTGTGAACGCCGGCGAGATTATTCTTAAACAGCGCGGCACTAAAATATTGCCGGGCAATAATGTATCAAGAGCCAGCGACGATAGTTTGTTTGCTAGAATTTCAGGCATAGTCACCTTTGAGTGGGCCAAGAAAGGTAAACAACAAGTCTCTGTATATCCCAAAACAGAAGCAGCAGCTAAAAAATAATATTTTTAAGCTAAACCAAGGGCGCCTTTACGGCGCCCTTTTTTGTTATAAACAGAAAATATTTATAGTAAAAATAAAGTTGTATAATTTTAATAAGATTAGCAGTTAATACGGGAAGGTCAAAATGCAGGCAAATAGTTTTTTAGATAGGGTAAAGGTTTATGTGAAAGCAGGCAAAGGCGGAGACGGTTGCTTGTCTTTTCGCCGTGAAAAATTTATTGAATTTGGCGGCCCAAACGGCGGCAATGGCGGCCGTGGCGGAGATGTTATTTTTAAGGCCGAGCCTAACCTTACAACTTTGCAAGAACTTGCCTATAACCCCCATATTGAAGCCGGAAACGGCGCAAAAGGCGGCACTTATAATAAAACAGGCGAAGACGCAGCGGATAAAATTATCCATGTCCCCTTAGGCACAGTTATCCGCCAAGACGGCAATATAGTGGCGGATTTAACTTTTGCTGGCCAAACCGCTTTAGTTGCAAAAGGAGGCAGGGGCGGAAGAGGCAATCAAAGCTTTAAATCGCACTCTAATACTGCGCCACGCATTGCAGAAAACGGCCAGCCGGGCGAAGAAATAACCCTAGTTTTGGAGCTTAAAGTTTTAGCAGATGTCGGGCTGGTGGGCTTTCCAAACGCTGGCAAAAGCACATTTTTGGCGGCGGTATCGGCCGCGCGTCCAAAAATTGCGGATTATCCTTTTACCACTTTAAACCCAAACCTCGGCATTTGCACGCATAAAAATAAAAGTTTTGTTATTGCAGATATCCCGGGCATTATAGAAGGCGCAAGCGACGGCAAAGGCCTTGGGCATCAATTTTTAAAACATATTGAGCGCACCCGTGTTTTACTGCATTTAGTTGACCCTATGGGCTTTGATGGGCAAGACGCTTTAAAATCAATAAAAATTATTGAGGGCGAGCTTAAAAATTTTGATAAAAATCTCTACAAAAAGCCTCGTGTTATTTTAATTAACAAGGCTGACATAGACGGCGCAAAAGAAGTATTTAAAAAAGTTCAAAAAAAATACCCAAAATTGCCTGTTTTTTTAATATCAGCCGCAACTGGCGAAGGTTTAAACAAAGTTTTGGACGAGGTTATTAAAATACTTTCAAAAACTCCTATAAAAATAGCTAAGCCTGAAGCGGCTGCGCCCGTTTTGCACACGGTGCCGCCTCTCTTTAATGTAAAACCGCTTGAAGATGGACGTATTCAAATAACCGGTAAAAAAATTGAAGAGCTAATTTCAATGACAAATTTCGCCCAGCCAGAAGCCGTTGAAAGGCTGCGCAAAACTTTCAAAAAAATAGGTCTAGAAAAAGCCCTCTTAAAAGCAGGCGTTGAAAGTGGCGCAGTTATAGTCGCCTTAGGGCGGGAGTTTGAGTGGAACGGCAGTATAGACGAAGAAGTAACCAACGAGGCCGAGCGCATTGGCGGATACAGCGTGCGTGAAAGCAAGGCAAGCCGCCTTGCAAAACGCAGAGCCCGCCGTGATAAAAAAATGGGTATTTAGAAAACCGAATACGGTAAAAGTCTAGGGAAAATATGAGTATTTTTGAAGCTGGTATGTTAGTTTGTTTTGGTATTAGTTGGCCCTTTGCCATTGCCAAAATAATTAAAGCAAAAAGCGTTAAAGGCGTGAGTTTAGCGTTTTCAGCTGTGGTTTTTATAGGCTATATTTTTGGTCTGTTACACAAGTATTTTTATAGTATGGATTGGATTGTCCTTCTCTATCTATACAACGCCATTTTAATACTAACAAATATTATTTTATATTTTTACTACAGCGCAAAAGATAAGAACATTTGCTAAGAAATTTGTTGCAAATTTATTTAACTCTTCTAGCTGGGCAACCAATTATATGGTCGTTTACATACCCCACAGCCTGCAAATGCGCATAGCAAATAACGCTGCCAAAAAACTTAAAACCTCTCTTCTTCATATCCTTACTAATTGCGTCAGATAGCGGCGTGCGGGCCGGGATTTGTTTTAAATTTGTCCAGTGATTTATTACCGCTTTACCCTCTGGCAAAAAGCTTTTTAAATAAGAGCGAAAGCTGCCAAATTCTTTTTGTATTTTTATAAATTCTTTTGCATTTGACACCGCCGCCTGTATTTTTAAGCGGTTTCTTATAATGCCGCTATCTTGCATTAAACGCTCAATATCTTTGGCGGTAAAAGCGGCTACTTTTTTTGCATCAAAACCAGCAAAGGCTTTTTTATAATTACTTCGGCGTTTTAAAATAGTGAGCCAACTTAGTCCTGCTTGCGCAGATTCAAGCGTCAAAAACTCAAACATTTTTTTATCGGTTTTAACTTCACGGCCCCATTCATTATCGTGATATTTTAGATATATAGGGTCGCTAGTGGCCCAAGCGCAAGCCTTTTGATTTTGTTTTTTCTTCATAAAATACTAGCGGCAATTTTTTCAGCTACTGCGTTCATTGCATTTCTTTTTGCAATAGTATCGTCATTATGTCCAACAAGATGCAATGCGCCGTGCGCAGCAAGCGTCAACATTTCTCTAAGCGAGCCACAACCTTGCGCTTTGGCTTGACGCTTGGCTTGCGGAAAACAAATAAAAATATCCCCAAACGGCTCTGCTTCGCCAGTGGTAGCGGTAAAAGGATAGTTAAAAGAAATAACATCGGTTATATAATTATGCCCCAAAAATTGTTTGTTTATTTTAAGTATTTCCCTGTCGCCCGTTATAATAACACTAACTTCGCCTTTTAACTTGGCGGTTTTACCCAGGGCTTTTAAGACGGTTTTTTGATATTTTTTTGTAGCGTGGTAATATTTTGGCAACAAGGTGTTGTAGAAGACATTTACTTTCATTTTGTCTTTTCCCATTTATCATAGGCGGCCAAAATATTTTTTACCAATGGGTGGCGGACAATGTCTATATTTTCAAAAGCAAAGAAGGCTACGCCGCTTACTTTTGCCAGTATCCGCTTTATTTTTATTAGTCCGCTTTCTTGATGTTTGGGCAAATCTATTTGCGTAATATCGCCTGTTACAACCATTTTTGAGTTTAGGCCCATACGAGTTAAAAACATCTTCATTTGCTCGGGCTGAGTGTTTTGGGCTTCGTCTAAAATTATAAAAGAATTTTCTAATGTGCGCCCGCGCATATAAGCAAGCGGCACAATTTCAACAATATTTGCATAGCGTAGCGCATTAAATCTCTCCGCCCCAAGCATTGTTTGAAAAGCGTCGTAAACAGGCCTTAAATACGGGTCAACCTTTTCGTTAATATCGCCGGGCAAAAAGCCAAGTTTTTCCCCCGCTTCAACTATCGGGCGGGTTACAACTATTTTGCCAATTGTGCCCATTTCCAAAGCCCGCAAAGCAACAGCACAAGCCAAAAATGTTTTGCCCGTGCCTGCCGGCCCTGTGCATATAGTTAGGTCGTGTTCTAAAATTGTTTTTATATATTCATTTTGATTTTGCGTGCGGGGCTTAATTGGTTTAGCGTGAGAAGGTTTAAAAATAATACCGTCTGCAAAAGGGATTTTATCTGAGGCATTTGCATTTGGTATAGGCGGTTGCCTTAAAATATCAAGGTTTTTCTTTAGGCGGGAGTAAGCTTTATCTACACGGGAGTTAACCCCCTCCAAAGTAATAATTGCGCCGTCGTCATTTGGATTATGGCGCAAAGTTATATCAACCTTAAACTCTTTTTCTAAGGCTTTTAGATTTTTATCTTGCACGCCAAGCAAGGCATAAATTTCTTCCTGATTAAGCAGGTTTAATTTTTTTATCACAGAAATTTCGTACGCCCCCGTGGAATTACAACTATGCCGCTAGGATCAATAAAATACCGCTGGGCATCGCTTTCCTTATCAATGCCTATTGTGCTCTTTTGCGGGATATTATTAAAGCGGTCAATAATTGTTTTTTTAATTCTGGAATTTTTGCCAATTACGCAGGAATCCATTATAATACTATCTTCAATAACCGCGCCTTCCATAACGACGACATTGCTTGCCAAAACGCTGTTGCGTATAGTGGTGTTTGCATGGACAACGCAGCCATTGCTAAGCATACTATTTTCAAGCGTGCCGCCAATATATGCCGACGGCGGAGTATTATGCACAGAGGTATTTATAGGCCAATGCGGATTACTTAAATCAAATTTAGGCTTCTCTCCAAGCAAATCCATATTTGCTTGCCAATAGGCTTCTATTGTGCCGACATCACGCCAATAAGCCTGCTCCTCGTAAGGCTTAACGCCTTGTATTTTGTCCGAGGGGAAATCATAAGCAAAAGTTCTATACGAACTTAAAATTGCCGGGATAATATTTTTGCCAAAATCTAGAGATGGAATATCGCAATATTTTTGCTGCAAAATTTTTAGGAGGACATTTTTATCAAAAATATAATTACCCATAGAAGCATAGGCATAATTAGGTTTACTGGGTATTGATTTTGGCTTTGCGGGCTTTTCATCAAAGCTAACTATGCGGTTTTGGTCGTCCACCGCCATAACGCCAAAAGAGGAGGCTTCTTTTAGCGGCACAACATTTGCCGCCACGGTAACATCAGCTTTATTTTTTATATGGAAATCTATCATCTTACTGATATCCATTCTATAAATATGATCTGCGCCAAATATTACCACTAAATCAGGCTCAAAATCATTAATTAAACTGATGTTTTGACGGATAGAATCGGCCGTGCCGCGATACCAAATCTCGCCAAGGCGCATTTGCGGCGGCACTACGGTTAAAAAGTGATCTTTGCTGATGCCTTGCGTCTGCCAGCTTGTTCTTAAATACTCTATTAGAGATTGCGATAAATACTGCACCAAAATATAGGAGGAAAATATATTTGAATTAATAAAATTAGACAGAACAAAATCTATAATCCTATACTTACCGCCAAAAGGCACTGCTGGTTTAGATCTTTCTTTGGTTAAGGGGAAAAGCCTTTCGCCTTTGCCGCCTGCCATTATCATGCCAAGTACTCTCATAGATATCTCCTTGCAAGAAGTTTTTAACTACAAAATATTTACAAAATTATTTAGCTGTGGCTTTGTTTTTTAAGGCTTCAAAAGCCTCCCAAGACCACGGCATTTTTTCCTTAAATATTTTGGCGATAGCCTCCGCATACACTCGTATTTCGTATTGCGCATGGCCCTCTGCCCTTAAATTAATAAAATTCATTAAACTTCTGGCGTTTATAGTCCAGTAAAATTGCGTATATTGCGCTACTGGCAAAATGCCTCTAGCCATTTCTCTAGCTACGCCCGCTTCAAGCAATTTTTGATAAGCCTGGTAAGAGGCTTCTATGCTATCTTCATATATTTTAAGCAGTTTGGCATTATCTAAATCCGTAGCTTTTAAGGAGCCTTGTTTGTTGTGCGTATCTTGCACACGGAACTCTTTTGGTATATAAAACTCGTCTTTTACTTCTGTATAGCGCGCGCTTACTTCATTGTAAGAGCACATTCTATGGCGCATCCACTGCCTTGCAACAAAAATAGGGCATTTAATTAAAAACTGGAAAGAACAATGCTCAAAAGGCGTATGATGGGCGTGGTCCATAAGATATTTAATTAACATTTTATCCTTTTCTTCACCTTTCGTTACGCCGCCAAAAGTTACTCTGGCCGAGCTTACTACACGGTTGTCGCCGCCCATAAAATCAATAAGTTTAACAAATCCTTTATCTAAAACAGAGATAATGCCTTCTTCAGTGGTTAGGTTTTGCGTCATAATAATTCTCCTAAATAATAATTTATAGCTTACTTAAATTTTTTATGCTTTGGCTATTTTATTTGGCCCAGTAAAGCAAAACTGTTGTGTATCCGCTTGTGGCGGCAAACGGCGCGACGATAATATTTTTATAATCGCCCAAAGAGCCTTGCGTTATATCGTAGAGCGGGCCGCCAATTTCGCTTGCGCCGTAATTTACAAGGCTGTTGCCCGTCCATTTTAAAAATACTAATTTTGCGCCATTGTAAGAGCCAAAAGTATCTGAAAGTATGCCGAGTTTTGTTTGATTTTCCACCCCGGCTATTATTGTTTCATTATCAGTATTTTTAAACAATGCGACAGAAAGATAAATCCTATGCACATCATTTTTAAGTTTAATTCTATTTGGCGTGCTGGAAAAATCATATTCGTCTGGCGAGTTGACATAACTATTTTTTTTATCAAATTGTATCCTTATTTTTTTTGCCGATATAAAAACTGGATTTAATTTTCCGTTGTTTTTAAAATCGCCAAATGTAAGGCCAAAAATGGAATCAAGCCTGTAAGTTTTAACCTTGTCGCCTGTTTTAAATTTGCCGTCTTTATATATAAGTTCTGCGGGGGTTGTGGGTATAATTTTACCGTCTGGGGAAAGATTAATATCCTGCGTATACAAAACTCTTTTGCCGTTATAGGGAGCATTGCCTTTTACCATACCCTTAACCGTATCGGTTTGCTTAAGCAAATTATTCTCGTCTTCAAAAACAAAAGTGTTAAATCTTTGCGAGCTAGAGTCATAAACCGTAGCAAAAATTTGGTCTTTGCCAGTTTGTTTTAAATCGGCGGCGTCTAGTGAAATAATTTTACGCAAAGCATTTACTTTTAGGTTTAAAATTTCTTTAAGCGCATTATTTTCTAGCGAATATACTTTTATGGCATTATCTTCTTCAAAAGCTAAAATAAGATCGCTTTTGCCGTCGCCATTAATATCCCCTAGCGCGCTCGCTTTTGCTTTGCCCTCAATTTCTTTGCTTTGCCAAATAGGCAAAATGTTTTGCGTTGAACCTAAGGGAACTTGCGTAGATATAGCGGTATTAGCAATTACTGGCGTTGCTGCGCTTACTTCAACCTCGGCCTCTTGGTTAAGAACATTATTATTGCTATCAAGTTTGCCGACGCTATACAAATCTTCAACTTGCGTTATGCGTCCGGTTGTTTGTTTGGTAATTTGGCGGCCTAAACTTTTGCCCGTATTGGGGTTTTTAAGCTCTTCCCCGTATTCTACAATCCTAAATTTATCATCTATTTTAGGCTTGTTTTTAAATTCGGAAGTATCTAAAAAAACTGTCAAGCCATCTTGCTTTACAATCAAGGCGGCTTCTTTAGCTAAACCTAAATTTGCCAAAGAGAATATTAAAACAAACAACACAACTATTTTTTTGAGAAAAGTTTTCATAAGTTTATTCTATCTTATTTATCTGCAAAAGCGAAAGGCTAATTTGCTAGAATTATTTATATGGAAATAAAAAACGCCGCCATTTATTTAAATACGGTTAAAGAACAAAGCCTTGCTACCTATGAAACTTTAAGCGAGGTTTTAAATAGCCGCGGCATAAAAAACTATCCGCTCAGCCACGAAGATTCTGAGACCGCCCTCAAAAAAAATACCGATTTTATGTTTTGTTTGGGCGGCGACGGCACCTTGCTAAAAGCCGCGCGTTTAGCCGTTGAGCAAGATATTAAAATAATGGGCGTAAATAATGGCACTTTGGGCTTTCTCTCTTCCGTTGAGGCGGGGATAAGTTTTGACGCTTTACTTAAAGATTTAGAAAATGATAATTTTATAGAGCAAAAGCGTATGCTTTTAAATGTTGTCGCCGTGCGTGAAAACAGCCGCATTTTGCTTGGCGCCGCTTTAAACGACTGCGTTATAAAAACTGGCCAGCCGCGCGCTATTTATTTAGATGTTTCCTACAATAATTCGCCTATGAAAGAATATTTTGGCGATGGCCTAATAATTTCCACCCCAACGGGTTCCACCGCCTATAGTTTAGCGGCTGGAGGGCCTATAGTTTACCCCGGCCTAGATGTGCTTATTTTAACGCCTGTTTGCCCGCACTCGCTTTCTCAGCGGCCTATAGTTTTGCCGCCTGCTGGGGAATTATCCATAAAACTATCTTCTAAAAAGCGGGATTCTTCGGCAACGTTAAGCCTTGACGGGCAAATAAACTTTAATATTAACTATCAAGACACAATCAATGTAGTGCGTAATGAAAAAAAGATTTCCATTCTTTACCCTAAAGATTACGACTTCCTAAGAACCCTATCAAATAAACTTAAATGGGGCAGCCGCTAATGCTTAAATCAATTTCTATAAAAGATTTTGCCATAATAGCAAATGCCGAGCTTTCTTTTGAAAGCGGGCTTAATGTTTTTACTGGAGAAACGGGCGCAGGCAAATCCATAGTAATAGAAGCCTTAGGCTTTGCCCTTGGCGCAAGGGGAGATAGCGGCCTTATCCGCCACGGGGCGCAGAAAATGACGGTATCGGCCGTTTTTGCCACAAACGCCTTGCCTCAAGAATTAAAAGAAAAATACGCCCTTACCTCTGATGTTTTTACTATAAAGCGGGAGCTAGACACAAAAGCCAAAAGCCGCGCATGGCTTGACGCTAAACCCATTTTAATTGCTGATTTAGCCCACATTGGCGAGCATTTGGTTGATTTCCACGGCCAGCACGAGCATCAATCCTTATTTAAAAGTTCCGTTCACCTAGATTTGCTTGACTCTTTTGCCGAACTTAGCAAAGATTTAGCCAAAGTTAATGCCGCTTACAAGGAAACAAAAGAAATAGAAACAAAAATAAATGATTTGGAAATGTCCGCCGCTCAAAAAGAAAAAACTTTGGATTTATATAAATATCAACTTTCAGAAATTGAAAAACTTTCCCCAAAATTAGGCGAGGACGAGGAGCTTGAAACCAATCTCCCCCGTCTAAAAAATGCGGGCAAACTTAAAGAAGAAGCATTTGAGGCGCATAATCTTTTAAGCGAAAGGGAAGGTTCGGCAACCGAGCTGCTTTATAAAATTGAAAATATTTTAAACGATATGGCGCAAGCCGACCCTAGCCTTTTGGAAATAGCAAAAGAATTTGCCGCCTCCCGCACTGTTGTTGAAGACGCCAGCGCAACCATTAGCAGTTATAAAGAAAGCATTGATATTGACCCGCAGGTTTTAGATGATATGCTTTCCCGCCAAGAGGCTTTGCGTAAAGCCAAAGCCAAATACGGCCCCGCTTTAAGTGATGTTATAGCTTTTGGGGAAACTTTAAAAACCCGCATTGCCGCCCTAGAAAACGGCAGCGATAATCTTGAAAATTTAAAAACTGCCCTTGAAATTGCCGCAAAAAAACTATTATCCATAAGCGATGCGCTTTATACCAAACGCATAAAAGCGGCCAAAGAATTAAGCGATAAGGTGATAAGCGAAATACGCCCACTTGGCTTTGAAGAAGTCCGCTTTGAAGTCGGCATAGAGCATACTGATAATATTGGCCCGCGCGGCGCAGATAATGTGGAGTTTTTATTTTCCGCTAATCTTGGTATGGCTTTAAGGCCGCTACGCAATATTGTAAGCGGGGGCGAAATATCCCGCCTTATGCTTGGGCTTAAAACAGTTTTAGCCGGCGGCACGCCCGTTATGGTTTTTGACGAAATTGACGCAGGCATCAGCGGGCAGACGGGCAAACTCGTCGGCCTTAAACTAAAAAAACTAAGCCTTACCCGCCAAGTTCTGTGCGTTACGCATCTTGCGCAGGTAGCGGCCTATGCAAAAAAACACTTTAATGTGTCTAAAATAGTAAAGGCTGGGCAGACGGAAGTTAAAGTTTCTGTTTTAGAAGATGTCAGCAAGACGCAAGAAATTGCTAGAATGATAGGTAGTAGCAAAGTCGCCTCAGCAGGATATCAGCATGCGCAGGATTTATTAAAAGAGGCCCAAACTAATTTAAAGTAAAAGGAGAAATTATGGCTGAAAACGAAAACAATGCCGTAGCTAAAGAAGGAACTTGCGGCTGCAAACATAAATGCAGCTTTATGCATAGAGTCTTTGGTCTTAAAGGACTATCAAGAATCTATAAAATATTAAGCGCTTTAGTGGTTTTATACCTAGTTTATTTAGTTATTGCCGTTTGGTATTATGTAATAACACAAGGCGCGCCAATTAAAGATTCTTTACTCTTAACCTTGCAGCTTATTTTAACCTATGGCTTTTATGCCTTAGTCTTGCTTACTGTTGCAAGAATTTTAAAAGTCCTTAAAAAAATTAAGCACGCAGTTGACCACAAATAAGTCTTTAGCAGAGGATACGGCGGCATTGCTTTAATAATTTGCCGCCGTATTATTCAAATGAAAAAAGTTGTTTTATCAATTTTTGCTTTCGTTTTTTGCTTTTCCGTAGCAAAGGCGGAGGCTATTAAACTTAAAAACGGCACAATAATAACCGGCTCTATTATTGGCAGGACGGAGTATATCCTAAATGTAAAAACCGAGTATGGCACAATTAATATTAACCAACGCGAAGTTGATACAATTATGCCGGATTTGCACCGAGTCCTTTTAAAAGGCGGAGGGGAATATATAGGCACAGTTTTAGATTTAGACGAATTTAACCTTTCCTTAAAAACAGATAATGGCGTTGTTAATATTGATGTATCCCAAATAGTTTCTATGGGGATTTACGACTATAACGAAGCCGAAAAGCAAAAAAAATATGTAGAAACAAAAGTAGCGCTTGAACAAGCCGCCGCTACCGAGGCTGAAGCCGTTGCCGCCGCGTCAGCGGGCGCGGTATCAACATCGGGCTTGTCTTTTGACGACGATTTAGAAAAAGTCTTCCCATCAAAACCAAAAGAAATTGAGCCTGAAATTAGGTATAACTACAGGGTTCACGATATGAACTCCGCCATAGAAAAAGCCGAGCAAGAGGCTATTACCCCCGAACCCACCCTTACGCTTGAAGAGGCCGAAACTGTGGATCAAATTGTTAAAAAAGACAGCGGCAAAAATTATTTTGCCGTGCAAGCTGGTTTACTTTCATCTGAACTTAAACTTGACCTAAGCAAATACGGCGGAGCAACTGATGAAAAACTAAAATCAAACAATACCACCTTTGGCCTTGCCTATATGCGCCGTTTAACAAAAAGGCTTTGGCTTGGCGGCAGTTTTATGTTTGGAGTAATAGGCAAAAGCAGTTTTGAGTATCCGCAAACTACTGACCCAAATGCCGCTTGGTATATAGAAAGTTCCGGCCAAGTTTACGATATTAATTTGCTTTTTAACTTTTACCTTAACCCGCAAAGTAAACTTAGGTTTTACTTGCTTGGCGGCGGCGGTTTTAGCTCGCTAAGTATTGAAAATAATCCATCAGAATATAAAGAAATTACCGCCGCAACAGCAACCGCCCCGGCGACATATGGCTGGGTAGAAAAAGAAAGCCAAAGTGTTAGCAATGGCAGTCTAAGCGGCACTTTTGGCCTTGGCGTTGAGTATGCGGTGCAAGATATTAATATAGGCCTAGAAATGCGCGGCTCTTATTCCACTTATAAAAACGAACTTGCTAGCAGCGGCAATTTAAATATTTATTCCACCTTAAAAGTAAATTGGTTCTTCTAATGCAAAAAATCCTCCTTATGCCAAATGCCTTTAAAGGCAGTTTAAGCGCGGGGGATTTTTGCCGTATAGCTGCAAAAACATTGAGGGGCAAAAGCCTTATTAAATGCTGCCCTGTATCTGACGGCGGCGACGGTATTATTGAAGTTTTTAAAACCTTAAGCCCAAAATCAAAACTATATTTTGTTAATGTTATAGACGCAGTGTATAAAAAACACAAAGCGCCGTTTTTAATACTTCCAGACGGCAAAACTTGCATTATAGAAACCGCTAAAGTTTGCGGCCTTGCAGGCATATCTAAAGAAGATTTAAATCCGCTTGGCGCAACTTCCTTTGGTATTGGGCAAGTTATTTTAGCGGCGGCTAAAAAGGGCGCAAAAACATTTTTTATTGGCCTTGGCGGCGTTGCTTGCAACGACGGCGGGGCTGGTATGGCAATGGCTTTGGGCTTTGAGCTTTTAGACGATGAAAACAGCGCTATACCCCTTGGGGCAAGCGGGCTGCTTAGCCTAGCCAAAATAAAATCCCGCCCGCAATTTCTTAAAAAACTAAAATTTATTGGCCTAAGCGATGTTAAAAACCCGCTGCTTGGCAAAAATGGCTCGGCCGCAGTTTACGGCCCGCAAAAAGGGGCAAATAAAAAAGAAGTCGCTACGCTTGAAAAATCTTTAAAAAATTATGCAAGAGTAGTAAAAAAAGATTTTGGGTTGAATATAAATGTAGCAAGGGCAGGAGCGGCGGGCGCAATAGCTAGCGGTATCCTTGGCCTTTTAAACGGGAAATTAGAAGACGGCGCGCCTTTTATTTTAAACCAACTTAAAGCTGAAGCCTTAATAAAAAAAGCTAATTTTGTTATAGCGACTGAGGGTCAATTAGACGAACAAACTTTTTACGGCAAAGCGCCACAAGCTGTTTGCCTGCTTGCTAAAAAACATAGAAAACCTGTTGTTTTTATTTGCGGCGTAAATAAAATTAAAAATAAAAAACTGCTTAAAAAAAATGGTAACAGCCAAGTATTTGCATTTTCTGACTATGCCAAAAACAAAGAAGACTCCATAAAAAACGCTTCTTACTACCTCAAAAAACTCTTACAAATATTTGGTGAAAAATTCTGAAAGGCGGGTTTGGTATTGATTGCCTGCAACCTCGGCCACTTCTGTGTGAGAGGCGTTTGGCACTATCCAAAGTTGTTTGGGCTCGCTGGCTTTCCTAAACAATTTGCGGGCATCGTGGCGGGGCGCAAGGGCGTCGTCTGCGCCGTTAATAATAAAAATGGCTTTACCTGCTAGCTCTTTAATATTCTTGCGGGGGCTAAAATTTTCCGGGTTCATACCTAGACGCTTGCGGGCAAAAAATAATGCCATGGCAACTAGCGGAAAATACGGCGCATGCTTATGCACTCTTGCCCAACGGGCGACAACTTTTTTATAAGAATAATAACAACCCTCGGCAACAAGACACTTTATAAAATCATCGTGCGCCGCTGTGTAAACCGCAACCGCCGCCCCCATAGATAAGCCGTATAAACCCATTTCCTTTGTTTCCTGCGGATAAATTTGGCGGATTTTATCTAGCGCGGAGGCGGCGTCCTCAGTTTCAAGGTATCCAATTGAACTTAGGCCTTCGCCGCTTTCGCCCGAGCCTCTAAAATCAAAATAAAAAAGATTATAACCTTGCTCTCGCAAAAATAAAGTTCTTGGTAAAATGCCGCTTTTATCCATGCCCCAGCCGTGCATAAAGACAATAGTTTTTTGGCTTTGTTTTTCTGACGGGATAAACCAACCTTTAAGCGAAATCCCGTCCTTGTTTTTAAAGGAAATATCTTTAAAAGGAATATTAAATTGGCTTGGATAAATTGTTTCTTGGCGGCGGGTTTGGCTTGTTTTGCGGTAAATAATTTTATCGCTTGCTTTATAGGAAATAAAAGCCGCAATAATAATTAGTAATAAAAATGTTAAAACCGCAAGAGTTATTGTCATACCTTTTTATTCTATAATTTTTAGTTGTTTTTTAACCAAAAATACTGCGTAATGTTTTTGGCAAAACTAAAATAACATCGCTTGCCATTAGCGCAATTTTGCCAGTTTTTTTAGCGGCTTCATCTGCCGCTTTGCCGTGTAAATATACGCCTAAGGCTGCCGCTTTTAAGGCTTTGGCGGCTTGGCTATCTTTACTTTGGCGTTTTAAAAGTTGAGCAAAAATAGAGGCTATTATTCCCGCCAATGCGTCGCCGCTACCCGCTTTTGCTAGGCCTTCGTTGCCGGTAGTATTTTCATATAAAATACCGTTATAGAAAACTTTTGTTTTTGGCCCTTTAAGCAAGGCGACCGCCCCAGTTATTTTAGATAACTGCTCGTAAGAATTTTTTGGCAAAGTGTTTGTTTTTAAAAGACGTTTCATCTCGCCTTGATGAGGAGTGAGGATACAAGGAAATTTTTTAGTTAAATCTTTTAATTTGCCTGCGCCATCTTTAGCTATAAAATTTAAAGCGTCAGCGTCAATTACGGCGGGCAAATTGATTTTGTTTAACAATTCCAGCGTTATTTTTGCGCCGCTACTAAGACCGGGGCCAATTAAAACAACATCGTGCGGATTTGTTTTTTGATATTTTATTATTTGCTTTAACGCCGCTTTGTTAAGCGAGCCAGAAGTAGAAGGCAAAGTTAAAATAAGCGCCTCTGGAACGGCGAGGGCAACAGCCTGAGCAATTTCTTTAGGCACGGCTAGGCTAACTAGGCCAACGCCGCTTTTATAGCAAGATAGCGCCGCCAAAATTGCCGCGCCCGGCATATTTTTAGAACCCGCTACAATCAAAACTTTACCGTTTAGGGTTTTATAAGAATATTTTGAGCGCAGCGGATAATTCATTTTAAAAAAATCTTTAGTTATTTTTGCCATTTATTTTTTTGCCTAAGCTGCCCCGATTTTGGCTACTATTCTACCGTTACGCTTTTTGCAAGGTTGCGGGGCTGGTCAATTTCCCGCCCGAGCATATCAGAAACATAGTAAGCAAAAAATTGCAGCGGTATAACCGCCAAAATAGGGAATAAATACTCGTTTGTATAAGGCACTACTATGGCGTTTTTCTGGGCGGTATTTGTTATAACAATAAGCTTTGCCCCCCTTGCGCAAACTTCTTGACAAGAGGAAAGCATCTTATCGTGCAAGCGGCCTTTGGGAGCAAGGGCGATAACAGGCGTGTTTTTATCTATTATTGCTATTGGGCCGTGTTTAATTTCACCGCCAGCAAAACCCTCGGCGTGCAAATAAGAAATTTCCTTTAATTTTAATGCGCCTTCTAAAGCAACGGGGAAACTTGCATTGCGGCCCAAAAATAAAAAGCCCGGGTTTTTATAAACATTTTCGGCCAATTTTTTAACCGTATTTTTGGTTTTTAAAGTTTCCTCAACAAGTTTTGGCAATGTTTCAAATTCTCTATATAGTTTAGCGAACTCTTGTTTAGTTAATTTACCACGAGTATATGCCAAATTGAGAGCGAAAGAATAAAGCACGCTAAGCTGCGATGTAAAAGCCTTGGTTGACGCTACGCTTATCTCGGGCCCGCAATGAGTGTAAACAGTGGCGCTACTTTGCCTTGTTAAAGTTGAGCCCAAGACATTGCAAATACTAAGCGTTTTTAGTTTTGCCGCTTTTGCATTTTTTAAAGCAGCCAAAGTGTCGGCCGTTTCGCCTGATTGAGAAACTGCTATAAAAAGCCAATCTTTTTGGAAGGCGACATCTCTATATTTAAATTCAGAAGCGGTTTCTACTTCCACGGGCAAAGCGGCAAAATGCTCTATCATATATTTGCCGGCAAGGGCGGCGTGATAGGCCGTGCCGCAAGCAATAATATAAACGCCTTTTACTTTTTTTGCCTGAGCGGCAGAAATATTAAAAGCCTTTTCAAGAGACGGGGGCAAAGTGCGCAAAGTATCTTTTATTGCGCTTGGCTGGTCAAAAATTTCCTTAAGCATAAAATGCTTAAAGCCGCCTTTTTGAGCGGTTGAAGCGTCCCATTTAATATTTGATATTTTCCTTTCAACTTTTTTGCCTTCCGCGGATACTATGCTATATCCTTTTGGCGTTATTTTAGCAATGTCGCCGTCTTCAAAAAATAATACTTTTTTGGTGTGTTTTAAAAATGCGGGAACATCTGAGGCTAAATAGTATCCGTCGCTAGCAAGGCCCAATACTAACGGGCTTTGCTTTTTGGCGGCAAATAATGCGGCGGGCTCGCCTGCGTATACCGCCACTATGGCGTATGCGCCTTTTAATTGTTTAATAGCATTTTGAAAAGCAATAAAAAAATCTTTAGTTTTTTTGAGATTTTCTTCTATCAAATGAGCGGCGACCTCGCTATCAGTTTGCGATACAAATTTATGCCCTTTTTTCTCTAAAGTTTTTTTGAGTTCTTGGTAGTTTTCTATAATGCCGTTGTGGACTAGGGAAATTTTACCGCTGCAATCGCTGTGCGGGTGGCAGTTATCGTTTGAAGGTTTACCGTGCGTTGCCCAGCGGGTGTGGCCTATGGCGCAAGTAGAGGCGGAGTTTTGTTTTGCCAAAAGCTCGGCCAAATTTTTAACTTTGCCAAGAGCTTTTACCGTCTTAATTTTGTCTTTATCTTCAAAAGCTATGCCGGCAGAATCATATCCGCGGTATTCAAGTTTTTTAAGACCGTCTATAATTATATTGGCGCAATCTTTTTTGCCTGTATAGGCTACAATACCGCACATATTTGCCCCCTTTAATTTATACTTTGGCGCATTTCAAGAATAGCTTGCGGCAAACCGACAAACACGCTGCGAGCAATAATTGAAAACCCGATATTAAGGCATTCCATAGTGGCAATATCAGCAATATCTTCCACGTTTTCGTAATCAAGGCCGTGGCCGCTATGTATTTCTAAGCCCAATTCTTTGCCGAGTATCGCAGACATTTCAATATGCTCAAGCAAGTTTTGGCGTTGACGCTCCGTTTTGGCTTCGCTATAATCTTTTGTGCAAAGTTCAACAATATCCGCCCCAATTCTTTTTGACGCGCGAACATCATTAGGCGTTGGGTTTATAAACAGACTTACTTTTATGCCCGCTTTTTGCAATCTTGCGCAAATAATTTTTAAGCTGGCTTCATTTTTTTTATCAAGTTTTAAGCCGCCTGATGTCGTAAGTTCGTTTGGATACTCTGGCACTAAACAAACAGAGCCCGGTTTATGCTTTAAAGCCAGCTCAACCATTTCTCTAGTTGCTGCCATTTCTAGGTGGATATGTTTGCGATATTTTTTTGTGAGCCTTTCCAAATCGCCATCTTGCATATGCCGCCTATCACGGCGAATGTGCATAACAATATATTCTGCGCCAAGCGTCAGGCAAACTTTTGCCGCTTCAACGGGATCTGGCGACTCTAGGCCACGGGCCTGTCTTAAAGTTGCAATATGGTCTATATTTACGCCTAATTTAACTTTCATAAAACTCTCCAAAATTTAATAGATATAATTTAGTTTAACAATTTAATTGCCAGTTTTCATTTTGTAAAAATCTACTGATTTTTGCGCAAGTTCTTCAACTTGCTTTTCGTCTTGCCCTTCTACTAGTATTCTAAGCAAAGGCTCTGTGCCTGAGTAGCGCACAAAAATGCGCCCTTTGCCTTGCATACTTTCTTCCAGCTGTTTGATATAAGGCAAAAAGCCTTCTATTTTATCAAGCGGAGTTTTTTCCTGCACTTTTACTTGCAAAAGTCTAAGAGGATATTTCGTCCATTGTTTTTTAAACCAACTTGGTTTTTTGCCGCTTTGTTTTACAATGCTAAGCACTTGCAAGGCGCAAAGTATGCCGTCGCCCGCTCTTGATATATCGCGAAATATTATATGTCCGCTTGTTTCCCCGCCTAGCGACAAGTCTTCCTTTTCCATAGCCTCTAAAACATATTTATCGCCAACTTGCGTAAGCACGGGCTCAATGCCGTTTTGCTTAAGGAAATTTATTAAACCTAAATTAGCCATTACTGTTAAGACAACTTTATTTTGCTTAAGTTTGCCCTGCTCTTTTAGAGAAATAGCCGCTATAGAAATAAGAATATCGCCGTCAAGCTGAGAACCTTCTTCGTCCGCGGCAATTAGTCTATCCGCGTCGCCATCAAAAGAAAATCCTATAAAAGCATTTTCATTTTTTGTAGCTTCCTGCATATTTTTTGTATGCAATGCGCCGCTATTTTCATTAATATTAAGACCGTTTGGGGTATTATTTAAAACAATAGTTTTTGCGCCAAGTTCGCTAAATATTTGCGGCGCAATTTTATAGCTTGCGCCGTTAGCGCAATCTAAAACAACTTTTGTGCCTTTTAAATCTAGATTACTTGGTATAGTGCTTTTTAAAAAATCAATATAAGGGCGGATTAAAGTTTCGTCTTTTTTAAATTCCGTGCCTTCTTGGGGCGACGGCACCGTTGTTGTTTGCTCAATTAAATTTTCTATAGCTTCTTCAATCGCTTCGCTTAATTTTGCGCCGTTTGCGCCAAAAAATTTAATGCCGTTAAATTCCGCCGGGTTATGGCTTGCCGATATTACAACGCCGCAAACCGCATTATATTTTTGGGTAAGGTAAGCAACAGCGGGCGTTGGGGCAATGCCGATATTTATAACATTATAGCCTGCCGCCCTTATGCCACGGGCCAAATAGTTGGCAATTTGCTCGCCGGAGGCGCGGGAATCTTCCGCTATAATAATATTTTTAACGTGGCCTTTTTGGTGTCCGTACTGCTCTATTTCTTTTAGCGCACAATATCCTAACTTAACTATAAAATCTTCTGTAAGCGGAAACTGCCCCGCCACAGCTCTAACGCCGTCTGTGCCGAAATATTTACGCATATTTTAAGCGGCCTCATCCATTTTGGGAGCAGTATCTGCAAGTTTAGTAAGGGCGGCGTCTTCAACGGTATCTTTAGCGGTTTTTTTTATGCCGAGTATTTCATCAATCTCGTCAGAATCCACCACTTCTTTTTCAAGCAGTCTATCAATTAAAGTTTCAAGAGCGGCCTTGTTTGCGCGCAAAATATCCTTTGCTTTTTTATAGGAATCTTTTACAAGCAAGCTGACTTCATTGTCAATTTCTCTAGCCAAATCTTCGGAGTAATTTTTATGCCTGCCCATTTCCATACCTAAGAAGACTTCGTTTTGGTCTGTCTGCACGGATATTGGGCCAAGCTTTTCGCTCATACCAAGCTCTGCAACCATTTTGCGGGCATAAGATGTTGTGCGGGAAAGGTCGTCGTGCGCGCCAGTGGTAATTTCATCAAATAAAATTTCTTCAGCCGCGCGGCCGCCAAGCAAAATTGTAAGTTTATCTAAAATTTCGCTTTTTGTAGTTAAATATTTATCTTCCAGCGGAAGCTGCATTGTATAGCCAAGCGCGGGGCCTCTGGGGATAATGGATACTTTATGAACAGGGTCGCTATTGGCGGATTTTTTAGCAACAATAGTGTGGCCCGCTTCGTGGGCGGCAATAACCTTTTTTTCTTTTTGGGAAATAATGCGGCTTTTGCGCTGAGGGCCGGCCATAACGCGTTCTACAGCTTCTTCAATATCTGCGGTGGTAACGGCCTCTTTATCTGCTCTAGCGGCGAGTATTGCGGCCTCGTTTATAACATTAGCCAAATCTGCGCCAACAAAACCCGGCGTGCCTTTTGCTATTACTTCAAGGTCAATTTCCGCTGCCATTTTT
>JAISHT010000057.1 GCA_031262415.1 Elusimicrobiota bacterium | reverse complement strand
TACTTAAATTAAATAAAATGGAAATAGCTAAAGTTAAAGGAAGAATTTTTTTGGTAAATATTTTAATAAGGTTTGTCATGTTAAGTTTCATAATTTTATCTCGTAAAAAGCACTCATTTTTTTAATTAAATTTGTAATTATACTTCTCTATACTTTAATTATAACGCAAACACGACGGCCTCACAAGAGAATTTAGACCTAATTGCAAATAGGTCTAAAGACCTATGCCCCTAAAAACAGATAGATTAAAAAAGTATAATAGATATATGAAGAAAATAGCTTTTGTCAGCGATTTTGACGGCACTATAACAAAAAAAGACTTTTTCCAAATGGCGGCCGATGAGCTTTTGGATAAAACAGCCATGGCGCCGTGGTACGACTACAAAGCCGGCCGCATAACTCACGTTGAGGCTTTAAGCAAAATATTTGCCCAAATACACATACCGCAAGCCCAAATGGACGCTTTTATAGCAAGCATTGAAGTGGACACTTTCTTCCACAAAACTATGGCCTTTTGCTCTAAGGTTAAAATGCCCGTTTATATTTGCAGCGCAGGCACGGAGTATTACATAAACAAAAGAATTGCTAAAGAGGTTAAAGAATATAATATAACTTTACTTTCAAATGGGGGGGATTACAGCCCAAAAAGCGGCCTTATTTTAACGCCGCCGCCGCCCACAAGCCCTTTTTATAATAAAGATACCGGCATATCAAAAGAAGCATTAGTTGCCAAACTTCAAAAAGATGGCTACTATACCGTTTACGCAGGCGACGGCCCGCCCGATATTAAAGCCGCCAAAATTGCCAACGCCGTTTTTGCCCGCAGGACTTTGCTTAAAATGTGCCAAGAGGCCAACATCAAAACCTTAAAATTTGATAGCTTTAAAGATATACTTGATTATTTCAGGGGGATTTATGGACAAGAGTAAAGAAATTAATATACCCTCGCTCCTTAAAATAGGCGGCGGAAAAATGCAGAAAATCGGCAAATACCTTGTTGATAGAAAATTTATGAAAGCCGCCTTATTTTTTAGCGACGGCATTGAGCCATTGGTATCAGCTAAATTATACGAAGGTTTTAAGCAGCACAATATAGAAATTGCCCATAAAGATACTATTAACGATATTAATATAGAAAATATTTTGCACACCGCTTTTAAAATCCCTAGCGATATTAATGTTTTAATTGGCATAGGCGGCGGCAAGGCGCTAGACTTTAGTAAATACTGCGCCCACGCGCTTAAACTGCCTTTTATCAGCGCGCCGACATCAGTTTCTAACGACGGTTTTTGCAGCCCTAATGCCTCGCTGCTCGTTGAGGGCAAAAGGCGCAGCGTTAAATCTACCATACCTTACGGCGTTGTGGCGGATTTGGATATTATAACTGGCGCGCCGCAAGAATCTTTATACTCCGGCCTTGGCGATATTATCTCTAAGGTAACCGCCCTTTGGGATTGGAAAGAAGCCTTCGTAAAAAAGCAGGAAGATTATAATGATTTTGCCTCCTTAATTTCCCGCAACTCGCTTGATATTTTATACTCGCAGGAAAGAGATATAAATACTTATGACTTTCAATATAAATTAACAAATTCGCTACTGCTTAGCGGCATTGCTATGGAGATTGCGGGGTCTTCTCGCCCGGCTAGCGGCAGCGAGCATTTGGTGTCCCATGCTTTGGATATGCACGCAACAAAGCCCCGCGCGCACGGCTTGCAAGTTGGGGTGGCGACATATCTTTGCTCTCTTTTGCAAGATAATAATACGACGATTGTTAGAGAATTTTTGTTAAATACAGGTTTTGCAAGTTTTGTAAAAGACGCCCCTTTAGACAAGACTGATTTTATAACTGCGCTTAAATTTGCGCCGTCTGTAAAGCCGGGTTATTATACAATTTGGAGCGAGCCTTCTTCCTTAGAGCGGGCAATTAAATTTTTAGAAACAGACGAAATACTTAGAGAACTGGTAAAGTAAGTTTTTTTGCTTATTATTGGCGGTTAGAATTGCGCGGCGAGCGCTTGGACAATGTGGTATCCTAGGCCAAGGTCAAATTCTTCTTCCATTAAATCGGAGTTGGCAAAATCTTTCTCAAAAAGTCTTGTTTCTAGCTCGTTTACAAATTTCTCGTCGCTTATGCCAAGGCTCATTTCCTTATTTACAAACAAACTCATCTTATCAAAATTAGCCGAGCCGACTAAAGCCCAATCGTCATACAAAGCGGCTTTTACATGGGTCATACCACGGTAAAAATAAACTTTAACGCCGTTTTTAAAGAGTTTGTTTGCCATAATGATATTGTTTTTATGCATAACGGAAACATCGTTTTTGCTGGGGAAGATTACCCTAACGTCAACGCCGCGCGCTCTGGCTTCCAAAATACCTTCCAAAATTCTATCGTCGCCAAAATAAGCGTTTTCAATATAAATACGCTTTTTAGCCCGCTTAATAGCTTCCAAATGAGCGTGGAAAATTTGCGCCGTGCCGGGCGTGGTATAAAGCAAGCGAACATCAACCATACCGGGCTTTTCTATATTTTGCTCCCTTTGCCTTTTGCTGAAAATTTGCCTGTAGAGCGACGCATAATCCCCGCCCCAGCCGACAAAAGACCAAGACTCGTAAAAATCTTTTACTAACCGCCCGACGACAGGGCCGCGCAAGGAAACCATCATATCATGCCAAGTGTAGCGGTATTCCTCAGCAAAGTTCATACCGCCAGTATAGGCCAAATCACGGTCTATTATTATAACTTTGCTATGGTCAAAAGTGCCCCAAGTATTTGGCCTTGTTCTCACTTTTACCTTGGAATCTTCTTTCAAATAACTTTTGATATTTGGCATTACAAAATCTTTTGGATAGGTTAAATCAGGCTCTTTTTTAAAGTTAAGAAGCGTATTTAAATCGTCCAAAATAAGCCTTACTTGCACACCCTCGTTTGATTTTTCTTTAAGCACATCGGCTAGCCTAACGGCATAAGGATCAGCCCCAAAAATGTATAGCCTTATAAAAATGGAATGAGTTGCTTTATTAGCGTTTAAAATGAAGTGGGAAAAGAACTCCTCGCCGTCAATTAACAGGCCGACATCAGCCTTGTAAACGCGTTTTGAAAGCGTATCCAAATAAGTATTAAAATCAGCCATATCCATAGTTTCGCCGCTGGTATTTATGGGAGGAATTGGGCCCTCAATATCGGGCTTTGGGGTAGATATTGCCATAAGCGAATTTGTGGTAAGCGACAAGAGCCTATGAACGGAAGTAAACGGCGCTTTTATTATTGCAAAAAAGTGGCTTTTAATAAAGAAAGAATAAATAAAGCTCATAGAAAAGCCAAGCTCGCTCATTTGTTTTTTAAGCTCGTAATACTCTGGTAGTTGCAAAGTGGTGGAGTAGTTGTTTTTTACATCAACAAAAAGATATGGCTGCAAAGGCCTGCCTATTAAAGGAAATAAA
>JAISHT010000021.1 GCA_031262415.1 Elusimicrobiota bacterium | reverse complement strand
TAATTTTCCATTTTAAATTTCAACAAAATTTTAAAAAATTTACGCCCCCCCCCCGTCAAGTTCACGACGATAAACCGCCTATTGCAATTCTCGCGCAATTCGTCTTCTCTTCGCTACGACGCAATCGCATTCGCAGTTTTTTGTGCTTTGTTTTTATTTTGTTTTTTGTATTTTCGCCGTTTGGTTTTACCGTGTTTTTGTCTTTAAAAACCTTGCAAAAAAATTAAAATTTACGGCAAAGACGCCACAAAAAACCCCCGTGTGTTTTAAACACACGGGGGTTTTATCCTAACAAAACCTGCTAGCAAAAGTTATTTTGCCGCTGAAGTCTTTGCAATATCTACAAGTTGTTTAAAAGAAACTGGGTCTTTAATCGCCATTTCTGATAACATCTTCCTGTTAAGGGTGATATTGGCTTTTGTTAAACCGCTGATAAAGGTAGAGTAATTCATACCCTCTTCTCTTACTGCGGCATTTATCCTTGTAATCCAAAGGGACCTATAATTACCTTTTTTGTCTTTTCTATCGGTATAGGCATGGACTAAGGATTTATCCACCTGCTGGGTGGCCATTCTTAAGCGGCGGGATTTATCCCCATAATAACCGCTTGCTCTATTAAGAACTTTTTTCTTTCTTGCGTGCCTTGCAACGCTAAATTTTATTCTCATTTTTCAACCACTCCAACCTTATTTCATAGGAAGATACTTTTTCAAGAACTTCCCTTCGGGGGAATTAGCCTCAATAATACCGGCTTCCCTTCTTTCTCTTTTTATGCTTGCTTTTTCAGGGGCGAGTAAGTGCCTCCTGCCGGCTTTTCTGTTTTTGTATTTGCCGGTTGCGGTTACGCGGACTCTCTTCTTTGCGCCGCTATGATTTTTCAACTTTGGCATATTATTGCTTACCTCTTTATTTTTTTACGCTTTAGGGATAAAAGTCGCTGTGACTCTGTTGCCCTGCGTTTGTATGTTGCCATCAACATCGCCTACTTCGGCTAAACGGGTTTTGATATCGTTAAGCATGGTAAAACCGATGTCTTTATGCTGGTTCTCGCGCCCATAGAACACGACGGACACTCTAACCATATCTTTCTTTTTAAGAAATCCTTCAATCTGCTTAACCTTAACCTCTAAGTCGTGGGACGCTATTCTGGATTTAAGCTTTATTTCCTTCATTACTACAGCTTTTTGTTTCTTTTTAGCGTCTTTATTCTTTTTGCCCTGTTCGTAAAGATATTTGGGGTAATCTAATATCTTTGCTACAGGAGGCTGGGCTGTTGGTGAAATTTCCACCAGGTCAAGCTCTTGTTCTCTCGCTTTGCTAAGCGCAACATATGTGTTGACAATGCCTAGCATTGTGCCGTCGCTATCAACTAATCTAACTTCTGGCACGCGGATCTGTTCGTTCTTTCTTAAAAGATCCTTACTGCTTCTGTTATTGTTTATTTTCATTCAGTTCTGAAACGGGCTTGCGCCCAAAATAAATAGCCCCCTTTTTTGGGGACACAAATATTATACCATATCTTTGCTTAATGTTTGCAAATTTTCAACTATGGCTTTTTATATGATAGAATTTATAGAGTAATTTTAACAACTGGGGCCATTATGAGCAAAAGACGACTTGCAAGAGAATATGCCTTACAAACACTTTACTTCAGCGACACGGGGAAGCTTTCCACAGACGATTCTTCCCTTTTTGCAAATAACTTTTTCCATAACCTTGACGAGGAAACCTTTGCATTTTGTAAAGATTTAGTAGTCGGCGCTAATACGCATATTAAAGAAATAGATAAAATTATTTCTTCTAAGGCGGCAAACTGGTCGCTAGAGCGTATGTCGGCGGTGGATAGAGCTATTTTAAGAATGGCCTCTTACGAACTTGTCTTTAGCCAAGATAATGCCCCCGTGCCCGCAATTATTGACGAGGCCATTGAACTGGCAAAAAAATATTCTACCGAAAATTCCGGCAAATTTATTAACGGCCTTTTAGATCAAATAAAAAAAGAGCGTAAAAATGGAAAAGCTGCAGGAAATTGAAAATTTACGGGCTTTAATTAATTATCACAACAATCTCTACTACAACAAAGATGCGCCTGAAATTACCGATATTGAATACGACCGCCTCTACGCCCGTCTAAAAGAGCTTGAGGCCCAAAACCCCGAGCTTATAATCCCAACCTCCCCCACGCAAAATATTGGCGGGCAGGCATCAAAAGCCTTTGCTCCCGTTAATCATCTTTTGCCGATGATGTCGCTTGATAATACTTATAATACCGAAGAAATCCGCCAATGGCATATAAAAACCGCAAAATTTTTAGGGCAAGAAAAGTTTGAAATGCTTGTTGAGAGTAAAATTGACGGCGTTTCCTGCTCGCTCACTTATAAAGACGGTATTTTAACGCAGGCCGCCACCCGTGGCGACGGTAAAATTGGCGAGGATATTACAGAAAATGTTAAAACAATAAAATCTATACCGCACAAACTTTATAACCCAGATAATTTACCGCTTCCGCCTGTTTTAGAAATCCGTGGGGAAATTTTTATTGATAAAGCCGATTTGCAAATTTTAAACCAAAACCAATTAAACGCCGGCTTGCCCGCTTTTGCAAATACTCGTAATGCCGCCGCTGGCTCTATCCGCCAAAAAGACCCAAAAATAACCGCCAAGCGTCCTTTAAAATTCTTCGCCCATTCTTTTGGCTTTGGGGAAATTAAGGCAGAAAGTTTAAGCGCATTTATAGAGCAGTGTAAAAATTGGCAAGTGCCGACTTCTGGCATTGAAAAACTTTTTTTTGATATAGAAAGCGTCTTAAATTTTTATAATGATTTTAAAAACAAACGCCCCGCTTTAGCCTACGACGCAGACGGTTTAGTTGTAAAAGTAAATTCTTTTGCCTTGCAAAAAATTTTAGGAGCAACGGCTAAAAGCCCCCGCTGGGCAATAGCTATGAAATACCCCGCCGAGCAGGCCCAAACAAAGATAAATAAAATAATATTTTCCGTTGGCAGAACGGGCGTTATTACGCCAGTGGCGGAGCTGGAACCTGTCAAACTTTCAGGCGTTACAATATCTAATGCCTCGCTGCATAATTTTGACGAAATTGCCCGCCTTGGCGTTAAAGAGGGCGACACTGTTTTAATAGAGAGGGCGGGCGAAGTTATACCAAAAGTTATAAGTTTATTTAAAGACGGCGGCGGGCAAAAAATTCTTCCGCCTGTAAATTGCCCCGTTTGCCAAAGCAAGCTCTATCAAGAAGAAGGCGAGGTTGCCCTGCGCTGCATTAATCCAAATTGTCCTGCGCAAATTAAAGGCCGCTTAACGCATTTTGCCGCGCGCGCCGCTATGGATATTGACGGACTAGGCGATAAAGCCGTTGAACAGTTAGTTGACAAGGGCGTATTAAAAAAACTTTCCGATATTTATAACATTACTTTTTTTGATTTGCTGGCTCTAGATTTATTTGCAGATAAACGGGCGGATAATTTGCTTGTCGCCATAGAAAAAAGCAAAAACCGTCCGCTTGATAAATTTATTTACGGCCTTGGCATAATGCATATTGGCGCAAAAACCGCTACCGTTTTGGCGGAGCATTTTAAAAATATAGAAAACCTACAAAACAGCCCGCTTGAAGACTTGCAAAAAATCCCAGAGGTTGGGCCTATAGTGGCGGCTAGTATTTTTGATTTTTTTAACTCGCCTGAAATTAAGGCCGAGCTTGATAATTTCAAAAAAGCGGGTTTAATTTTTACGCAAGTTATTGCTAGCGGAGGCGGCAAACTTAGCGGTAAAACTTTTGTTTTTACCGGCGAGCTTGCCACAATGACCCGCCCCCAAGCCGAGGCTTTAGCTAAAGAAAATGGGGCCAAGGTATCAGGCTCTGTTTCTTCCAAAACCTATGCCGTTGTGGCTGGCGCAGAGGCTGGCAGCAAGCTGATTAAAGCTCAATCTTTAGGCGTTAAAGTTTTAACCGAAACCGAGTTTTTGGAGTTGTTAAGGAAATAGTTTAGATTTATAAAAAGGGGATATTATGGCAACATTTAAAGGTTTTTTGAGAGAATTAGATAGAATACAAAGGAGATCTGCCAGATCCGCAGAACGAGAGCATAAAATATCTTTAAAAAGACAAGAGGCACGAAATGCAAGAAATGCAGTGGAAGAGCAAGAAGAATTTTTATCTTTTATAACAACCGTGCATAAAGATTGTTCTAAGAAAATAAACTGGACTGAAATTAACAGTAAAGATGCTCCTCTGAAACCAGAATTCAATCAATCAAACAGGATTACTGCAAAAAATAATTTTAAAAATTATATCCCATCCTTCTTTGATAAGATCTTTAAATTGGAAAAATATAGAAAAAGAATTCTTTTGGGTAAAATACTAAAAGGCAAAAAACTTGACTCAAAACTATTTGAAATAAAAAGAAACAACTATATAAACAGGCTTGCTGAATGGGAAGCATATCAAAGACTATCTAAAGGATTGTTGGATAATAATCCAGCTGTATATGTAGAATGTTTTAAAAGCTTTTTTGATAACGAATGCTTAACTAATTTGGCGCACGAATTAATCTTTAAACATGATGGTGGAATTGTTAAGATTAAAATTAAAAGCAGAAAAATGAATGATTTTATCCCACAAGAAAAACTTTCTTTTACCTCTACGGGTAAGCTTTCAACAAGAGCAATGCCTATTTCTAAAAGAAATGAAATATATCAAGACTATATTTGCAGTATTGCATTAAGAATTGCTAGAGAAATAGAAGCCCTATTTCCTATAGATAAGTTTTTAGTTAATATTGTAGACGACATCGTAAACCCTTCTACTGGACACCTTGAAGAACAAATTCTTTTATCCCTTATGCCCGTAAAAGATACAATAAATAAGATAAATTTTGAAAAGATTGACGCTTCTAGTTGCATAACAAATTTCAAGCATAATATGAAGTTTACAAAAACAAAAGGACTTGAACCTATAAAAGAGGTTTCTATTTAATTTTCAAGCAGTTGACTTGATTCCCTCTTTTCGGCCCGTTTATCAAGCACCACGGGCAAAATCTGTGATGCTTTGTTTTGTTTTAATATCAACTCACTAAAACAAGAAACTAAAAAACTTTTCAAAAATATTTTTTTTGGGTTCTTCTTTTGCAAAACTCTCGCCTAAGTTTTTTATTAATTCCTTTTGTTTTGGGGTAAGTTTTTTAGGTATCTCTATGCCTAATACAACTTTTAAATTGCCGTACCTGCCAGCCTTACCCAAGACAGGCATACCCTCGCCTTCAAGCGAAACTACCGCCCCGTGCTCGGAGCCCTCTGGCACTACAACTTTAACTTCTTCTTTTTTAATATTTTCAACTTTAAAAACATCGCCTAATACGGCAGAAGGGTAAGAAATATCACGCTCTATAATCAAATCGTCGCCATCTCGCTGGAAAATTTTATGCTTTTTGACTTTGGTTTCAATATACAAATCCCCATACCCGCCGCCATTTGCGCCGATATCGCCGCCATTTGGAACACGCAAAACAATGCCGTCGCGCACGCCTTGAGGTATTTTAACCGTAATAGTATTTTTTGCTTTTTCACGCCCAACGCCTCTACAAGAGCGGCAAGGTTTTTCTATAAGAGTGCCTTGCCCATTGCAATCTGGGCAGGTTTGACGCATAGAAAAAAATCCTTGGCTAAACTGAACAACGCCCGAGCCTTTGCAAGTTGGGCAAGTTTTAACGCCGCTGCCTTCCTGCGCCCCCGTGCCGTGGCAAACTGAGCAAGTATCAATGCGGTTATAGCTTATGCTTTCTTCCATACCGCTATACGCCTCTTCCAGCGTAAGGGTGATGTTTTGTTTGATATCATTGCCTCTAGCGGCGCGCGGAGCCCTTTGGCGGCTTGCGCCACCGCCAAAACTACCGCCAAACATATCGCCAAAAACGGAGCTAAAAATATCTTCAAATCCGCCAAAGCCGCTTGAAAACCCGCCCGGTCCGCCGCCCATACTAGCGGCCTCGTGGCCGTAAGCGTCGTAGAGTTGGCGTTTTTTATCGTCTGATAAAACTTCAAAAGCCTCGTTAACCGTTTTAAATTGTTCTTCCGCCTCAATATTGCCGGGGTTTCTATCGGGGTGATACTTCATCGCAAGCTTGCGATATGCGCTTTTAATTTCAACCTGCGTTGCGCTGCGCTCCACGCCCAGCACTCTATAATAATCTTCTTTCTGCTTAGCCATATTAAAAAATCCTTAAATTATCTTTTCCACAGAGCCGTTTGTTCCCAACCATCAAAAAGCCCCATTGAGATATTTTTATCTCTAAAATTTGCTGTTTTTATTAAATTTTCTATTTTTTGTTTCCATTCTGCAGAATCTATTTTATGAAAACGCATCATTTCTTTGACACAGCAAAGAATGGCAAAAAATGTATTTGATTTTACAACATGCCAAGGTTTATCAAGTTTTTTAGGAAAAACCATATTGTTCCTATTAAAAAGTCGTCCATGATGGGCACAGATATTTCTTACAACAGAACAAGTGTGAAGCCAAGAGGTATAATAGTATCCATCTATTCCTAATGGCTTTGAAATATCGTTTCTTGTATCAGTGTTTAGATATTTAAATAATACTGATATGTTACCAAAAGTCATAACTTCAGAAGCCATCCATAAAGGTATTTTCTCTGAACAATCCTTTGGGTCATTATTAGATTTTTGGGCAGTTCTATTTATACAGCTTTTTTCACAATATTTTTTACAATAATGGTCAATATATTTTTCTGCTTTATTTTTAAACACAGCTTTCCATATTTTATCCAATATAACATCTTGTTTGTCTTTATTTGAAAACAACGAAGTATCATACAAAACAAAGGCCCCTTGAGAAGCTGATTTCACTGAAGTAAGGATATGTGTAATATTTGTTTTTACTGCTATTTCTATTTTTGACAGAGCTTCCCACATTAAATTGCGAAGCTCTCTATCAAACTCATATAATGCAATTATTTCTTTAAACTCTGTGTTATGTGGGTAAATGCTACTGCGTTGAGAACTTGTTCCTTTGGCCTCAAAAAAGAGTGTATATCCTCCAAACTTATAATAACTTACTTTACTAAGAAAAGATAAGGCCTCCGCTCTATCTGAAATAATTACACCACGTTTTTCAAGCAGATTTACTTGTTCTTCAAAAGTTAGAAATGGTTTGTTATATGTCGTCATAAAAAAAGAGACTCCCCATAATGTGTTTATCTATAAAAGATAGCACCTTGGGGAGTATGTTAATAATAATATAATAAAAAAACAGAAAATTGTCAAGCCCTTGTTAGACATCAATACATATGAGACTTTTGGACAACTTGGATTTGAGCTGTGGGACGGCTTAAAATATATTCCATTGGAGTAATATATTTTAAACCTTTGTGTACTCTTTCAGTATTA